>DASTMV010000192.1:0-17770 GCA_035713885.1 Candidatus Udaeobacter sp. | reverse complement strand
GGGGGGCAGCGTGCGCGCCATTCAGCCAGTATTCTTTGTCAGACAAAATCTGGTAGAAGGTGTTCCAGGCAGGATTCGCTCGGTCGTCGATTGGATTCGCAAAATGTTCCCGCGCTTTCTCACGATGCGTGTGTTGATGGTCGGTTGCGCAGCCGGCACCGGCGACCTGGGAGTTAACGACGAGAATGACGAAGTGTGGGTGGCAGAGGCGTTAAAGGGAGTCCTTCGGAATTTTGCAAAGCAAAACAGAGCTTCCCTGATCGTTTTCAAGGATTTTCCCACGAAATATCGTTCCGCGCTCGACACACTTCGCTCGAACGACTACGCGCGGATTCCGAGCATGCCAATGACACGTCTCTCACTCGAGCACGAAAACTGGGATGCATATTTTCGGACTCTCAGTAAAGCAACCCGGAAAGATTTACGCCGGAAATTTCGCAAAGCCGAGCGCGCGCCGACGATCCAAATGGAAGTCGTGGGCGACGTCACTCCTTTTGTTGATGAGATCCATCCGCTGTATCTGGCCGTCCACGAGCGTTCGCCACTTAAGTTTGAAACACTCACCAAAGATTATTTCCGCGCAATTGCTCAGCGGATGCCGGAATGCGCCCGTTTTTTCCTCTGGCGGCAGAGCGACAAAATCGTCGCCTTCAGTTTCTGCCTGGTTTGCGGCAACACGATTTATGATGAGTGCATCGGATTGGATTATAGCGTCGCGCTGGATTTGCACCTGTACTTTTACACACTGCGTGACATCATCTCCTGGGCCGTGCAGCAGAAGCTAAAATATTATTACAGCAACCCGCTCAATTATGAACCGAAGCTGCATCTGGATTGTGAATTGGTGCCGCTCGATCTGTATGTCATGCATACCAATCCGCTCCTGAATCGAGTCTTTCGGCGGGTTCTCAAATACTTGGGACCGACCCGCCACGATCCAATTTTGCAGCGGTTCCCGAATGCGGACCAGCTTTGAGAGCCGCCCTGCTTCATCATCGTCATTTCGAGCGAATCGATGACTCTCTGAACTTATTTCACTTCCTTGCCTTGCCCTCCGACACTAGGAGATATCTGGACTTAGCTGCACATGACAGAGGACAAAATAAAAACAAAAATACAAGATTCGCCATTAGCCTTCGCTAATCCGTGGGTGCAACTCGGCCTGAGCATCGCGTGTGTATTTGTTTCGGAACTCCTTTTGAAACGCGGTGCAACCAAGGTAGCTGCGCCGGAGAGCGCGTTCTCGTGGACCGGCATTAACGGCCTGGCGTCGCCACTGGTGTGGTGGGCGATTCTTCTCATCATTGTCAGTTTCGTGAGCTGGCTCTACGTGCTTCGGCATGTCCCGCTCAGCATCGCCTATCCGCTTTCCCGTGTCGTGGACATCCTTGTTCCGCTGGGCTGCTGGATCTTTCTCGGCGAAATGATTTCCGCGTTGCGCTGGTGCGGAATTGCATTGGTGGTTATCGGATTGGCTCTGGTTGCCAAGCCGATTGCGAAGATGGAGGAACGATTGTGAGTTTTCTCGCCTTCGGTTTGATCGTTATTTCTCTGGTCACCTTTGTGGCTGCCCAACTCATCCTCAAACGGGCAATGGAATTCTCAGCGCGGAACGGTATGCACAACTCGTATTTTGTGTCGCGTGTTGCCATCGGCGTCGTTCTAATGACAGTATCGTTTTTCCTGACTCTCGGGCTGCTCCAGCGCTTCGATTTGAGCTACCTCTATCCCTTTCAAGGTTTGAGCGTCATCTTCATAACTATTCTGGCGGCTGTCGTTCTAAAGGAGAAATTGAGCCCCCGGATCGCCATCGGCGCACTTTTGATTACCGGAGGGATCGTGCTCGTCTCGATGAGTTAAGAGATGTGGCAAGCGCCAGGCTCGCGTTACAGGCCTCCAGTCAGCAACGGCCACAACTTTTCCAATGTCGCCATGTTTACCGCGCGCGCCTGTTCCGCATTTATTGACCCAAGCTTCGGGCGGTCAAACTCGGCCGCGAAATGTTGCTTCCAACGAGCATACTTTGGAGGTGAATAAGCGCCACAAATGTCGCCACCGATGATTCGGGAATACTGCAGGACACATTGCAGTGCCCATTCAAGATCGGCGACAGTGAACCGACCGCTCTCCCAGTTTGTCATGGCTTCTTTCACGCACAGACAATCGAGATCGATGGTGACGTAGACATTTTTGCCGGCGACGCGCTTCGAAAATTCCATGAAACGCTCGCGCCAATTCGCATGCAGGATTGCGCCCTTGCGTTGGCGATCCTTCTCTGGTCGATCGTCTGCCCATGGATGCACATCAAGCACTCCGGCGCGTTCTGCACGACGATTGCCGAAAATTTGATGCGGCCACCAGCATTCGAAGTTGCCGCAGCCCCAAACGCTTGCATTTCGCACATTTTGAAGTTCCAGGGCGCGATTGATCCATCCACCACAGGCCCATTTCGGTGGTCGGACATCCCAATCCGGATGATTATCGAATGAGACAAGAACGACGGGCTCGGCAACAGATCGCAACCGCAACGCAGTCAGATGATGAAAATCGCCGGAACCGTAGAGCAGGAAAGCTGCCGCAATGTTTGCCTCGTGTTCCCGATAGAATTGTTCAACCAAAGGTGGCGGCGCCGAAAAGCGCAAAAGTGGTCCCCACTTCCGTGCATTAATCACAGAAAGCCCGAGCGCTTCGTTAGGCCAGGCGTCGTCGAGGTTAAGATGAAGCTTGTTAGATGGCATCGAAGCTTTTGGTTTTATTTATAAAAAAAACGCGGAGCAGCGGCCGCACTGAAACGCAAGCACACAATGTCCACCAGGGATGATGATCATCGTAGGCCTGCGGGAGAGTGCGCCAGTGGTCTGGCGCTTTCAAATCGAACCTAATGGTGCGTCGACCCAAAAAACGGGTCGCTTGCCTTGGCAGTACGCAGGTTTTCCTCGGCTTCCTTGTAATCCGGATTACGCCGTAGCGCTTCAGTAAACTGGACTACAGCCTGGGAGATCTGACCCTGAGCCAGGTACACTCTGCCCAAGTTGTTATACGCAACTGTAAGCGCCGGGTCCGTCCGTAGTGCGGCCAGGTAATGTCCTTCCGCCTCCCTCAGATTACCTTTCGCGAAAAGCGCATCGGCCAACCGCAGTTCTGCGTAAGGATATTTTGGGTTAAGCCGAAGAACTGTCCTAAGCTCGCTGATACATTCATCATTCTTACCTCGTTCAGCGAGGAAACCCGCGTAGTTGTAATGTGCGTCTGGTGAGTCCGGCTTCAGCCGTGTGGCGATTTCAAAGTGAATCGCAGCGTCATCGTTGCGACCAATCCGTTGCAATAAATTTGCATACCTCAGGTGAAAGTCGCTTTTGTTAGGTTCACGTCGTAACGCTGATTCCATGTGCGGCACGGCCGCGTCAAATTTGGCCTGGCCGGTCAAAGCAGTCCCGAGGTTCATGTGAGCGTCCGCGTAATCTGGATCGAACCGGAGTGCGATTTTGTACTGCTCGATCGCTTGGTCCAATTTCCCTTCCTTTTGTAAGGCTGAGCCGTAATCAAAATGTGGTTTTGCACTCTCGGGCACATCTGCGACTACCCACGCAGTGCGTTGCACGTCGGGAACCGAAATGTGCGTTTGCCAAAACCACAACGCTCCGAGCGGCGCGACGAACACGCCTGCCCATTTAATGCCATGCCACGCCCACCCTGGAACGAAACCACCGAGCGACACATCGGAAGTTCCGCCGGCCAGCCCTAACGATTGACGGGTCGAACGCTCCCGGACTTTCCAGATGAATCCGTCGTAATAAAAATGGAGCAATGTGGAAGCGGTTACTACGCCGGTCAGAATGCGTTTGACGACGTCCATTCCGAGATGCGCATTAATGTACGAGATCGAGCCGTAGGCTAAAACGAGACCGACATAAAGACCAATAAGCGAACCGCTCCTTCGGAACACGAATCGCATAAACCCGCCAATGTTGCTGTCTTTCTCAACACGATTGCGATTATAAATCCAAACGAGCGACAGGTATTGCACGTCGTGGAAGACTTCGAAGAGGGCAATGCCCACCAGAATGTTTGAGACGAGATTGTTGCAATACCACCAAAATGCGATGCTGGTGATCAGTAATCCCAGTTTCACCGGATTTGGACGGTTCCCGGCAATCCATGTGCGAACAAAATGCGCGGTGAACAAAACTGACACGAAGATGGCTGTCCCCAGAACCACGTTCTGCCCGAGCTGTACAATTGAAGCTGGAATAAATGGCCCGCCGCACATGTAGTACGTCTCCAGCGTGTCGCTCAGTCGATATGGCGAAAGTACCACGGCAGTGGCAAACCAGACCAGGCACACTGCGAAATCGAGGCGGCGCGTGAGCGCATCGAAAGTGCCTGTTTTGGCGTCGTAAATGCGACAAAAACCGTAGGTCTGCATCATTCCGTGCCAAACGCCCCAGAAGAAAACAACCAGCAGGATTCCTTTCAGGTCCCACCAAAAGAATGCGACACACGTCAGCAACAAAAACAGGGGTGCCAAAATGAAACGCCACTTGAAGCGTTCGAACAAGGCCTGATCGCCGTAGGCGCGAATCATTCCCGGCAGGTGATGCCCCATTGCACCGAACGCAGCGACAAAGAGATAAATGTCCTGGGGACTCCATCGCGCCTGGGCCAAAGCAAACGCGGGTATCAGCAACAGTGGTGTCCCGACGTAGAAGATCAGGTCACGCCACGAATTAAGGATCCATAGCTTCGACCTGGCCGCCGCAGCATTCGGAGGAGCAGACGGAGCAGTTTGCAGACGTGAAAACGCGGGTGCTTGCTGCATGAATTAGAGACCAAGTTTTCCCTAAAATAGAACGGAAATCAATTCGCTTTGTAGGTGCAGCCTCTAAGCAACAAACCTCGGTGCGCGCAACATCAGAGCCACGCGCGAAGAACTAAGTGGCATGAAGAACAAGACCCAGACAGACGAGCTGAAACAACACGAGCGTGAACGCGACATCCTTTGTGTCGTGAGGGATGCCTTCCGGGTGTTCGCCCAGCGGTCGTCGATCATGCTTGGCAGCGCCTGGGCGTTTGCTGCGGCCGTGCTTGCCATCGTGGTTTGGATCGTGACGGGGCCAACCTTTCACTTCTCCGATACATGGCAGCTCATCATAAACACGGCTACCACCATCGTTACCTTCCTCATGGTGTTTCTGATTCAGAACACGCAAAATCGTGATGCCAAAGCGATGCATCTCAAATTGGACGAGCTAATCCGCGCCTTGAAGGGCGCGCGCAATGAACTGGTCGACTTGGAAAACCTCTCGGATGAACAGCTCAAGAGCCTGGAGGGGCAGTTCCAACGATTGCGAAAGCGAGCTGAGCACAATGGGAGGCGTTCTCAGATCAGCGATTCAGAAAAGTCGCGCTGAGATACAAAGTTCAGTTGGCGGCTGTGAATTCGTCATTTTGGGCATCAACGGTGATTCTTTCCTCGGCGAGCTTGCCTCGACTGAACGCGCGCACGTTTGACTCGCCAGGGGCGAGCCGCCAGAAAAACCGACCGTCGCGTTCTGGCGCGACCTTAACACCGTTGACAAACCACTTCACATCATTGGAGCAAGCTGCGGTGAGTTCGATCATTTGTTGTGACGGCGGCAATACTGGATCGATCTGATAGTGGGCATTCGGCGGCGGGTTGGTGATGCGAAACTCAGAGCGCACGTGCGCGCCGATCGTATTATCCCGGCTTCCGCACCAGCGCGCGTATGCAGCTGGCAAGACTAATTTTCCATCGCCCGCAAAGTAGTCTGCAGAATTTTCTCGCGGCTCCGTTCCCACGAGAAAAAGTTCGGGCATTCTTGTTGCGCTGAAGCGAGACGGAACTAGCCCGGTCGTTTTGCAAATCTCGCGCCTGACCAGTCTCTCGTTTTTCACAGGTGGATCGATAGGATGATCATGCCTGAGCAATTCCTGCATAATGGCTGCCCAGAGCGGCGTGGCTGCACGGACGGCTAGCGTGTCGCGCATAGGACGCGCGTCGAAATTTCCCGCCCAAACGGCGACGGTGTGTTCTTTGTCGAATCCGACAGTCCACGTATCGCGAAAGCCACTGCTGGTTCCGGTCTTTGCCGCCACGCGTTGTTCGAAGGCAAGCGGTGAACGCAGTCCGAAACTTTTCTGGCGAGCATCGTTGTCGCACAAAATATCAGTCACAATCGCTGTCGCCTCTTTCGAGGCGATGCGCGTGATCGGTTGATGTTCTGTCGCCAAAAATTTCGAACGCATGGCTGTACCGCCTCGAGCAAGGCCGGCATATGCAGCGCCAAGGTCCAGCAGGCGCGTCTCGGCATTGCCTAAAACAAAACCGGCGCCGTAATCATCCAGACCTTGTGGAAAATTGAAGCCCCATTTTTGCAATTGATAAAACGTCGGGCGGGCGCCGAGCTGACTCAGCACAAAGACAGCGGGAACGTTCAACGAACATCCGAGCGCTTCGCGCAACCGAACCGGCCCGAAATAATGACGATTGTAGTTTTGCGGATCGTAATCGCCGTATTCATTACGAATGGCATCGGATGTATCCGGCAACAAGCTCGCAGCGGTAAAAAGCCGTTTATCGATCGCGTCCAGGTAAACGAATGGTTTTAACGTCGATCCACAACTGCGCGGCTGTGTGGCGCCGTTGATCTGAGCGACAGCGTAATCCTCCGAGCCGACCATGGCGCGGATTGCGCCAGTGCTGTTTTCGATCACGACCACCGAGGCTTGCGTGATGTCATGCCTGTTCAAAGCCGACAAATGCGAGCGAACCAGTCGTTCTGTCGTTCTTTGCAAATCCAAGTCGAGCGTTGTCCTGACTGTGCCGCGCAGTCCCGGAGTTCGCCCTATGATTGCATCCACAAAATGCGGCGCCAGTCGCGGCGGATTGACACGCATGATGGTTGGCGGCCGCGCCAAAAGCGACTGTTGATCCCGCCTGATCACTCCCAGTTCAACAAGCCGTGAGAGTGACCGCGTGTATTTGCGATTCGCTTCCTCCGGATGCCGCCACGGATTGAAGCGGGTGGGCGCCTGCGGCAGACCGGCCAGGAAAATCGCTTCGCTCAACGTAAGATCGCGCACTGGTTTTCCAAAGTATGCGCGGGCGGCGGCCTCCGGACCGATCCGCCGGTTGCCATAACTGCTGCGGTTCAAATATTCAACGAGAATTCGCTCTTTGCTCCAATGCCTTTCCAATTTCCAGGCGACAACGGCCTCGTACAATTTGCCGCTCCAAGTGCGGCGTTCGCGACCCGTGGCCAATTTTACAAGTTGCTGCGTGATGGTTGATGCGCCTGAAAGGATGTGTCCCGATCGCACATTGCGCGCCGTCGCCGCAAAAGTCGCGCGCCAGTCAATACCGCGATGTTCGTAAAACCGCCGATCTTCTAACGCTACAGTAACGCGCGGCAACCATGGTCCCATTTGCTCGAGCGAAACCGGAAATTGCGTGCGCGCTTCTGGAGAGGCTAGTTCGGCAATTTCGCGGGCGCGACAATCAAGTAACGTTAACGTTCCAATCGGGGACTTTTTCAGTTCACTGGGGATTGGTAGCCGCCAGACGAATGCGATCACGGCAGCAAGGATCGCAAGGACAGACGCGATAGCGCGTGCAGTCCCCAGAATTAATCGGCGGAGATCACGCATACACTCGAAGGGCACAATCCAGAAAAGCGGCTGTCGTACATGGGCGCGACCTGCGTGGCGGGCCACCGAAACGTGCCGGCAGCAGTTGCGCGCGCCAAGATCGAGTACGTACCCGAGCCGGGATCGACCGCATCAAAGTAAAGAAGGGCCGATCGATCGCGCATCTCTGAGTACGACAATCCAAGCAAACGATCCTGCGGATCGAGCGGCGGCAATTGGTAGAATTTTCCCACCAGCGCGAGATTCGGATTCACCACTTCAATGCCTGCGGGCAAAGAATCCTCCAGAGCCACAAAATTTTGAACCTTCCGCGTGTTCAACCGGTAGGCGATGAGCAATTGATCCCCCAGCTTTAACGGCGCATCCGGAGTACCTACGCGTGTTGCGTCGGTGAGATTTTTTACGACCCTTTCAACGCGAAATCCTCGGTCCACCCGGTCGGTATCAACCTCATTGGTCGAATATTCCGCCTGCATCAGAAACGTGAGCGCGCTCTGATTCAGATCTTTGACAGCAAGTTCGTTTTCTATTTTGCGATCGAACCATGCAGCCGAGCGTCCATTCTTCGAAAGGACGTCAGCGGGCGGCTGGGGCGCATGGAGTTCCGAGGTTGTTTCCGCGCCCAGCATTGATTTGAACGCCAGCAGGAGCCAGAGATTTTCCTGTGTCGAAAGCGATCCAGCGCCGTCCATCAACTTCGACATGCGATCGCGCGCTTGCTGCTTTCGTTGCTTTGTCCACGTCGCCGGCGAAATCAGATTGAACGCGAAGGCGCGCATCGCTTCGGCTCGCGTCATTGAAGTAAACGTCGCTGGATTAAACGCGCGTTCTTTGATTGGCTTGTCGATCTCGCGCAGAAGTTGCTGCTGCTCGCCAGCCATGATGTTTTGTTGGTGCAGCGCAATTGCGAGTAGCGCGCGGTCTTCATCGGTGCCTTCATTTCGATGCAGATATAATTCCTGCGATTCGTTCCGGAAATCCTCGGACTTGCCTGTTTGTGTCAGCACAAAAAGCGCGAAGCATTTTTCAAATCGAGACGCCGGCAATTGGCCCTGCACAACTTTACTGACCGCGCTGGAGAGTTTCTCCTGCAATTCCGGCGGCGGCTCGAGACCGGCGTTGATCGATTCGTTAACCGACCAGAGCGCCTGGCAGGTAACGAAACCGTTGCCGGTGTCTCCACCGGGCCAGTAGGGAAGCATGCCATCGCTTAGAAGCGAATCGGCAAACTGTTTCATCCCCCGCTCGAGCGTGGCGCGATACTCCGCGTCGCGTTGCTGAAAATCCGGCAGATACGCGAGCAGATTGGCGAGCAAACTGTAGCCAAGGAGTTTCGTGGAAATTTGTTCAAAACAGCCGTGTGGATATTCCAGAATTGCCGGGAGACCTGCGATCTCCGGTAGCCACGGCGAAGTTGAAATCGTTGTGTTGAATTGCCCATGGCCACCCTTCCATTCCTCCGGCATTGCCCGGCGAGCATCGAAGTGCGGGCCCTTGAACGAACCCGCCACGCTCTCCTTGCGCACAATCGTTGGCGGTTGCACCGGCAACGTGATCTCCACCGCGTCCGACATCTGCTTGTTCGCGTTCGAGACAGCTTCGAAACGCACTTTCGTCGGCGCGCAATCGGGGTCGGCGACCTTTGCCTTGAAACGAAACACTATTGGGGCGTCACGCTGCGTAGACTGAGTTGCCACAGCCTCACCAAACAGTTTGATCCTGCCATCGACGAGACAGCGCGCCGTGATGCTGTCGCTATCAGCGAAATTTTGTCGAACCACCGCGCGCAACTCCACTTCGTCGCCGTCACGGAGAAACCGCGGCAGCGCCAAATCGATCAGGAGCGGCTTTGATATTTTTACCGTCTCGTTCGCGTCGCCGCCAAATTGATTAGCCTTGGTTTGGCCGAGCGCCACAACCCGATAGGTGGTGAGATTATCCGGTGCGATGAATTCAAACTTCACTTTTCCATCAGCACCGGTCTTCAAATTTCCCTGCCAATAGGCGAGAGTGCGAAATTCTTTCCGGACGTTTTTCACGTTCGAGACGGCTTCCTCGCCGCCGTCGCCAATAGTGAATCCTTTTTGTGTGAGGCTAAGCTTCGCAACATTCTCGATGTATCCATGTAGCGCCTCGTAAGTGCGCACCGAAAACGGATTCTTTGGATAAAATCTCTCGCCAATATTGGGCAGTTTCCAATCGCCGAGCGTCAGGACGGCATCATCCACTGCGAATACCAACAGATCGACATCGGGAACGGGTTTGTCACTCGAAGTTACCAATACGTCGCCGCGCACCACATCACCGGGTTTGGCAGTCGCAGTGATTAGGTGTGGCGCGATCTTCAATTCGCGATCCGGCCTGCGCACTTCGATGTCGGTGTAAGCGAAGCGCTCGAGAGGAAGTTCCTTGTCCCCGCCCGGTTTAACTAGATAGATCGAGATCGTCGCGTTCGGGGCGTAATTCTCCTTGATGGGCAATTCGATCCTGCCGGCGTTCCCTTTTACGGGAATAAGCAGTGTGTCGAGCACGTCGTCCGTCTCGACCGACACCCAGGCTACGCCACCGAACGGCGCTTGTATGGTGAGCGCCGCGTTGTCGCCAGGCACAAATGGCTCGGCACGATGTTCGATCTTGAACGTGGTCTCATTGATCACCGGCAACTCGGCCGGTTTTTCGCCCGTGATGGTTGTTTCATCGCTCACGACCGGCGTTTTGATTTTTGTGGCGTTGACTGCAACGACGTAGCGGCCGGTGTTGGTCGTTGAAAAAATCAAATCGGCGGGCGTCTTCGCCTCCTGTGATGCGACTTTCGCGAACTGATCGGTGTTGCGATACCGATATACAAATGGCGCAAGCTGTTCTTTGACCGTTTTTGTGGCGACATGAAACAAGTCGGCCCGAACGAGGACACCATCGATCTTCTTGTCGTCGGGATCGAGCGCGTCGATCTCCACTTTCACCCCTGCCGGTCCATTAATCTGCTCTTCTGTGCGAACGCCCAAGCGTATTTCCGTCGAAAATAGTGTCGCCGTGTCACCGCCACTGAGCGTCTGTCCATCGATAGATGTCACGTCCGCGCGCCAGACAACGCTCGTGCGCCCGACAGCCGCGTTATCTTTGAACGGTGATTCGCACACGAGCGTTGCGAAACCGTGCGCGTCGAGCTGCGTGTCGCCTTCGATTGTCTTCATATCCTCACTGTTAGGGTCCATGCTCGGACCGATCTCGGCATACGTGTTGAAACGTTTTCGATAAGCTCCTTCGACCTCGTTTCCGTACTCCGGCGATGTTGCCCAGGTCGCTTTCCAGTGGACGCGTGCGCCTGCGTTCGGCGCGCCATGAAAATATGCAGAGGAAATCCGGGCATGCGCCGTTGAGCCCACCTCCGGCGTCGTCGCTTCAACAAGGACCGAAAAAAGCGGAACGCGGTACTCCTGTACACTCACCAATGTCACACCTTGGTAATCTCCGCTGGGGCCGCGACAGCGAATTTCGTAACTCCCCAGCTTGGCCTTTTCCGGTACGCGCCATTCCCCTTCCCACCCGCCGTAAGATGAAAGTACCGTGTCTCCTTCGCCAACAACACGACTGCCGTCCGCTTCGGTAATGCTCCAATGAACGCCTGCTGCGAAGGGAATCGTTAGGCCACTGAATTGAGTAGCATCCCTAACGATGCCTTTCATCTTCACCATTTGGCCGGCGCGATAGAGATTACGGTCCGTAATAATCTCGGCATGTGATGTCCTCGCTGCGCGCGCATAATCATTGCCGGAAGGAAAGGCTGTGCCTTCCGCAAATTGTAGCGCCAAACCTGTCGACGTTTCGGCAATGAACAGGTGTGTCCCCTTGGAATTACGGGCTTGTGGGAAAATCGTGTCTCTCGAAAATTCTGCCATGCCGTTGTTATCTGTGATGGCGCGAGCCAGCTCGATGTTCTCTTCGGTGACGGCGTGGACAGTCACCCCTGTCACGGAACTTCCGTCAGACATTTTGCCGAGACGCATGATGACTTTGTTCGGGGTTCGCTTCTGCGTAAGTAAATAGTCGTTTACGCAAATCATGGAGCGATTGCCGACGATCCGGCCGTCGGGAAGTATTGCGCTCGCTTCTAAAAGATACGGACCGGCGAATTCCTCGCTTGTCCGTGAAGTGCAACGAACCTCGCGTCGCATTTCGGTATCGCCGCTCGCGGCGTCGCACGTGCCGCTGGCTGACACTGGAAGATGGAACGCATCAACGAGCAGTTCCGTCTGAAACTGTTTCGTAAATCCTGTGCGAGGATCGATGATTGTCTTGCCGGTAATGGGATTGGTCGCATCTCTTTCAAACTCTTTCACTCGCGCGCTTACCGCCGAGAGTTTCTCCGTCGGAATGCGCGCCAGTTTCCAAGTGACTTCCGGCGTGTTGACCTGGAAGAAGGCGAAGCGCAACTCCTGGCGGGCACGCGCAAACACCTGCGTGGATGGAAAAATCAGGCACGATTCCTTCGGGCGAAACGTCGCTCCCCAGTGGGATTCAGCAGCAAGCCCGTAACCACGATCGCCTTTGAGCTCCGGCGAAATTGCCACTCTGTAGTGCTGCTTAAGATCGAAGCTACCCGTGATTTCAATCTCATCATTGCTGGCAAGGAGTTTCATTTTCTCCACTGCAGGCTCGACCCGGATTCGATCTGGCGTTGCATCCACTGGGTCGATGTAGTCGTTGAACTTGATGCGAATGGCCGGGTCTTCGAGTGCATGGTTGAATGCGCCTAACCACTCGATCGTGAGCGGCGCCGTTTTCCCCATGGGCATGACTTGTAAGTACGGGAGTGGCCTGTGGCTCTTCGCTTCAAGCAAACCATTCACGATCAGATCGAACGTGCGCTCCACTGGAAGCGGCACGCGTGGCGTGACTCGAAACCCGGTCCCTTCCAGCGGACTCGCGGTTTTTTCTTCAGCGGTCTGAATTACCTCGACGGGAAAACGCTGGCGCGATTCCCGATCTTGAAAATAGATGTGCTCGGCAGCTTCATCGAGGCGAACTGCGTAAGTTGAGTCCAGATAGACTTGAGGTCGCGCCGGCAACTGTTTGCGCTCAGTAAACTCTGTTGTGATTGCAAATTTCGGCGTTCCAAACTCGGCGCTCCAATCCTTGAGGACGAACGGTTTTCCTGACGCATCCTTCAGTGTTGGATCGAGTGTCAATCGATGGCGCGCACCGGCGACTACACCGCTGACCGTGAACACACCTTCAGTCTGACTTTTCCAAAGAAACGTGCCCTCAAGCTTTGGTTGGCTGATAAATGGGCAGGGCTGATCACCGAGGTCGATGAGGTCAGGCGCGACCATTGCCACCGGAAATGTGATCGTGATCGTGTCGCCCTCAGCAATTTTTCCGTGTGACGGCTCGATTGTGACGCCTCCGGCATCCGGTTTAGCGTTTGATATTTCTTCTTCGTTCTGTTCTTCCTCCTCATCCGAGCGCGCCAGAGTCGTCAGCGGACTAAAGCCCAAACCGCAAGTTACGAGAAGCAGGATTGCTGCTGAGAATCGCCGGTTCATTGGTGTCCCGGCGCCAGTTCCTGTAACCGGCGAAGATCGGCATCGGCTTCAGTTGTCTTGCCGATGCGACGTTCGCAGTGTTCGCGCTCGCTTAACGCAACAGGTGACTCGGTAATTCCAATCGAGCGCGTTTGTGATGCGATGGCTTCTGTGAAATCTGCGCGCCGTCTTTCAAGCACGCCGCGGAAATACCATTTTGCCGAATCACCCGGATCCAAATCCGTCGCAGTCCGAGCGTGCAACAGCGCCTCCTTTTGCTGGTCCAACTCATCGAGATCCTGTGCAGCCTCGAACTGTGCGGCTGCTGATTTGTCATCGATTGCCAAGGCGGCATTCGCGTCCGCCAATGCCAGTGTGAATTGACGCAGGTCTCTCAAAATTTTCGCTCGCGCGACGAGCGTATCGACGTCGGCTGGATTTTGGACCAGGCGTGAATCCAACGCGCCAAGGTCGTGCAGCGGTTGGTCGCCGACATGTTTCTCTTGCCCACGCTGAAGATATTTGCTGACCTCCAGGTTTGCGGCGTCATCCTCACGATCCAGATCCAGCAACGCTTCCGCAGTTTGGATACGCGCGCGCATCCAAGTGGGTTGAAGCTTGAATGCTCGCTCGGCATCATCGAGCGCCAGCAGGGGACGATTCGCGAGAGTGAAAAGCCGCGCGCGGTCGAGCAGCAAGGTCGCGACCGCGGAATCATTCGACGACTTCGTGATCTGTGCGTCGAGCGCCTCAATGCGCGGAAGGAACTGTCGCAACTGTTCAAATTGTGGGAGCCACTCCTTCACTTCCGGATCGGTGGCATCCATTTTGTTCGCCTTGGCCATGTCAGCGTACGCTGCGTCCCATTTGTGCAGACGAAGGAAAGCGCACGCGCGCGATACACGACGCGCAGCCGTGTCCTTCGCCGCAATTGCCTTAGTCCTGTAGCCAGCGTGATCTGCCCAGCGGCTCTGCACAGCGCACAACTCCGCCAGATTGTCGTAAGCGGTAGCAATGTCAGCTGGCGACGGTTTCATCGCGATGTAGGCAAGCCAATGCTGCTCCGCGCACTTGTAATCCTCGCGCTTAAAACACACACCGGCCCGAAAATCGTGAATTGCTGCCGGCGCTCGCCGGCATTCTTTTTGCCACAAATCGAGCGTTCGCTCCAACCCGTCGAGTTCTTCGATTTCCAACTGCGTCTGCGCGAGTGTGTCCCATGTATCCGAGTCGTTAGGGGCCATTGCGACTATGCGCCGGCTCAATTCGATAATTGACGGTTTATCTTCCGCCTCTTGAGCTGTTTTGAGCTGGCTCCTCAATTGCTGAAGCTCCGGCGGTTCTGCTGCAACCGCGACGGCAGCCAGCAGGACAAGAACGGCGATTCCGAGGGTTCTCAATTTGGTGCGCGATCTTCGCCGTCGCGGCGCGGCCGTTCAAGTAATTTTGCAGGCTAGGAAGCCGTCGTTTCCTGTGGTTTCTGCGCCTGACCAGTGCGCAGGAAAATTCTGCCGCTGGGACAAAGCTGGAAGACTTCGCATCGGCTACAGTCCGGTCTGCGCGCGTAGCAACGGCGTCGCCCGTGCCAAATGAGCCAGTGGCTCCAGTCTGTCCAATGCTTGCGCGGGATCAGTTGGATTAAATCATGTTCGATCTTCACCGGGTCCTTCTGTTTCGTCAGTCGAAGCCGCTGCGACAACCGAATGACGTGTGTATCCACGACAATCCCCTCATCCTTGTGAAAAGCATTCCCCAGAACAACGTTAGCTGTTTTGCGGCCAACGCCCGGCAACGCACATAACTCCTCCATTGTGTCGGGTACTTTGCCACCATGTTTCTCGACGATTTCGCGTGTCGCACCGCGAATGCTTTTCGCCTTATTGCGATAGAATCCGGTAGATTTGATCGCGTTTTCCAATTCGGGCAGCGGCGCATCGGCATAATCCTTCACGGTCCGATATCTTCTGAACAACGCAGGCGTAACCATGTTGACGCGTTTGTCCGTGCTTTGCGCGGAGAGGATTGTCGCCACGAGAAGTTGCAGTGGATTTCGAAAATCCAGCTCGCAATGCGCATTCGGATAAATTTTCGGCCATGCTTTTAGAAGCTGCGCCACGCGGTCGCGGATGATCATTACGCTATTTATTTGAGGCTGCGATCGATTTCAATCCATCCTGTCAAAGTAGCTGGCGCGATCGCAGCATCGCTGTATGACAGCAAATTGCATCGGCTGACGTTCAACCGATATGCAGGATAGTAGATCGGAACTACGGCGTGAGCGACGGAGACGGCGACGTTAATCCCGCGCCAGAAGTTTCCACTGTGGGAGCTGCTATCGCAGACATTTTCTTCTTTCGCGAATCTTCCCAGTTGCGCTGTGTTTGCATGGCCCGATCACGTGGTGCGGTGTCTTTTTGAGCTTTTTCGGTGTCCAGTTTGGGTCGCTCGGGAATGAGCGCCCGAATCTCGGGAGGCAGCTGTTGGATTCTTCTTTGTTCATCAGCTTCAGTCTGCCCGGCGCTGGGCGCTTCAGGCTGCGACTGCACGACCCGGCTGTTCGTCAGCGCTTTTTCTCGTGCGGTCACCGCTTTCTCCCTTTGCTCCACTGTTTTTTCTCGTTCAACCAATGCTTCTTCGCGGGAATCCAGCTCAATTTTTCGGTGGGCAAGTTGTGCTCCAACGGTTGAATCCTGTTTCTGACAGGAGCAAATCATCACACAGGCGGTGAGCACCAAAATGATAAACATTTTTTTGTACGACGAGTAAGCTGCAGCAGGTCGCCGTTGATTCGGGTCAAGAGAACGAAAACACTAGAGGCTAGTCAAATAGAAGGCGGAGTTCAGAGGAAATGTAAGGCATTCGCCCGAATGGGCGAATGCCTTTTCGATTCAATAACCTTGGTGCCATGCACACAAGGCTGCTCAAATTCCAGATCTAAGGTTGGTTAACCACAACTTTTGATGCTGGCTTGCTGACTTCAAGCTGGGCGCTCACTTTCTGGATTTGCGCGGCCTGCTCTTTTAGCTGTGCAACCATGGTCTGCATTTCGATCTTTAGTTGGCTGATGCTCGCTTGCTGTTCTTCAACTTTCTTATGCTCCTTAAGGAATTCATTAAGCAACATTGAGTTGATCTGCTCGTAACGCACCGTTACGATTTCACCATTCTTCCGCACCACGAGTTGCGGATCCACCTCGGCGACGTCCTCGGCGATCAAACCATATTGCGTCGTCCCTTTCCAGTCGCTGTTGAATTTGAAAGTTACCGGTTTGAGCTGGTACAACGTTTCACTGGCCTTGTCCATCGGTTGAATATCATGTTTGTAGTTCCGGGACGAGTTGAAGACACCGACTACATTGAATTGATCGACATATACTGCTGCCTGGCTGCCGGGGTCGCTAACGATTTCACCGAATATGCTCCCGATGAAGCAGGTATCATCGAAGTCAGCGAAAGGGCCAGTTTCTTCAACGCCGATCGCGACATTCCTACTCGCGTGCACAATGCCAATTCCGGCATTGTGACCCAAAACTACGTTGTCACTGCCATCGATAATCGAATTTCCCGCCTCTTTACCTACAGCGACGTTTCCATTGCCGGTCGTGCACTCATCAAGCGAGTCATCCCCCATGGCTGTATTTTGTGAGCCCGTCGTCACGCTGAACAGGGCGTCATCGCCAAACGCATCATTTTCGTCACCGTCCACGTTGGTCGTGAGCGCGTAACGGCCAAAGGCATTATTGAAGTTCGCCAGGCCGTTTCCGCTCGAATCGTTGTTTTGGAGAGCAAACGCCCCGAAAGCATTGTTGTCACTGCCCGCGCCGTTATAAACCATCGCACCAGCTCCAACTGCGCAGTTCAGTGAGCCAGTGGAGTTGAGCAACAAGGCTATCGCGCCGACCGCTGTATTTTGAATTCCATCGGACGTGCTTTGGTCTCCTACGTTGAGTAAGAGCGCCGCAGTGCCCACAGCAGTATTGTAGCTGCCGTCGGTGTTGCTAAAAAGCGAATACCAACCAAGTGCCGTATTGGCAATGCCTGTAGTGAGAACGTTGAGGGCCCCGCACCCTTCCGCAGTCGCGTAATTCGGATAGCACCCATCCGGGGGTGGAGTGACCGCTTGGGCTCCTGGTAAAAGCGCAAAACAGGCCAACACCGGCAGGATAGCCAGCGATATTCGATTGTTCATAGATTAATTCCTTCGCGTATTCTTTGTTTGTTTGACTGTCTATGAATCAAGTGATGCGCCGGGAAAACCGCACACGCGGAATCGGCTCCCACAAAAATTCATACGATCCAGAATGATTCCCTCGGGAACATGTTTTGCCGCAATTGCGAGCGACGTGTCAATAATAAACGGACGCCTGAGATCTTTGTCGGTCAGGCACGAGGCGACATGCTTTCACACATAAAAAAGCGGGGGCGCTTTCAAAAACCTTTTCTCGCTACGTTGGTTCGCCTAGTTTGCTATCGTGCAGACTACGATGAAGGCGATTGTTAAGGCCAGAGCCGAACCCGGCCTATGGCTCGAGGAAGTGCCGGTTCCCGAAGTTGGCGGCGATGATGTACTGATCCATG
>DASTMV010000191.1:0-13485 GCA_035713885.1 Candidatus Udaeobacter sp. | reverse complement strand
AGAAAATCAGTGCGCAAGTTGAGGCGGCCAAATCTGTCCCGAGAATCGTGCTAAACGATCAGTAAAAATCGACGTTGATAGAGCTGTATCGTTGAACTTGATTAGGTGCAGTCGCCGTAGCTCCCAGTAGCGGGCTTGCATAAGCTTTGGCTGCGCTCGGGAGAAAGCGCCATTGTCAGGATCTAGCCGCAGGCGTAATTGTCAATCGGCTCATGGAAGCCGCTGCAATGGAACGCTGCAAGACTTATCCAATTTTGAACAGGGCATACGCCTAATGAGCAAGCCTCAGGACGGTTTCGTTTCGCGGTTTTTTAATCGGCCGATTTCGCGGCGTATTACCCGCGTTCTGCTCAAGCTTCCCGTCCATCCTAACACGTGGACAATATCAATCTTTGTCTTGCCGCTTATCGCCGGCGTGTTCTTAATGCGCGGTGATTACGTCAGCGTTGTCATTGGCGCGGCCATTTTTCAGGCGTTCAGTATTCTTGATGGTTGCGATGGTGAAATTGCGCGCGCCAAAAATTTGGAATCGAAGTTCGGGGAACGTTTGGATAGCTTCTGCGATTTTCTTGGAAGTCTTATCTACGTTCTCGCACTTGGGTTTGGGCTTCATCACTTAGCCGAAGGAGTTCTGTGCGCTGGCTTGATTGCAGCGAACGAATGGCTCCTGCGGGGTGGCAAGAGCGAAATGCAGATGGTCACGGCAACCCTGCATGAATCGTTTTATTCCAGGCATCACGGAATGATCGGGCATTCCGGCTTGCTGAATCTCGGCGAACGATTTGTGTGGTGGATTTTCCAGCTGACCAAGCGGGATATGGCCATCCTTTTTTTTCTCGTGCTTGCGCTACTCGATCAGGCTAAGTGGATCCTTCATCTTTGGACGACTGTCGCTGCCGTAAGCCTGATCGTGACTGTGATCGCCACGATCAGATCTGGCCTGGGTCAAGGCGATGTCGTTAGGCGTGAGCCACGATCATAGGGCAGTGTTTTGCCAGAGAGAGGCATTCGCCCCCTAACATCAGGTCACCGCGCTCTGCTCCGAGAACCTTGTAGATTTGGTTATCTGTCTTTCTGCCTCTTGCATCATTTGCGGAGTGTCCACATCCTGCCACCAACTATCACCTATATCTATGGCACGGACCTTATCATCCTGTGCCATTAATCGAATTCCATCAGCCAGACTGCAATCGTTCACCTCGCTGACGGCCTTCGCGCGGCTGAGGTAGTCGAGAATTTCGATTGTGCAGACGAACAGGCCGGTATCAATCGCATTGTAAATCTGCAGATCTTTCCCGATGCCGGTAACCTTATCCCCATCAGTCTGAACCTTCATTGCATCGTCCAGATCGAAAATGGAATCGAGTTTTCTATCGACAGCGATGTTAAGGAAGTCGGGAGCGAAAGAATCAAGCAGACGGTTAATGATCGCGTTCTCGAAAACATGATCACTCATGGCGAGGAGAAATGGACTAGTAACGCGGCCGGCGGCGCTGAGAAGCGAGACACCATTCCGTTTTTTCCAGTCGCGGTTTTCGATGAAGTACGAACTAACGCCGGGAGGAACCAACTGTTTCACCTGTGCGATAACGCGCTCGCTTTCGTAACCGACCACGAAGTTGACAGTTTTGATTCCTCCGTGGATCAGGGCATCCAATGTATACGAAATCAAGGGTCGGCCAGCTAATAAGACGAATGGCTTGAGAAAAGTCTTATCCGCACCACGCAGACGTGAGCCTTCGCCCGCCATCAAAATCACCGCATCGTGGATCGGAGTCATCTTCGGGGACAACTTAGTTTGGCAAATTCCACAGTTGGAGTAAGAACAAGAGTCATATGCCATAGTGCCTTTTCAGGCCCCATATCCGGACGCGTTGTGGAAGAAATCTAAAAATCAGCGGCGCAATCTTCGATTCAAAGACATCACCAACTGTCACCCGCGGGGGCGGTCGATCTGCATTGATTAATTTGAGAATTTGCCGGGCGACGAGGTCTGGAGGTGGCGCATTTTTCATGGTGCGCTCGGCTACTTCCCACGTGTTCGCAGCCTTTGTGTCGTAGCGTAGATCCCCTTTCACACTCTTGACCACACCTTCATTAAATTCAGTGCGAATATTGCCCGGTTGAAGATCGACAACGTGAACTCGGGAATCACCCAGCTCGAGCTGGGTTGACATGGTGAAGGATGCCAGAGCTGCTTTCGCGGCGTTGTAAGCCGCCATAAACGGTAAGGGAAGCCGGGAAGCTAACGAAGTGACGTTAATGATTAAACCTTCTCCGCGTGCCTGCATATGGCGCAGCGCCAGGTTCATCAACTCGATTTGCCCGAAAACAAGGATTTGAAACTGACTCGTGATGGTTTCGGGCGGAAGAAGCTCGGCGGGACCAAAATGGCCGGCTCCCGCGTTGTTGACCAAGACGTCGAAATACCCCGCTTCAGCGAGCGCGGCATTGAACGCCTCTTCAATCGAGTCCGAATCGGTCAAATCCAAGCGGACCGCGTGCCATTGCGGCATTTTTGGGATGCGTTCTAAACTACGCGATGTGCCCCAGACCTCATGACCTTGCGCCACCAGCAATTTGCCAACTGCGAGGCCTATCCCGGAGCTTGCGCCTGTGACAAATACTTTTTTCACGATTTGAATAGTTTATGCCGCAGGAGGCATTGCATGTTGCCCCCGCGCTGATTCCTATTTTAACTATCGCTCCGATGCAAGAATGTCCACTGCAGCAAATCGTGGTACTCGCGAGTCAGGTGCAAGATTCGTCCGTCTTTACGATGTCGATTTTGGTCTCATGTTACCGCTGATTTTTGCAGGCGCTGCTCTTTTCGTTGCCCTGTGCCTTAAACGCCTGTTTCCGGGTGTGCGAAAGCACCGTCAACAAGTTCACTTCATTCGTGAAACGCTGGCCGCAAACAACAAGTTGGATCGTCGGCGTGTAATCGCATCACTTTCGACAGTGCCCGACAGAATCAACAATTTGAAGCCTACGATTCAGTCCCTCTTAAGCCAGACACGGCCGCCGGATGAGATCGTCCTGGCCATTCCGGAATTTTCGATTCGCGAACAGCGGCCCTATGTCGTTCCGACGTATCTTTCCGAGTTGCCACGAGTGCGCGTTTTATGTTGCTGCCAGGATTGGGGTCCGTCGACGAAGTTTATCGGTGCGATTCAGGACGAGCTGGCAGCGGGACGGGCGGATACGTTGATCATGGTGGTCGATGATGACCGGCTTTATCCGCATGATGCGCTTGAGACATATCTTTTCTACAGCGAGCAATTGCCGAACGCAGCCCTTTGCTTCCGCGGCGCTGCCATGCCGCGTAGTTTAGATTGGGACGACGCCAAAATGATTAAAGCGAAAGACCTTCGCGAGCCGCGACCCGTGGCCGTGATCA
The DNA here is from genome assembly GCA_035713885.1 of Candidatus Udaeobacter sp. Lineage (GTDB taxonomy): Bacteria > Verrucomicrobiota > Verrucomicrobiia > Chthoniobacterales > UBA10450 > Udaeobacter. The sequence goes on along the minus strand of DASTMV010000191.1, from coordinate 10,085 downwards.
CCGGGTGTGGAAGTTACCTTGTGCAACCACGGTTCTTTGACCAATCAGTCTGGGATTATTCAGGGGCCCCATCTGTGGCGTTTTATATTGATGACATCTGGATCAGCGCATGGCTTAGCCGTCGCGGCGTGAAAAGATACGTTGTTCCAGCCTCAGCCATGATGCGCAGCGTGCGCCGGCAGCGGCGGACTGTGTCGTTAAACAAGATCGACGGGCGCCAGAAACTCAACAATGAAATAATCGCGTTTTTCAAAGACGCGTGGGATGTCTTTGCGTCCCCTTAAGCACGTTGGCGCTTGAGGTGCACATGATGTCGCCACCACTGAAGACCAAACACTGCTAGAAAGATGGCCGCACTGGTGACTTGTCCGACAATTCCGCTCAGGAATGCACGCGACATTAGGGCGGGAACTGTTGCAATCCCCGCGGCAATCAGCGGCGGGCGAATATCGCTCCACGAATCTTTCCAGTGAAACACCCATCGCAAGGTGGCGTAACGCAGGATGCCCTGGACGATGTAGGGCAAAAGAATGCCGGCCGCCGCGCCCATCGCACCAAAGCGTGGAATGAGCCAGAGCAAGCCACCCACCGCAACTGCGCAGGTGATACAAGAATGTAGAAGATTTAAATGCGGCCTTTGCACCATGATTACGGTTTCACCCAGCGCGACGAACGCGTTAACAGCACTGGCGAGGGCGACGATGCCCAGCCAAACACCACCTTGCTGAAATGCAGGACCGTAGATGAGCAGAATTGTGCCGCCCGCAAGAGACAACACTGCTACAAGTGGTAACAAGATCCAAAGCATCCATTCAGCGAGCCGAGCGTAAGTTGCGGCAGCCTCGTCATGATCGCCGGTAGCGGTCATACCTGCTACGACCGGCGCGAAAATGGGATTGAAGGACTGGTTAACTTTTCGCAGACCGTTTGCCGTACCGATGACTGCACTGTAAACGCCGACGGTTGCGAGCGTGACGCCGGGTGCGCGTCCAACGAAGTAGCCTAGCATGAGAAGATCCAACCGGGCGATGAACGCGTTAATCAGTTGATAAATGCTGATGGGGGCCGCATATGCGACGAGCGACCGTGCTTCGCCGAACGAGGATGTCACGTGCGCATGTGCGGGAATATTGCGAAACAAGGTTGAGGCGAGCCGAAGCGCAATCAATCCTGAGGCCGCAGTTCCAAGGATCGCCGCTACTTCCGGAGAGGACGCTTTGAAACCGACGACGAGTGCAAGAAGGAATGCCAATGTGGTGGCAATTGGCTCGGTCATCCCGCGCGAGTAAATATCGTGTTGCATGACCTTCATTCCCCGCGAGACCGCAGTACTGATGCGATATAATGCCAGGCCGGGCATCGCGCAGAGAACGAGTGCCAGCGCGGAAACCATTTGCGGTTGTACGTGAAGACGGTTGTTAAGAAAACGAAGCGCCACTATCACAATGCCAGCGGTGATAATGGACTGCACGACGCCCAGCGCTACAGCGATTCGAAACAATGTGCGGCTTCGCGCGCGGTCGCCGACTGCTTCAGAGCGGGCGATAAACGTAGTGATCGCGTTGTCGAGACCAAGCACACCGATCTTGCTGATGATGTCAGTGGTCGACCAGGCAACTGAGAATAGGCCGAGTGCCGCCGGCCCGAGAAGCCGCGCAACGAGGAACGTGAATATCCCGCGGAAATTCGACGCCAACATCGCGATCGTGTTCAAGAATGCGCCGCGTTTTAGCTCCACTCCGGTTTTGTCGACATGCGCCGGCGCATCGACTGCTGGCGGCGGAATGTCTAGCGTAGCGTCCGCGGGTTTCACCGATTGGTCGCGAAGCCGATCAGGGGATTGGGCGATTTCAATGTTAGACATCTTGAACAAGAGCGCCTTGATTCATTTTTCGCCAGAAACATGCTCAAAGCCGCACACGTCTAAGCTAACATTCGCGCTCATATCGGCTCGACGCTACAATCGACTGCCCAGCACGCCAAAATTTTTTCGCACGTATTGAGTAACCCGTAGGAAACAGCAGGAATGGATCTCCCCCTAGCTATCTCAAGCTTACAAGGCATTGATCGCTGGATTCTTGCGTTCCCTTGCGTCATTCCACCATGCGAATCCTAGTTACGGGAGGCGCCGGTTTCATCGGCCGGCATATCTGTCAACATTTCGACGGTCAAGCCGAGGTGCGTGTTCTTGATAACCTACACCGGGGTTTTAAGAGCAATCTCTGTGGCTTGGATTGCCAACTCATCGTCGGCTCAATTCTCAATCGCGATCTAGTAAGAGAAGCCATGGAAGGCGTGGACTTTGTCTTTCACCTCGCAGCCATGGTGAGTGTGCAGGAATCCCTAAAGAAGCCAAACGAGTGCGCCGAGATCAATACTCGAGGTACAGCGATTGTCTTGGAAGAGGCAGCGCAGGCGGGAGTGAAAAAGCTGATCTTCAGCAGCTCGGCTGCAATCTATGGCGACAATCCAACCATCCCAAAGATCGAAAGCATGCGTGTCGACCCAAAAAATCCGTATGCCACGAGCAAAAATGAAGGCGAACGGCACTGCTACTCCTTCACAGACGAAGGACGGCTCGCCGCTGTTACCCTTCGTTATTTTAATGTTTTTGGTCCCTACCAGGATCCAAGAAGTGAATACGCTGCGGTCATTCCGGCTTTTATTGAGAAAGCGATTAGGAACGAGCCGATCACGATCTTCGGAGACGGGCGGCAGACGCGAGACTTCATTTATGTAAAGGATGTAGTTGCCGCCAATGTGTTTTTCGGGTTGGAATCGGAGGCAACCGGGATCTTCAACGTCGCTTGCGGAAAACCGACCACGATAACCGATCTGGCCCTAACCATTCGCAATCTAGCCAAGTCTAGCTGCACGATTGCATACGGCGCAGAGCGGCCCGGTGACGCGAAACATTCCGTCGCAGACGTGGACAAGATTCAGACGGCAGGGTTTAGGCCGGTTTGCGATTTGGGTGGAGGATTGCGCGCAACAATCGAGTTCTTCAGGAAAAACCTAACGCGCATCGGGCAGACGCCTCACTCATGACACGACGTCAAAGCCGGTGGGTCAATGTGATCATCATCACGCTTGTCGTCATCCTGCGTGCGCCGACCCTGCTGCCGTCGATGTCCCTCACCGATGAAGACTATTACAGCACGATCGCGAGCGACATTTTGGATGGCGGAAAGGTTTACCACACAGCGGTCGATACGAAGCCGCCGGGGATTTATTACATTTACGCCGGCGTCTTTCGAATTGCGGGACGCAATAACCTCCTGGCTGTACATCTTCTCGCGATCTTGGTGGTCGCAGCCACGGCGCTGGTCGTACGGCGGATTGGCACGGGTGTGGCAGACGAATGGTCAGGTGCATGGAGCGGTATCGGCTATGCCTTGTTTGTCCACGCCTATCTGCCGGGCGACACGCTCCCAGCCAACACTGAGATTTTTGCGTCTCTTCTTTTATCGCTAAGTATTCTCGCATTCCTGAAAGGTGAAAAACGGGCGCGCGGGAGCTGGATGTTCCTGAGTGGCATGCTGGTTGGAGCCGCAACATTGATCCGCCAGCCTTCGGCCGTGAACGTAGGAGTGATGGCCGCATGTCTCGTCTACGCTTGGTTGATTCCCGGGACTCAGACATTGGGAAACGTGGTTCGAGCGGGTATCTGCATCGTTGCTGGATTTGTTGCTCCCATTGCGGGGCTCGCCTTTTATTATGAGTCGCAGGGGAACCTGCACGACGCGTATCTCTGGGCCTGGGTGTTCGCCATCCGCTACGTGGAGTCCGAGACAACACTCGCGTATGTCCTGGAGCACATCGTTACAATCCACTTTACTGTGCTGCTATCGTGGGCGCTGTTGTGGTACTTTGGCATTTGCCAGGTGATTGCGAGTCTAAAGTCAATGCGACACTCGACGGCCGGATCTACCTCTGCAGTGCTGCTTGTTTTGTGGCTGGGCGTCACCTATCTGACAATCTTTATTGGGTGGCGGTTTCCCGGGCATTATCATCTGACGGTGCTTCCACCGTTGTCGATCCTCGCCGGCCAGGCCTTTTCCCGCTTCGTTGCGCAGCAGCGATCTTGTCCCCAACGGCACTGGAAATTCGTGCGAATAGGTATCATTGGTGCTGCCGCCGTCCCGGTGCTGGTCTTCTTTACCATGGCATTCGGATTGCGTAAGCGGACGCTGCATTCTCTTCCGATTGTCCAAGGGATCATGGAGAGAACCGGGCCGACCGATCGGATTTTTGTCTGGGGAAGTCATCCTGTATTCTACAGTCTCTCCGGTCGTCGTCTTGCGACGCGCTTCGTAAGTTGTACGCATCTGGTCGGCGCCTACGCCAAACGGCCGCGCGAAGTTAAAGATCGGGGGGAGAGCGTGATTCCCGGAAGTTGGGAGATGTTTCGATCAGACTGGGAATCGCATCCACCAGCGCTAATCGTCGATACCTCGACAACGGACCCGGAATGGTTTGCTCATCCAATGAGCCGATATCCTGCACTGCGGGCGTATCTTTCGGGATATCGAAAGCAGGCCGTCATCAATGGCGCAACAATCTATACCCGGCTTTAACGACGGACCGGAGACACCGCCCATGACGACACGGAAGCCAGGTATTTCGGTCGTTTATCCAATGTTCAACGAAGAAGAGAACATCGAGCGCGCGGTTCAGTTTGCGGAGGCCGTTCTGACCGACATAACGTCCGATTACGAAATCCTTATCATCAATGACGCCAGCACAGACCGGTCACCGGAAATTGCAGTAACATTGGCCCGATCGAACCCTCGTGTGAAGGTCTTTCACCACGAACGGAATTTGAAGTTGGGAGGCGCGCTTCGCACGGGCTTTGGCAAAGCCACGAAAGAGCTGGTCTTCTACTGCGACTCGGATTTGCCGGTCGATCTCAGGGAGGTGAAACGAGCGTTACACATCATGGAGTTTACAAGGTCTGACATCGTTTCGGCTTTTCGCTTTGATCGCACCGCCGAAGGACCTGTCCGCACGGTTTATTCGGTGTGTTACAATTTGCTTATCCGTTTCCTTTTTCCGTTGCGAGTGAAGGACGTCAATTTCTCCTTCAAATTGTTCAAGCGAGAGATATTGGATAAGATCAAGTTGGAGGCGGAGGGCTCGTTCATTGACGCCGAACTGCTAATCAAAGCCAAGTTGCACGGATTTAAGATCGTTCAGTTTGGCGTAGATTATTTTCCCAGAAATCGCGGTGTATCCACTCTGGCCAGCCCAGACGTGATCGTTAAGATGATTCGGGAATTAATAGCGTTCCGAATGAAGATGCGGCACGAAATAGGGGCGACTCGGATCCCTAATCCTTGAAACAGCTCATCGTTAATGCGGACGACCTGGGACTCACGCTGGGAGTTAATCGAGGGATCCTGCGGTCGTTGCAAGATGGAATCGTGACCAGTGCCTCGTTGCTTGTGACCGGAAATGCATTCGAGGAAGCTGTCGCGTTGGCTAAGCAGAACCCAGAACTCGATGTTGGTCTGCATCTGACGTTGGTCGAAGAGCAAGCCGTTCTGAAACGGGAACTCTTACCGACTCTGGTTGATGAAACAGGACGGCTTCCACACACAAGTAGCGAATTTTTCAGACGCGCGTTTCTGGGACGCATCAGCTGGGATGAGGTCGAGCGTGAGATCGCCGCGCAGATCGCGCGTTTTCAGCAAACAGGTCTGCGGCTGTCTCATCTTGATAGCCACCAACACCTCCACATGTTCCCGCCTGTCTTCCAAATCGTTAAGAGGCTTACCAGCAAGATGGATAACGTGTGGATTCGCAATTCTGCCGGCCCGTGGCGAAAAGCGCCGGGTGTCCCGATGGGGCGGTGGGCACAGCAGCTTGCTTTAAATCTGACGTCTCTGTCAGCGCGAGGTTTGCAAGGCCGTCCTCCGCCGCGAATGCCGGATGGAATGTACGGATTCGAAGTCAGCGGCTGCTTAACTCGTTCCACACTGGAACGAACAGTTCGGAAAATTCCCGACGGCTTATACGAATTGGTTTGCCATCCCGGCGAGGATGATGTCGATACGCGGACGCGATATAGTCATTGGGGCTATCGGTGGGCCGAGGAACTGGAGGCACTAACGGCGCCCGAAACGCGGGCGGTTCTAAAGAAACAGCAAATCACACTGACTTCGTTCGCGCTGGCGAGCGAGATGAACCGGGAACGGCCATTCTGAGTTCGCCTCCGAGGCAGGGCAAACATCAACATTGCAAATTCGACCATATGGCTCGATGTGAAAACATTTACTTCTTATAGATAGCTCAACTCGCCGTTGATAGTGCGATAAGGTACCTGACCTTCCATGACTCGCATTGCACTTTCAAGCACCTTTGCGGGCTCAAGGGTTTGCAGGCACAGATTGTTCGTACAGCGAGAGCGCTTATTGTTTAGAACACTGATGCAGGGGCTGCAGTGAAAGAACGTATACAGAATCACACAATTGCCCAGAGGGCCGTACACAAAGGGTGAGTCTGTGCTAAAGAGCGCCAAAATCGGTGTCGAAGTCAGTGAAGCAAAATGCACCGGACCATTGTCGTTGCTAACCAGTAAGCGGGAGAAATTTACGAGCTCGAGAAGCTCTACAAGCGAGCGAGTGCGTCCACAAAAATTGCAGCAGCGATCATTTCGAACAGCCGCAACAATTTTCTCGGACACTGCGGTATTCTCTGGCATCCCAATCAACAGAACACGAGCCTCGGCCGATCGCTCAAGAATCCCGTTAATCACCTGCACGTAATGGCCAACCGGATAATTTCTTATCGGCAGATTAGGTCCCACATCGGGATTCACCAGAACAAGAGGACCCTCGCTCCAGTCAGGAAAGACCACTTTTACGCGCTCCTTCATTTGCTGTGCAAGATCGGGATCGGATTTGAACAGGGGCAGCAGAATCTCCGAGCTTCTTATTACTCCCTTGTAGTTGGGGTAGTGCAGATCTTTGGCAAGCGCACTCTTGCACAACGCTAGAAAGTTTTTCGCAATGTGCGCATTCTGATTGTAGGCACACGGAATATCGATGAGGTGACCGCGATAAAGTCCCTCGTACTCGTAGCGATAAAAGGATGCTATTTGCCGGGCGCCAACGAGGAACGAGACAATGGCCGAAAGTCGTGTGAACTTGTCAAAGTCGACCACAAGATCAAAGCGGTTCCGACGCAAGCCTCCAAGCGTGCCAAGCAGAGAGAAAAGAAAACGCAACGGGCTCTTTGCCTCCACGCCGTGGATATTTTGGGCAGATACCAACCCAAGGAGCTCCCAGGACTCCTTGTTCCCGCTGAAGCACAGAACATGTAGCTCGCACATCGGTAGCTTGCTTTTGACGTACTTTAGCGCCGAATAGGACATGATTGCGGCGCCCATCTCGAAAAACTCGATAAAAAGAATGCGCCGGTGCCCCGAGATTTTAGCCTTGCGCTTGAAGGGAGAGAGCAGACAGCAGATAAACTGTCCTAAATACCGGTCGATGAACCGCAGCAGCGCTGATTCCTTCACGGGAAGAAGGATACGGGGGGCAAGCAAAGAAGCTAGACACTACGTCTTTGTGGGGGCGGTTGCTCGGTCGGAGAACGACTGTCCAAGACAGGCCAACTGTCGCGGACAGAAAGCCGAGCAGTTTGAGTTTCTAACGATGTCCAGTAAACGTGTCTTTGCTTTTTTGCTGTCCACTCGAACGCGCTGCTGCTGCTCGATATGTTTACACGCGTCGTCACGTCAGTGCGGGTTTATTGAAACAAAGATTGGCAAGCGGCGACGCGCGCAATCAACGATACGTGATTGTCTCATTCTCAACACTGCCCGACCCCAATCGGGCCAATCGAGGCAGTTGCGACGAGCCGCCGAGGGTGAGGTTTATCAGAGGCGCTAGGCGCGGAACCGAGTGGTATGCCAACCCTTAGCCTTCGACAACTCCAATTCGCCGCGTTCGGGATTGTCGTCCTCACGGTTGCGACCCGTCTTCCGTCATTGCTGCACCCACAGGCAATCGACGATGAAGCGGCGTATTCCGTCGTGGCGAACGAGATTGTCGACGGGGGCCGACTATACCTTGATGCGACGGATCGCAAGCCGCCGCTCCTGTTCTGGACGTATGCGGCGGTGTTCGAGGTTGCGGGAAAGTACCATTGGAAGGCGCTGCATCTGGTCGCCCTGGTTTGGACGCTGTGCTCGATGGCCGGCCTGTACGTGATCGGTCGCGATCTGTTCTGTCGCCATACTGGTTTGATTGCCGCGCTCTTCTACAGTGTTTTCCAACCATGGTGGACATGGAAGACCCTTTCATTCAACGGCGAGATGTTGATGAATCTCCCTATCATCTGGGCGTGGGCAATCGCGTTTCGCCGGAGTTCATCGCGGCTGCGACCCGAACTCTTCGCAGCGGGTGTGCTGCTGGGTGCCGGCTTTCTGCTCAAGCAGCCCGCCGCGATTGCAGCGGTCCCCCTCGGCCTCTATTTGCTCCTTCCGAGCTACCGAACTCAGCGCAGTTTGACCCGAACGGATTCAATTATTCAAGGAATTATACTAACGCTGGGATTTTTCGCAGCACTCGGTTCCGTTGCGATTGTCCTTTGGAAACAAGGAATCCTGCACGATGCGTTCTACTGGACGTTTGCTGCAGAGGATGTTCCGCACGTGTTTTGGCAGAAAGGAATCGTCGTTACACTAGCCTTCCTGGCGGTCTGTTTGCCTTTGGTCTTCGGCGCGATAATGGTGTGTCGGGATAGGGGTGAGATTTGGGCTGGCAGGACGTCGGAACGAACAGCGCTTCTAGGACTGCTCGCTGCTTCGGCGATTGGCGCTTCAGCAGGTGCCCGGTTTTACCCGCATTACTATATCCAATTGATTCCGCCGCTCGCATTGCTCGCCGCGCCGTACTACGCGCGACTTTGGTCCGGAACCATTAAGCCGCCCTACTGGCAACTGCGCCCGGTGGTGACCTACACGTGGCTGGCTCTCACCATTGTTGTGTTATCTATTGTGCAGTGGGCAGGCTTGGCTCAGCGACGCGCGCCATCCGGGGCGGGACGATATTTGTTTAGTCATTCAGCGCCTGATGACAGGATTTTCGTCTGGAGTCAGAATGCTAAAATCTATCTAGAAGCTCAAAGGCGTCCTGCCTGTCGGTACACCACAACCTTTCCGCTTACGGGTCTTGTCTTCGGTGGACCGATCCCCGGTCTCGACACTCACTACCGAATCATGCCCGGGGCATGGACAACGCTGGAGCAAGATTTTAGCAGGCATCCACCAGCCTACGTCCTTGATGGTGAAGCCGACCCGAAAACCGCGGAGTATCCAGTGAAGGACTTCCCGATTTTGGCCAGATTGTTGAAGGAAAGGTATCAGTCGGTAGCTCACACCCCTGAAGGTGTGATTTATCGGATGCGCTAGGTCTGACAGCTAGTTAAGAATTGCGGAAGTCACTACCTTGATCGTTTAACATCGCGTCGTCCGTTTGGACATAGGAGAAACTTGGCTCCGAATAATTGCGTCGCGGGCACCTAGCACCTAAATTGAATTTTTCCGATCAGTCCGCATGAAGCTTCTCCACAAAGTCGGTCGCGAATTTTCCGGCTACAACATTTTGGAATCGGGTAAGCGTCTTTTCGATCGTAAACCGCTGCAATGCAGTCTTTACGTCACAGACCGTTGCAATCTCGATTGTGCCTATTGCACTGAATACGACAACAGCCGGCCGCACCCGAGCGTCGAAGATTTAAAAAAATGGATACGCAAGGTCCGCGAACTCGGCACGATGCGCATCGCTCTTGTGGGTGGCGAGCCGCTTGTGCATCCGAATATTGTCGAAATTGTTCGCTACTGTCGCGAACTCGGCTTTGCCACGAGCCTGACTACCAACGGTTTCCTCCTCACGCGTAAACTCGTTGCTGAACTGGAAGACGCTGGTTTGCAGGTGATGCAGATTAGCGTTGATCGGATGACGCCGAGCCCAATTACGAGAAAGTCGTTCAAGACGATTTTGCCGAAGCTCGATTATTTTAAGGATTCAAAGATCAGCCTGCATATCACCGGAGTAATTTGTGCCGATACCTTGCCT
>DASTMV010000190.1:0-5223 GCA_035713885.1 Candidatus Udaeobacter sp. | reverse complement strand
CATCTCTCAACACCCGGCGTCCATGAAACAATCGATCAAACAAGTAACACCTCCGCCAATCTGGGAGATGCTGCGCCGTATGAAGCGGGCGTCGAAATCTATCTTCGGGTCTCCTTCAGGCAATGGATCTGCTATGCACTGAGTATGACCGAGTACATTCAGTCCTATCGTTGGCCGTCGGAGCTACAACTAAGCAGGTCGGCAATATGATGCGAGTTTGTGAACGAACTCTTGGCATCTTATCAAGAACCTACCATGGAATCGTTAAAGCAAGCTGATATCGAACAGGTTCAGACGTATTGGAATGCCCGTCCTTGCAATATTCGTCATTCTATCCAGCCCGTAGGCACTAGGGAATATTTTGATGAGGTCGAGAAGCGCAAATATTTTGTCGAGCCGCATATTCCTGGTTTTGCTCAATTTGAGCGCTGGAACGGAAAGAAAGTGCTGGAAGTCGGCTGTGGAATTGGAACGGACACAATGAATTTTGCGCGAGCGGGCGCTTGGGTAACCGCAGTCGATTTATCCGATGAGTCTCTAAAGCTTGCCAAGCAACGCGCAAAGGTTTTCGATCTGGAGAGCAGAATTTCTTTTTATCAGGCTAACGCCGAGGAACTCACTTCTGTTGTACCATTAGAGTTCTATGATTTAGTTTATTCGTTTGGTGTTATTCATCATACGCCAAATCCGAGCAATGTTATTTCGCAGATCAAATGCTATATGGCAGCGTCTTCCGAGCTCAGGATAATGCTCTATGCAAAAAACTCATGGAAGAACATTATGATCGATGCGGGGCTTGATCAACCTGAAGCTCAAAACGGTTGCCCGATCGCGTTTACATATACACCCGATGAGGTTAGGAATCTGCTGGAAGGGTTCACTATATCGGAGATCAAACAGGATCACATATTTCCGTTTGTCGTGGAAAAATACGTTAAATATGAGTACGAAATGGCGCCTTGGTTTTCCTGTATGCCGAGGACGATGTTCTCTGCTCTTGAGCAAACGCTAGGGTGGCATCTGCTCATCACAGCGCGTCTTTGTTAGTTAAGGAGGAATCCAACGGCTCGTCTGGCGTTACTGAAATTCAATGGCGGGTAGCCGCTTGGTGCTGTGATCCGATGACTGGTTTGACGAAATGGAAAGTAGCTTTTATGGACCCAGAATAACTCCGTTACGATGTAATGCACGCCCAGACTAGCGTTCCACAAACTAATGCTGCACCTTATCTCTCCGTCGTCGCCGCTTCTCGTAATGATGATCATGGCGGCGACCCGCTGATTCGGACTCAGATATTCATTAATACTCTTGCGAGACAATGTGAGAAATATCGCTTGTCCGCAGAGTTGATCATCGTCGACTGGAATCCCGTTACCGATCGGCCGGGACTTGCTGCCGTCTTGAGTACGCCGGACGAGGCATTTTATTGCAAAGCGCGTGTGATCACGGTACCGACCGCGCTTCATTGCCGGTTGAAATATTCTGATAAACTCGCTTTCTTTCAGATGATCGCGAAAAATGTCGCTATCCGCCGAGCGCGCGGAAAATTTATTCTTGCTACCAATATCGATATTATTTTTTCCGATGAGTTGATGCGATTTATCGCCAGGCAGAACCTCAATGCAACAAAATGTTATCGCGTTGATCGTTACGATATTCGTAACGGCTTGTCCAAAGATTTTAGCCTCGATGAAACATTGGAATATGCCTGGGCCAATCCCATTCGAACCAATCGGCGGTATCAGCCTTTTAAACTGGTCCAATGTCTTTATGAGAACGACGGATTTCGAAAGGTTTGCATTCCGGACCAGGAATTTCGTGGAACAATCGACGGCGTAGACGTAATCGAAGAGGATGGCGTTTGGCAAATTCGGGCAGAGCGTTCTGTCAACATGAGCCACTTGCATACGAATGCTTGCGGAGATTTTACATTGCTCTCCCGTGACGCATGGTTTGCCATTCGCGGCTACCCGGAGTTCGAAGCTTTCTCGTTCAATATTGACAGTATGGGTTTGGCCGCCGCGCACTATGCGGGCTATGGCGAGGTTTCGTTACTTCCACCGTGTGTGTGTTTCCATATAGAGCACGGGATAGGCTCCGGTTGGACTCCTGAAGGAGAGGAAAAGCTATTTAATCGATTACGCCAGGCTGAAATTCTGAATCCGGAATGGCCCATACTGACTCCATTGGTGGACATAATGCATAAGCAAGCGAAATCCCTCGAGTTCAACAATGCCGGTTGGGGAATGGCCAAGTTCGAACTTCCCGAGCAGCCGATGGGCGACACAGAAAAGATTCCGATCGAGAAATTGGAACAACTGACAGCGCAAGCGGAGAGTCTCAAGGTTTCTGCTATCCAGCCTGAGTACGATTTCGACAGATTGACTTTGGCGCATGAACGGCGGATGGCAGAACGGCAACAGGGCTTGGGTTCAGCTTTTACGGCAAACACAGATAAAATCGTCCTTTATATTCCAGACTCAACCGGCTCATATGAGGAAGGTCGTTCGATTGTCTATTTTGCACATTTAGTAAATACAACAACAGTGATTTTTCGCGTCGAACGGTTTGCGCATCAGTTCCGGCTGAGACTTGATCCTTGCCAATGTCCTGGACTGATTACTATCAATTCTATTACTGCTTTCGACATTATGAACCGAAAGGTGGTTTGGGAAATTGATGGGCGTCATTCAAGTAGATTAGACATTGCTGGTACTGCGATGCTGATCAATCATTGGTCGCGTGGCAACGGTCACAGAATGCAACAAATATTTCGTAGGGAGAGAAAATACCACGAACCACTGAGCGTGATTAGCACAGGGCTAGACCCGCAGCTCATTCTCCCTATATTGCCAGAAAACGCCGGATTCCCTTTGCTGATTTCTATAGAGATGAAAGTCATACCGTGTGAGTAATTTTCGGTGCTGGGAAATATTTGTCGTCTGAAAGTCGAATATGAAATTGCCCAAAGCTTCTGGACACCTGCAGCATTGGCGCGTCCTCAGCCGCGAACTTGTGCTCGAATGTCAGCCGTGGCTGGCGTTGTGGCGTGAGAAAATTCGGCTGCCAGACGGGCGGGAAATCGACGATTATTACCAGATTGAACAGCGTGACTATGTTTTGATCGCCGCATGGCAGAACGGAAAGGTATTCGGCCTGTGGCGCTATAAACACGGCCCTCGGCAAATTAATCTCGGCCTGCCCGCGGGGTATCGGGAGCCAGGCGAGGATCCGCTCGAAGCGGCTCAACGTGAATTACGGGAGGAAGCGGGACTCGAGTCTTTCAACTGGCAACAGGTGGGCTCCTATTGCGTGGATGGAAATCGAAGCCAGGCGCGTGCTCATATCTTTGTGGCCCATGATTGTCGCGCGACGGAAGCACGCGGGTCCGATGATCTTGAAGAACATGTCGGTGAGTGGCTGACGCCTCGTGAGTGGGCCGAATACCTTGCTTCGGACAGCGTAACCACTCTCGGCGCTGCAATGGCTGTTCACGCGGGCATCTTGGCGTTTCCCAAATAGTTCATGTGCAGCGATTGAATTTAGGGCAGAAAGGGCAAATGTGATTCAAGACATTGCGGTGATCGGTCTAGGTAAGCTGGGTGGAAGTATGGCGGGGTGCCTGGCGAGCCGTGGTTTTAATGTTATTGGCGTCGATGTTTCGCAAAAAGCGGTGGATGCCTTGAATGCTGGCCGTGCGCCTGCGCAGGAAACTGGATTGGATGAGCTTATCGGAAATAACCGAAAACGTGTTCGCGCGACGATGAGTCATGAGGAGGCCATACTGAGCACTGATTTAAGCTTTGTGATTGTTCCGACCCCGAGCGATACGCGCGGCGCGTTTTCGCTTCAGTATGCGGCCTACGCCTTCGAAGCCATAGGTAAGGCTCTCGCCAAACGTGACCGTTACCACACTGTCGTACTGACCAGTACCGTACTCCCCGGTTCCACACGGTATGGGCTATTGCCTATTCTTGAGGAATTTTCAGGCAAAAAGTGCGGCAAGGATTTTGGTCTTTGTTACAGTCCGGAGTTCATCGCGCTTGGAACTGTTATTCGTGATTACCTGAACCCCGATTTTTTTTTGATAGGTGAATTCGATGAACGTTCCGGCACGGCTGTGGAATCAGTTAATTCGCGGGTGGCGATCAACAATGCTTCTTCAAAGCGAATGAGCATCGAAAACGCTGAACTGGCAAAGATTTCTCTCAATAGCTACGTTACCTTAAAAATTAGCTATGCAAATATGTTGGCCGATATTTGCGAGCGGATTCCTGGTGGTGACGTGGACGTCGTGAGCGACGCCATCGGCATGGACAAACGGATAGGCCGCCGCTATCTGACCGGAGGCTTTGGCTATGGAGGCCCCTGTTTCCCGCGAGACAATCTTGCGTTGGACTTCCTAGGCCAGCAGTTGTCCGCATCAACCCATCTCCTGCAGGTCAACGATGAGTACAACCGCACCATCTCACCTCGATTCGTCGACAAACTGGAGCCCTACTTGCACGATCGTTCGACGGTGGCTGTGCTCGGCTTGGCTTACAAGCCACAATCGCATGTGATCGAAGAGTCTCCTGGTATTTATCTTTGCCGCACTTTGGCTGGTCGAGGTTTGCGTGTTCTGGGTTACGATCCTCTCGCTACACAACAAGCGCGTGTAGCGCTTCAGTATCATGCGTTAGTCGTCGATTCACTTGCGACTTGCTTACAGGACGCTGAATGCGTTCTGGTGACTACTCCAGATGATGCTTTCAAAGCGCTCAAGCCGCAAGACTTTATCGGCAAGAAACAATTCGTAACGATAGTCGATTTCTGGCGTTGCTTGCCAGAAAGTGTTCGCACTCATCCTGCCATACGTTACGTTCCCGTGGGTCGTTGCATCGACGACGAGGCCGCGAGCGAAAAACTTCAAAGCCTCTGGCGCGCCGACAAAAATTGATCCGCCGTCATTCGCATGAATATCCTGTTTGTGTTGTATGGTGATTTCACCAGCAATAGCGCAGATCCATTAGTCCTCTACGCACGCGAGCTTCACCGGTCAGGGAATAATTGCGTTGTCGCTGTGCCATTCGGGACAGAAAGCGTGTCTCAGCATGAAAACCCGGCTTTTCGTGCACTTCTGTACACTGATGTTCTGGCCAGACTGGACTCCGTCTTTCCAGACGGCCGACCGGCCGATGTGATACACGCCTGTACACCACGTGAAGTTGTTCGACGCTTCGT
>DASTMV010000189.1:0-17536 GCA_035713885.1 Candidatus Udaeobacter sp. | reverse complement strand
GCGAACTCATGAGCATTACGTACCTCGAAGCGATTCGGGAAGCGCAGGCGAAACTGCTGCGTGATGACGAACGCGTTTTCATCTACGGACAGGACGTCGGCGGCGCATTTGGCGGCGCATTCAAAGCGACTAAAGGGCTTGCCAAAGAATTTCCAAGGCGCGTTTTAAATACGCCGATCAGCGAGGATGCAATTGCCGGCACTGCTATCGGCGCCGCGATGCAGGGAATGCGGCCGATTGTCGAAATGCAGTTTGCGGATTTCTCAAGCATCGCCCTAAACCAGATTCTTAACAACGCAGGTACTCATTACTGGCGCACGGGCGTCCCGGTGCCGATTACTGTGCGTCTGCCTTCCGGTGGAACAAAAGGCAGCGGTCCGTTTCACAGTCAATCGATGGAATCGATCTATGCGCATTACCCGGGGTTGATCGTGATGACACCCGCTACAGTGGAAGACGCGTACACAATGCTGATAGAAGCCGTGGCGATCAATGATCCTGTCGTTTACTGCGAACATAAATATCTTTATTACCACCTAAAGGCCGACAAGTTGCCGGACGAAGGCTTGCCAACCGGACGTGCGCGTATCGCACGCGAAGGGCGCGACCTGACGATTGTTAGCTACAGCGCAATGACACAGGAATCGCTGGCGGCGGCGGAGCAACTCGCGCGTGAGGGGTTCGAAATTGAAGTTGTCGATTTGCGCACAGTGAAGCCGCTTGATACCGACACCGTCCTTGCCTCTGTTGCCCGCACTGGTCGTTTGTTGTGCGTCGGCGAATCGTTCCCCTGGGGCGGCACGAACGCGGAAGTCGTAGCGCGAGTCACGAGCCACGGCTTTCACCTGCTCGATGCGCCGCCCCAACGTCTCAATGCGAAAGACACGCCAATTCCTTATCATCCAAATCTCTGGAACGCGCATCGCCCGAACGCAAAAGCTATCGCCACAAAAGCCCGCATACTGCTCCAGGAATAAAAATCTATGCCGCAAGTCCCGATTATCATGCCGCAGCTTGGCGAATCGATCGCCGAAGCAACCATCGTTGATATCAAGATCAAGCCTGGTGACAACGTTATAGACGATGAGGAAATCATCGACGTTGAGACCAACAAAGCGGTAATGGGCGTAACGACGCCGTGCAAAGGCAAGATCGAGAGGATCACCGTGCAATTGAAGGAGACCTATCCTGTTGGCGCAGTGTTGGGTTATGTCGAAGCGAGTGAACAAGATGCCGCTCGTTTCGCTAAACACGTGCCGCCGCCTCCGAGGCAACAAGAAGTCGCGGAGGAGATTCCTTCGCGGGCCGATCAGGAAGTCGCTCCAGCGCGCGAAAAAAAAACCGCCGCTCGCGATGGCGAACGTGCCGGTGGACTTCCCGTTCCCGCAATTACGAAGGGAGCAACTTTCTTATCGCCACGGGTCCGCGCGCGCATGACTGAATTGCAGTTAAACACCGCGGATCTCGCCGGAATCATGGGAACCGGTGCCGGCAATCGGGTAACTATCAAGGATCTTGAAAACTTTCTGCACAAGTTAGATGACGAGACCGCGCATGAAGCATCCAAGATCCGCGCCGGTGTGGCGGACGCTATGCGTAGGAGTTGGACACGGCCACTCTCGACCATCGGCTCCTCAGTGAATCTCGACCCAGTGTTACAACATCGACAATCGCGCGATCCCAAACCCGGGCTTGGGCTTTACACGCTTCGTGCACTAGCGATTGGTCTAACGGAGAATCCAGGCGCAGCGGCGAAATTCATCGGCAATCGCGTCGTGCAATCCAACTCCGTCGACATCGGCATCGCAGTCGAAGCTGAGGATGGAATCATGGTGCCAGTGATTCGCGGCGCAGACAAAATCTCGCTTGCAGACCTAACGAAGAGATATAAGGAACTGGTCGAGCTTGCGCGACAACGCCGGATTTCTCCGGACATGCAAGCCGGAGGCGTCGCCACAGTTTCCAATTTCGGGATTTTCGGAATGGAATGGGGCACGCCGATTCCCCTGCCCGATCAAACCTTGTTGCTTGGTCTAGGGGCTGGCAAAAAAGTTGCCGGATGGGACAAAACGAAAGAACAATTCGTACCCAAAACCGAAGCGCAAGTCACGTTAAGTTTTGACCATCGCAGTGTTGACGGCGGCGGCGCCAGCCGCTTGCTCAAACGCGTGATCGAGTTGCTAGAAGATCCAGCAACACTCTAATCCTTTGATCGGCAATCGCCTTTAACTGTCGATTGGGAACGGATATTACCCGTTCGTGCCGGGTACAGCGACTGTTTGGTGGTAGGCTTAAGCTCCCTAGCAGTGTCGGCTCGTTAGGCGCGCCTCGCGAGGAGCCTTCACACCCTCCGAAGGAAAACGGGTAACTGAATCGTTACTATCCTCTATTGGGAACCAACTGCTCCTCGTGCTATGCCTCAGCAAGAACGAAAGGACATTTATGAAAACCATGGGCCAAAAATTTTATTATTCTTCGATACTCTGCACCGAAGCCGTTATCGCAGCGATGATGCTGACCTGCTTCGTTAGCCCGCAGGTGGCGCAAGCGGCGGCTGGCGATCTTGATCCAACGTTTGGCATCGCTGGCATGGTGACGATCGATGTCAATCACAGCACCGATATCGCCAACGCGGTCGCGATCCAGGCTGATGGAAAACTGGTTGTCGTCGGAACAAGCTATAAACAGAATGACTTCTCAGACGAAGATTTTGTCGTCACTCGCTATAACAGCGACGGCACGCTCGACACTACCTTCGGCAGAGGCGGCAAAGTGCGAACAGATTTCCCCGGCCTGGCGGCGGTACCCTCCTCGGTGGTAATCCAACCTGATGGCAAAATCGTGGTCGCCGGCGGCGCCTTTCCTCTCTTTACATTTCTCGGCAATTTCGAAGTCGTCCGCTACAACGCGAATGGATCACTCGATCGCTCCTTCGGCAACGGTGGCATCGTGACGACGAATTTTCCAGAAGGCAGTTATGCGGACGCCGTGGCTTTACAGCCGGATGGCAAGATCATTGCCGCAGGAACTGTCTTCGTAGATTTCATTATTGGTGAGTCTTCCAATACAGATTTTGCGCTGGCGCGTTACAATCCGGATGGAACCCCGGACACCAGCTTTGGTAATGGCGGCCAGGTCTCGACCGATTTTGTCGGTATGGAAGACGACGCTTTTTCGGTCTTAATCCAATCCGACGGAAAGATTGTCGCGGTCGGTTCCGCCAATAACCCGGCCACTTACTACGACTTCGCTGCTGTGCGCTATCTCAGCAATGGCACAATCGACACAACATTCGGCGTCGGAGGGAAAGTGACCACCGACTTCGGCGTAGCTGGCTTCGACCGGGCACAGTCAGCTGCGCTTCAGCCCGATGGCAGAATTGTCGCTGCTGGATTTGCTATCTCGCAAAATGGAGGAGTCCAGGATTACGCTGTCGTGCGCTACACCTCAAACGGTGTTCTCGATACCACCTTTAGTGGCGACGGGAAAGCCCAAATCGATTTCGGCAGTTGCTGCCAAAGCGCTTACAAAGTGCTCCTCCAAAGGGATGGCAAGATCGTAACCGTCGGATATGCCAACACCGAATCATCCGATTCCGACTTCTTGCTGGCGCGTTTAAATCCGCGCGGGTCGCTGGATACCACTTTTGGTGCGGGCGGCAAGGTGCGCACGTCATTTGGTGATCTGAATGGTGGCGCCAATGGGGCCGCTCTTCAGTCCGATGGAAAGATTGTAGCTGTCGGATTCCAAGCCACTTTCAGCAATCAGTGGGCAAACCTTGCCTTGGCTCGCTACCTTGCCCAATAATTTCCTCCTCGCTTGAAGCAAAGAGAGAATCGGTCTTTCGTTTAGCGTAGCCGCTTCACGAACCGCGCGCTGTGCGATTCCGCGGGTCAAAAAGGTTTCCAGAGCTTTGAATAATAATTAATCCAAGGTCGGTTGATCTTACATCCTATTTCGCCGTTGCACGCGAAAGTTTATGGCGTCACGCTTATCCGCAACGTGACGGCGCGGCTCACAATCCATTCGAAATTTGTAATGCACAAAAACGTACATATTCGGATGGGGCTTTTACAGAATTTCGGGAAGTCGCACCAATCTGATGTTTTCGTCCGAAAATGAGGCCTGAAATCTCTTACATCATCGCTTCGACGCAGCGCAGTGGGACACATTTACTTTGCAGCATACTGCAAAGCACAAGCGTTGCCGGATCACCCGACGAATTTTTCTTGTCCAAACCGGGCGAAACTTGGGAAAAGCGATGGGGCGCTCCATCGCGCGATGGGTATATCGAACGCGTATTGCAGGATAATACAGGAGCCAACGGCGTTTTTGGCGCCGTCATTATGTGGAGTTATTTCGAACGAATGCTTCAAATGTTACAGGACCTTCAGCAGCATAATAGGTTCACCGGAGCGGAGCTAATCGCCGAGATATTGAACCAGCCCAAATATATCTGGCTACGCCGGAGAAATCGCGTTGAGCAAGCAGTCTCCTGGGCCATGGCATGTCAGACAGGGGTTTGGGCGCAAACGGCGGGAATCACACCGCAACCAGACGCCACACCGAAGTTCGACTTCAGGGTAATTGACGAGTGGTGCAAGCGCATCGCAACTCACGACGCGAACTGGGCAAATTACTTTCGTAAAAATCGAATCGAACCGATGCTTCTTTACTACGAAGATGTTGTTGCATGCCATCGGATCGCGGCAGAACGCGTCATTGAATTCTTAGGATTGCCGCTGCCCAAGCCGTTGGAAATCGCTACGCCCGTAAATGAAAAGCAAGCTAACAAAATATCGGCACGATGGGCGGCCTCATATCGCAAGTTGAAAAGGAAGCAAACCAGTAAATTCAGGCAGATCGCGCAGCGACTCCGGAGCTGACATATCCTGCGACGAGGGAGCCGAATGCCACAGCGAGGAGGCATGCGAGGCCAATGGCGGTCCCCCAAGTCAGCCAAGCAGGACGATACGTTAGAGTAAGTCGTCCCTTGGTGCCCGGGCGCACTTCAACGACCGGAAATAATCCGCGATAGGACGTGACAGCCAGTTTTTGATTCGCAACACGTGCTTCGTATCCACGAAAGTACGGACGAGAAAAAGTGAGAAGCGCGGAACCATTGCCATTCGGGACCTCGACATCTGCTTGCACCTGATTTCTCGAATCATGAATGTTTGCGACAGTAGCCAAAGCGAAGTTCTCGTTAGGCCGCGAATCGATTGAAGTGACGCAGCGAACGCTCGCGAAAGGCGCGCCGCGCCGATGGAAAACATTCCCCTCCTCAGTTGAAACCACCAGTTCCCATTCCGAGGCCGGCCGCGGCGCAAGATCTACTTCTCGTGCAACGACAATGCCGTCCACGCCCAACAAAGCCAGTTCGCCTTCGGGTCCAGCCTGGCAATTTAGTAAATTGCTTCCTACGTCAGGATTGATTTCACCGTGAATGCTCGTCGCGAATTCGCGCGCCACACCGGCGGCACGGATGGGGCTATAGCCATTGACGAATCTTAACCCGGCCCACATGGACGTGCTCCCCGGACGCAGCGTTTGGCCGACCTGTTGCGGCTTGTTTGCCGTGCAATACGTTAGCTCGGCCCATGGATAAATGCTGAGATAAAGCCGCTGGGGATCAAGGGGTGTGGGTTTGAGCAGTTCTTGAGAAAAATTGTATCTGGGAACTCCGCAGTTTGTGGGAATGCAAAGATAGGTGGCCAGCAACGCGCCGAACGTGACCGCGACAGGTGCCCACTGTCGAACTCTCAAAACGCTTGGAAGAAATTCCAGGCAAAACCAAACAGCAGCTAGTCCAATAAGAATCCAAGTAAGCGGAAAGGAGTACAGACCCGTTGTGTGGAAGACCCACGCTGCAACGCTCGTCAGAACGACGATACCGAGCGTGGCAGCAGCCGGAATCAGTGAGTCCCGCTTTAGACGCAAGGCTTCCGCCGCGCAAATTGCCAGTATGAGATGAAAAAACGGCAGCCACCGAAAACTCCAGCGAAACAATCCGGCCGTTGGAATCATACAAAACAAAAACACAACAAAAAGCAGGACAAATTCCCATTTGCTCTTCTTAAGAAGTGGACGTCCTGGCCACGCCAATCCAGCAATTACTGCTGCTGGCGCGACAAGGCCACAAGCCAATTCCGCGGCCGTGTGTGACAGGTACCGGTTCGAAAAATCCGCCCACTTAACTGTCCAGCATGGCAACACCAAACCCGGGAATGCTGCGGGTGGAACCAGCCATTGCCAGTGCGCTTTCGCTGGCTGTAGTTCGCGCGCCGAACCCTGAACAAGATCGAGAAGCGCCAGCCATGCAGGCGCGGAAACGCCAAAACCAAGCGCTACGCCAAGGAGCATCGGCACAATCGACAAGAAGTTACGGGTTTGGACGAGGGACTTGATAGATAACCAGGCAACGAGCAGCAGCAGCATTAAGACGGTATAGGGAAATCCACCTGTAACGAGGAGATAAACGAAAGGTGCCGGCCAGAAAAACCGCCACTTCGTCCGCTGCACGTTAAGGGCGCGTTCCGCTCCCCACCATGCCCAGGGCAACCAGGTAAACGCACCGAGTGCACCGAACCAATCGGTCGC
Source organism: Candidatus Udaeobacter sp. (assembly GCA_035713885.1). Lineage (GTDB taxonomy): Bacteria > Verrucomicrobiota > Verrucomicrobiia > Chthoniobacterales > UBA10450 > Udaeobacter. Next base: position 10,936 of record DASTMV010000189.1, on the reverse strand, counting down.
TGCCCAGCAAAAAATCCAACCGTTGAGTGAAGCAAGTAGCGCAACAAAAATCGATAGGGGAATCGGAAAATCGCGGTCGCGCGCGAGCAAAAATGCGCCAATCGCCAAAACAAAAAGATGCGTTATTGAAAGAGCAGCGGCCTGTAGTGAAAACGTTAGCGGGAATTTCCAAATCAGAATGACCGCCGCATTCACAAAGGGCGAAAACGTGCCGTATTGAAATTCACCGGCGAGATTGCCGCAGACCCACGAGTACGGACACAGAATGGGCCAGTGGCCTTGAGACCAACTCCGCGCCATATCGGCGAACACAGGCAACACCGATAATTCGTAATCATCATTCCAAAAAAGCAGCGGATTGTGCCGAAGAAGAATCAGGCAAAACGCAACAACGAGTGACCCCGCTGCGAGTGCTCCGACGGCGTTTCGCCACAAATCAGCACGGACGCGGGGATAGCAATCCGCCAATCTGTGTTTCATCTGCGTTCATCGGCCGGTGGAAGAATTCTCTAAAGCACGACCGGTTTGCCTTCCGTCATGACGAGAACCTGTTCCTCGATCTGTTGTGCGCGGGCTGCTGCAAGTAATCGCTGCGGCGGTTCGTGGAGCGGCTCGAAGCCGAGTGGAAAAGTCCCGTAGTGCATGGGGATTAAAGTGTCGGCACGCAGTTCCAGAAACGCCTTTACTGCCTGTTCAGGATTCATATGAACTTCGCGCCCGGTGGGTGCGTCGTACGCGCCGATCGGAAGTAATGCCAGTTCGATCTTAAACCGCTCCCCAATCTCACTGAAGCCAGGAAAATAAGCGCTGTCGCCGCAATGAAAAATCGTGCGGCCGTTCGCTGCAATCACAAACCCGCCGAAATCGCGGTGCAAGTCTGCAAGGAACCGGGCCCCCCAGTGGTGGCATGGCGTCAGCGAAATTTTGAGTGGCCCAAGCTCGACCGTTTGCCAGTAATCCAGTTCGTGCACAATTCGAAAGCCGAGATCGTGCACCAAATTGCCGACGCCTGTGGGAACCACAATCGGTTGATCGGCGGCGATACGGCGTAGCGTTCGCCGGTCGAGGTGGTCGAAGTGGGCATGCGTCACCAGAACATAATCAATGGAAGGTAAATGATGAATTTCGAATCCCGGTTGTTTTAAACGTTTGATAACCTTGAGCCATTTTGACCAGATCGGATCGATTAAGATATTGACCTCATGCGTCTGGATCAGAAATGACGCGTGGCCAATCCACGTGATGCAGATCTGGCCTTCGCGAATCTTCGGAAATTGCGGCGGTGTCTCCTGGCCTGAACGCTTCACAAAAAGTGATGGAATCAAAACACTGGTCAGAAAATTCCGCTTGTGCCAATCGGACCGCGGTCGTAGCCGAACCCGAGTAGAATGTCGCCCCCTTAAAACAGCGCCCTCATCGCGTGTTGATTGGCGAACGATATTTCGCCGCTTTTTTTTTGGAAAACGAATTGGCACAATTTCCAAAAACGATACAGGTGCGCGCCTGGTAAGTAAACTCTCTGCCGAGAATTGAAGACGCAATCAATAGTGCGCCCTGACGGAACGTGCGACCGGCCTGTCGTCTTGTAACTTTCGTAGTTTGGCGTTCAGTGCATTGTCGCCATATGCCTAGCTGGAAAGCGTTCATTCCCACTTGTCTGATTTGCTCGATCGCGCTTGCTTCAGAATCGCGGCTGCCGTTCAGCACTGTCTTCAAGGGACAAGATCAATTCAACAGGCTTGTCGCCAAGGCAAAGGCCGGCGATTGGAAATCACTGCCCATCGGCGATCGAACCGCCGCAGTTGGAAAAGCGCTTGTCGGCACGCGCTACAAGCATTTCACGCTCGAGATCGACAACCGGATCGAGTCACCTTCTGTCAATTTCACTGGAATGGATTGTTGGACGTTTTTCGAAACGGCACTCGGTTTCGCTCGAATGCTCAACCAGCCGGAATCAAACTGGACGCCAGAGCGCTTGCTCTACTATATTGAAATCGACCGATATCGCGGCGGGCAGTGCACCGGCGATTATCTTTCGCGGCTGCACTACCTTGAAGATTGGCTGTACGATAACAATCGCCGTGGTTTGGTAGAAGATCTGACGCGTCAACTGGGTGGACGCAGCGTCCCCCATTCCGCGCGTGAAATGAGCGTCGGCTGGCGGCATTATCGTTATCTTGCGGCGAATAGTTCATTGCTCGGGCCGCTTGCCCGTATGGAGGAAAATGTTTCTTCGAGGCCTCTCTACGAAATTCCTAAGAACCAGGTTGCGAGAATCGAGCCAAAACTGCACAGCGGCGATGTCATAGGCGTAATTTCGCGTGAGCGAAACGGACTTCATTCTACCGCGCATGTTGGTCTGGCTTTGCGGACGAGTAACGGTGTTTTGCATTTCATGCACGCTTCTTCTCCCAGCAATTACGGCAAAGTGATCGTGGATGACGAGCTGTCGAAATATCTCTATCGCTATTCCTCGGACAGCGGCATCCTAGTCGCTCGTCCACTACGCTAGCATTCGTCAAACTTGTGCAAATCGCGGAGCAACGTTTGTAACTGCTTAACCGCCTCATCAGCGTCCACACCGAGCGCTTCGAGTGTTGCCGTAGCTCCGCAGTCAAGATTAGCGCGCAGAACATCGATCATGCTGGAACCGGAATATCGCCCAGCGGCTGTTACCAGCCATATTTCGGATCGAAAAGTTCTGACGTGTTTCACGAAGTGAGCCGCTGGGCGCGCGTGTGATCCCAACTTATTCGTAATGCGCACCTCATGCCGGGCAGAAACCGGCACGCGCTTTGCCCGGAAAATCATGCCTGACTGGTTCCCCATCGGCGGTGTAAAAACCTTTCAATTGGCGAAAAGAAGATCTTATCGGCCAGTAACCCAATCATGACGATCACAATCATGATGCCTATGACTTGTTCCATTGCACTCAATTCACGACCGTAGTGCAAAAGCTGACCGAGACCGAAACCAGTCAGAATAGTTACGAAAATTTCAGCCGCCATCAGCGAGCGCCACGCGAATGCCCAGCCTTGTTTCATTCCGCTAACAATGAACGGAAGCGCTGCAGGCAAAATCACTTTCAACCATATGTGCAATCGTTTGGAACCCATGGTCAATGCAGCACGGCGATAAATGGGCGGCACGTTGCGCACACCAGTTTCCGTCGCGATCACTACTGACCAGAGGGTACCCATTACCACTACGAAAAGCATTGCGGCTTCCGTCTGTCCGAACCACAACAACGCAAGCGGAACCCAGCAGACGCTCGGCAGCCCCTGTAGACCGAGGGCCAGTGTGCCAATCGTGTCCTGCCAGACCTTTGAAGAGGCAGTCAACAATCCCAATGGCAGTCCTGCCAGCAAACCGATGATATATCCGATGATCAACCTGCGCATTGTTACGATCGTTGCTCTTACCAGGGTTCCATCCGCCACAACTCCTTCCAAATAAACTGCAACCTGTTGCGGCGAAGGCACCAGGACAGGCGACCAAATTTTTGCGTGAAATAGCGCCTCCCAAATTAGTACAAGAACAGCAAAGAAAAGTGCTGCTAAAAAAAATCGTTTCATTCTGCGACTGCGAGCTCCGGTTGGCTATGATTCTTCAGCGCTCTGGTAATTTCTGTGGCGTGAACGGCAAGATCGACACTGTTGATGTCGCGCGGCCGGGGCAGGTCCACGGCAAATTCTTCCCGAATGCGACCCGGACGCGGCGAAAACACTATGACCCTATCGCCGAGACACGCCGCTTCGCGCACATTATGCGTTACGAAGACGATTGTTTTCTTCCGCGCTTTCCAGATTCGCTGAAGATCTCCATAGAGCTGCTCCCGAGTCAACGCATCAAGAGCAGCAAACGGTTCATCCATCAGTAGCATGCGCGGATTGGGGGCCAGTGCGCGAGCAAGCGAAACCCGCTGCTTCATCCCACCAGAAAGCTCGTGAATATTCGCCCGCTCAAACCGGCTCAGACCGACGAGTTCAAGGTAGTACTTGGCGACATCGTTCCGATCTTTTTTTGTCAGATTCGGCTTGAGCTTCAGTCCAAACAGGACATTTCCAAACACATTCAACCATGGAAATAGCGCCGGTTCTTGAAACATCACGAGTCGCTCACGTCCTGGTCCGGTAACCGGTTTGCCGTCGGCAGACACTGTTCCGCTGTCGGGTTTTTCCAAGCCGGCAATCATGTTGAGCAATGTCGTCTTGCCGCAGCCGCTCGCGCCCACAAGACAGACGAATTCGCCTTCAGCAACGTTAAGACTCACGTTGTCCAAAGCGAGGACTGAGCCAGATCCACCTTTGAACTTCTTCGACACGTTCTCGATCGCGAGCTTCGAGGGAGGAACGACTTGGAGCTCTTCGGTGGCGGAGGTGTGGTGATGGCGGGCAACTAGATGCATTTACGGAACTTCCACCAGCTTTGAGGTGTCTGTTGGACCTTTCAAAAAACCCGCGTCTTTTCCATCCTGAACGGATTTGGTAATCAAATCGCGGGATATGTCGCTCGTAAATTGAATCCGCTTCCAAGCCTGTGCGACAGCATCCGGTTGGAACTCGGCTCGCGTTTCCGCCTTCAATTCGTCAATCAATAACTTCTGCGCTTCTGATTCATTCTGCTGAATCCATTTCGTTAGCTCCACATTAGCCTCCGCTATTTTCTTCGCGAGATCGCGCTGGTCGCGAAGGAATTTCACACTGGATACAAGCCAGGTTGTGATCGTATCCTTATCTTCCAGAAACACGCGACCCTTCGCGTCCCGTTCGAGGCGTGTTACCCAGGGCTCAACCGTCCATACCGCATCAACCCCACCACTCTGAAACAGCGCGAGCTGATCCGGATTTGCGGTCGGAATCACGGTTGCGTCGCCGCCAGTTTGAGTGACCTTAAATCCTTGCGCTTTCAACCAAGCTCGACAGGAGATATCCTGTGTATTACCAAGCTGAGGCGTCGCGATCTTCTTTCCGCGAAAATCAGCCGGCGCCTTAATCGGCGAATCACCCTTCACTACTAAAGCTGCGCCAGCGTTGGCTGCCCCTGAGATTGCGCGAATCTCTTCACCATTCGATTTGAAATACGCGTTGAGCGCTGGTCCGGGACCGACGTAGGTGACATCAAGTGATTTTGCAAAGATCGCCTCCATTGCTGAAGGTCCGGCGTTATACGTGAACCACTGGATCTCAACATTCGGGCCGAGCCGTTGTTCGAACCATCCTTTGCCTTGCCTGGATAGCGCGTGTGCAATTACTCCTTGCGCGTGCGTGATGTTTGGAAAATGGCCGAATCGAATCGTTGTCTTCTGTTGCGCACCCGCAAAGGGTGAAAGCAGAGATATCCCGATTATTGCTGTGATCTTTGTTTTCATATGAGTTCAATCGCCCGGGTACGTCGCAACTAATGTTTCTTCATCTGCTGTTTTGCTTTGATTTTTGCCGCCAGTTTTCCCTACAAACGCTAGTTCATCGATCAGCAGCACCGGCCCGCCATCCTGAGGCATGAATCAAGGTTTTCGGGGCCGTACTCGCCCGCTTAGGAGTTTTCATGTTTTAACCGTATGGGCGCGAACCGCAAATCTATACCGTGGAACTATGCTTTAATACCCTACTACCGCAGTAGAATCAAAGCATTTTTTTACGTGCTCATTTTTTGATGCCCGCGGCAAAATTGAGCGTGGTGCTGCAGCCGACTTCCGCCAGGACAACGCACCGATTTCTGCTGAATGCGTGCTCAGAATCGACGGTTTGGCTCGGATTGTCCGCGTAAATGCATCTTGTCGCTGCGATCGCTATTTTGTCTGGTTCAAAATCTGAAGTTCAAATCTGCCTGAAACAGATTATAATTCTCCATCGGATTGATCGTGAGGTCGCCTTTACCTCCAGTCCCGAGCGTATCGTCGATGCGCAAGGCGTGGGAATATGTAAGCTGAACCAACACTGCGTCTGATAACATGTACCCCGCTCGAACGCCTACACCTTCCAAGTTCAGCTTCGAGTCGAAGAATTCTGTGTCGACCAGGTTGGGATCGAGCGCAAACTGATCCTGGTGTTGCCAAAACGCGCGAAGCTCCCAATCACTCTTTTTCTTTAGCTGACCAATGCCCAAACCGATTTGGTATGCGTAACGATCGCCGCCCTTGTCTGGATGACCAGCGGCATCGGCACGATCATCGGCTTCGAAGTTCGTGGCGAAGTCCCCGAAGATACGCATCGGGATTTTTCCAATCTTCCAGCCCAGTTCCATTGGCATGTCGAATACAAACAGACTGTTAATACCCGTCTGATTGCCGCCGGGATCGCCTGAAAAGTGGATGTTAAATGTGTTGCCGTCGCCGGTGTAGTTATAGAGAGTCGGTGCGAGTTGGAAGTAAAGGATGTGCGGGAACTCAAACCTCGCCCCTGCCTGCCAGCCCAGGAGAAACGCATTGCCGGTCGGAACCTGCTGAGTCTCACCAGTTACTGGCTGAGTGACAGTGGGAATAGGGCCAATTGGATTCGACGGGTTCGAGTCATCGTAGACAAATTGCCCAAAATTTGCAAACACATCGAGTTTAAGGAAGGGCTCCGCTTTAGGCCCGGCTACGACGGCTTTGCCATCCTTGCTAAATGAAGGTGGCGGAGCGGGCTCTGCTCCGAACACAAACGTATGTTTCCACTGCTCGGCCAAGCCTTCCGGGTTAATGTCGTCGTCCCATACCATGAAAGTGGTGACGAACGGATTCGGCATGCGTCCCCCCGTAAATGTAAAGTCAGGGAAACCTTTGTAACCGCCATATGCCTGCCCAACGTAGATACCGTCGCTGCCTTTTGCGAATGGACCACCGCCGCCTGGAGAGTCACTTGAAGTGTCGTCACCGAATGTCACGTTTGTGGAGCGCGCGCTGGCACTGGTCTCCAATCGCAGACCGAAGAACCAGTCATCCATAAGTGTTCCGCGAAGTCCAAGGCGAAGACGGTAACGCTCACGTTCGCGCTCTTGCCAGTCATTTGGGTGACTTGGATCGTCACTAGGAAGTTGGCCGCCGCGGTAGTCGTATCGCAGACGCAGGTCACCGAAGAGCTCCAATTCAGTAAGCGCCGGAAACAATTTCCATTTCGAGGCACCCAAGTCGGGCACGAGTTTCTCCACGTAGTTCTTGCCTTCGTTCGTCGCTACCGTTTTCATTTTGCCCTCCGGAGCCGGCGGCGCGGCGAACGCGTTCTGTGTCTTTTTGAGTCCGGAAATTTCCGATTCCAGTTGGGCATTGCGCTTTTGCAACGCCTGAACGGCCTGTTCAAGCTTTTGAAGCCGCTCTGCATCGGATGCTGCCTGAGCTTTGAGCGGCGGTGCCGATATGAAAAGAATTACAGACAGGTAAGCACCTCCTGCGCGAACAAGGAATTTATTGGTTAACATGGTTTTCTCCTATTTTGCCGCGCCCTCGCGCAGCGGTTGTGTTTGGCCTCCCATTGGACCCCGAAAGCGCATCTAATGAACGTCGGGTGTCCCTTGAACAATCTCGCCCATGAGGTTCATATTTTTCACAGGTTCTACTCTGTCCTCCTCAAGCTCGCACGCGTCGCCTTTTGCCAGTCAGGTAACGGAATAGCCACTCGGAGGAGGCATTTTTGCGCCGGTCCTTTTGAGCCCGGCGGTGCTCAACGCGTAATTGATTAAAAACTTTAGCGTCATGAATTAATGCTCTAAGCGTATAGCGCTTCATTGATTTCCTCCTTTTATGTTCTGTTATCTATACTGTTTCACTAGGATTTATATACCCTATTACTCCAGTAGGAAATAAAGCAAGCATTTTTTTAAACTTTTTTGGAACGCGTCTTTTAAGGTCGAATGCCAAAAGGCGTTGGCGGGCCGCCCGCCGTGTCTGCGCGCCGGGAATTACCCGCTCGTGCGGAGCTCAGAAAGTATATCCGAATAGAGGATTGAGCTCGGCGAGGGCGCTTGCAGCGTATTCCTGATCTTCAACCGACAGATATTCCCGGTAGCCGCCTATTTTGCCGCGGCGCACCTTGAACGACTCTGGATCGCGCACATCGCCTGGGTGCAGAATATTCGAATCGAAAGCACCAGCAGCTTCGAGCTTTTGCATATTTTCGAAACGCGAAAACTCGAACGCCTCCTGAAAAATCACGTCGTCCGGCTTCGCTTCACCGACTAACGCGAGCAGATTGCGAAAGTGTTCCGCCGGTGACGCACGCAGCGCCTCATACCGGACCAAAGTGAAATTTTCCCAGCCGGAGAATTCATTGATCCAATCGTTCATCGTATTAACGATGGCACAAATGCCGAATTTTCTATCGCGCAGCATTTCATTCACGGTCTTGCGCCTCAGCTTAAGCGGCGCGTTTGGATCGCGTCTCGTCAGCTGCAGATAGAGAGAGACGAAACAATCCCGGGGATCGCGAGCGAGCAAGATGATCTTTGCCCGGTGAAGCTCCCTTCGCGGAATGAGATACTTGCCGCGCAATCTGTCCCACCTGTCACCTTTGGTGCGGTGCTCAAATAGATCATGCGAAAAGATCAGACGAGGAAGGCGCTGTTCAGCATGACGATCGGGCCGCAACGTAAATTCAACACCAAAGCGCTTGCAGAAATACGCACAAAGGAATGCACGCAGCCAAGTGCGCCCACTCTTCGGAACAGAAAGAATGATCGCCTCCCCTCCTGAAAGCTCACGGGCTCGGCTGCTGAAATTTCGGCGTGTCCATCTCGAATTCACCACGCCAAATTGGGAACGCGAATTGGTCTTGCTTGTCGGCGATAATTTCGAAACAGGTACCCGCTGGCTGTCCTTGAATGCGGCGGCCGATTCCGCCTGCGGTGCAGCCAAAGATTCAGAAGTGATTTGAATCGCCATTATCGTTCCGAGAATGTTCGGCCTGCTTGCATAAGACCGCAAACAGACGTACCTATTCAAGCACATTATTTGGGGGCGTACTGGCTTCGACTCATCGTTGGAAGCGCAGGCGGCATGTCGAGGATGGTTCGTTGGCCTCGTTAAAAACCGGACCAAACAAATAAACGCAGACAACGAAGGTCTCGCTCTCGCGGCTTAATTGATCGCGACGTTTTCGCAGTGACGCCTGCTAGCGGCGGAAACGTGGACAGCAGGCTGGCCAATCGGCGGGGCGACCGCGCCGGTTTGTGAATCGATTTCGTGGACGCTCGGGAACTGGCAGTGTGCCGGTGCATGGTTGAGTTCCTCAGAACTAATCGCCGGATAAACGTGTAGATGTTTGCGCGGATAACCCTGAGGACAGGGGTTCAACTCCCCTCGCCTCCAGTCCTGTAACCAGCTTTCGAACCGGTGCAGGAGGTCTGAGAAAAATCCTTCTAGAATCGTCGTCGCGAGCCTTCAAGAGGCTGCGAATTCGCTACTTACGGATCGCGCGCGCGGTTAGTCGAGATGTAAGAACATCCGAGTCTTTTTTGGCAGTTACTGCAAAGGTTTGAGAAACCGTTTATCTAGCTGAACATGTCGATCTCTTGCCTTGCTGTGTCATCCACAGTCTAAGGATAGACCCTTCGGCCTTGCATTTGTGTTTCACCATCCAATGAAAGCAATCGTGAGCGGCGGCAGCGAGAGTATGAATCGATATGGGATCTCCGTTCTCAAACCACAGAATGATCGCCGACGTGAGCTGTGCAGTGGCCGCTTCTGCTTTATTAATTCGTACGATCGTTCGTACTTCTCGGCCGTAGGTACTTCCATGGAGGGAGCGCTCTGAGAATTTTATTATCGCCACGCTTCTTAATTCTGCCAATTAGCTAAACACCAGTCGCTGGTCGCACGGGTGGCTTTCTGTTTTTCTATGCAGACGGAGTCAGCAATATTTGCTCGATACCTAATACGCTCGGGTGCTATGAGCGTGTCAGTGTGTTTGCTAAAATGGGACTGGGAGGCACAGCAAAGCTTTCATGGTAATCCACTGCGTCTCTCCTCCACCGGATATCCTTCCTCCGATAGTGGGAGCGACACGTCCTAGCACCTTTCGCTGCCAACCGGCGACCTTCTCGCGATCGCCATTCGCAGAATCACCGGCCTCGCACCATGCTCCACAAAATGCCGGGGCCACGTCGCCGAGATGAACCGGAAAGGTTGGTGGTGGTGCTGGCGCAATCGCAAGCTCATCGCCACCTGGCTCGCCGAAGCCGCCCGCGCCCGCGGGCACGCAATCACAGACGCAATCGCCCTGGATCTCCTCAAAGCTGCCTTCCGCGAGCTCCGCGATCGCCGCAATATGGGATGAGCGGCATACCACCCGGCACGCCGCTCATAAATTCACCCCAGCTGTTCCAACAGCTTCCCACTTCGTCACTGCTGAAGTGTCCCGAACAATATTCGAAACAAATCGTCTTTGGGCCTTGTTTTTCCGGTTCTGCAGCTCGGCCGCAACCCGCCGAGCTGCAACGCGCCCGCGCGGAAAAAGCGCTTCGATGATGTTCGGCGCCTGGCCCATTCGCTCATGTTCGAGATCGATGATTCAGTTAAAGATCTACAAGGTGCGACACCAACGCGCCAGCTTATTGTCAGTCGAGCGCTGGAGTATCTCGACAGTCTGGCAAGTCAAGCTGCGGATAACCCGACTTTGCAACGCGAGTTGGCGACCGCTTACGAAAAGATTGGCGATATCCAAGGCAATCCTTATTCGCATCGTGTTACGAGCTCTGCCCGAGCGGCATCACGTCTGGGTGCGGATGAGACACGATCAACAGAGCGGACTAAGGATTGGCACGAAGCCCATTTCTGGTTCCCAAAAGCTTTGGATCTCTTTTCCGAGTTGGGAAAGCGCGGCACACTGATGCCGGCGGACACTGGACGAACCGCAAAATTCGCCGCAAAAATTCAGGAATGTGATGAAGCGATCGCCGAGCTGGAGAAGTAGATCGCGTTTCGTCCCTATTCTCAATTTCTTTGCAAGGACTTGAAAATTTT
>DASTMV010000188.1:0-27348 GCA_035713885.1 Candidatus Udaeobacter sp. | reverse complement strand
CTTAACGTGCTTCACGGGTTCGTGAATGGGACGGCGCTGATCTACGCACCAGGGCTGTCAGCTTGCGGGATGAGCGGGGCGAGCCCTGCGGGATTCATCAGCATCAACGATTTGATGAGCGCAGCGAATCAATCGCTGGCCGGTCATCCCCTAACCCAGGATGGTAGTCCTGATCGGTCTTGCCAGGAAGCACTGAAGAACGCTTTGGACGATGCGAATAATAATAAAAACTTCGTGCAGTCTTCACCTTGCGGCTTCACCTTTGGTGACTAAAGACGCGCAAGCCGGACATCGAACTAAATAGAATCCCCAGTAAACAAAGGGCTCTCCTGAAAACGGAGAGCGCTTTTTGTTGGCACGTCCTTCTATCTAAACACACTGGGGAATTTTGACTGGCTACCCCGCATGGATTCGAACCATGAATAACGCCTCCAAAGGGCGCTGTGTTACCGTTACACCACGGGGTACGGGATCCGGGTTTAGATTCGCCAATTTCGCCTGCGGCGCAATTCCCAAAATGCATTGACCACGGGGTGATTACACGGTTCGCGATCGAGGTCTCGCAGTCACGAATGCAAACAGCGAGCAACTACCCGTCAAAATCAAAGTTGAATCAGCAATGGCGCAGCCAGATTGTAATTGTGCTGCGCCGCGCAGGCCGCATATGGAACGAACACCTTTCCTTAAGAATTACCGGATTCGTCTCAAATACGACGGCAGCCCATATGAAGCCAACCGCGACGGCCCGACGATCAGCTACGAAGCTGTGGATGAGAGAACGGCGGAGCCGGTTTTTGTTACACTGATCCCGGTCAACAGCATCGATCATTCCGAACGGGACCGATTCGAGGAGCATGTATCGGCGGCGCAGAAGCTGCGGCATGTCAACATCGCGAACATCTTGGACTTTGGAAGGGAAGGGGATGATTACGTTTACATCTCTGAGCGACTCCCGGGCGAAACACTCACTTCGTGGATCAATACCCATGGACCGATGGCGGCTGACGCTGCCTTGCGCGTCGGCGAACAAATCGTGAGCGTGTTGTCTTCGGCAGGTTTTCACAAGCTCCCGTATCCCTCCATTCAGCCCAACGACATCGTACTGGTCCCAGGGCAGACAGCCGAAGGAAATTGGCCACTGGTGAAGATAACCAATTTCGGCTTGCCAGCGCTGGTAGCTAACGCTGAACCTCCGCTATCTCAGTTGAATGTGGATGAGCAACCAATTGCCGCGGCGAAAACTGCGGACGATCAACAGTTGAGTCAGCCGACAAAGGACCTCAGCTCCGAAGTCTATTCACTTGGGGTGACGCTTTACTTTTTACTTACTGGTGAAGCGAACTCCCCTAAGGCGCTCCAAGAGGGTCCAAACCTCTCAGGTTTTCCAAAGCCATTGCGATCCTTGCTCGGTCGAATGACGCATCGTGACGCTGATCAGCGTCCAAAAGATTTTCTCGTCGTGACCGAGATGATTCGACGATGTCTGGGGAAGATTGAGCGACGACGCCAGTTGTCCGATCGATATGGTATTCCCATCCGAACGACGATTCCCCGGCGTACAGAGCCTCGACCGCGTCGTCTCGTCCGAACCGCCGTTCCAGTCTTTGCACTGCTTCTGCTGGCGGCCGTGATTGCGCCATTCGTGTTTCCGAACTCGCTCGGCAAGATGATTCGCGGGAGCCATATCGCAAAACCAGTGGGTGTTCTGATCGGCGTGCCAGACTCTTCACCAGCGGCACTAGCTCAGGCAGCTCAAAGCGCCACGGCGAGGACTTCTGGTGCTGTAATATCGCAATCGGTCAACCCGCTTGCTCTGTCTGGATCTGCTGCGGGTGCAAATACTACAACGACTGCCAACCCGCCTGTGGTGGCATCGACGGACATTCAGCAGTTCCAAACAAAGAATGCTCCGTCGCAGGGATCTGCTTCAACTGACTCAGGGCCGAATTCTGGGGAAGCGACGCCCGACAGCTCTGCCTCTGCAGACACGGACGCAAAATCAACCGCTCAGGCAAAGGCGGCATCGCAAGCAACCGCTGAAACTAAGTCGAGTTCGCGAACCCCAAAGAAATCCCTCACCTCGAATTCCAGACGGGCATCAGAGGGGCGTAATCGTTCAACGCGTAGTCGCGTGGTTGGTATCACCGCCGATGGACGATTAATTCTTCGTCTGCCGTCCGGGCGCACCGCAATCGTTGCACCCGACGAAGATGGATTCGCGCCGCGCCATCGAAGGCGGGTTATCGATCGGGACCAGATGTTCGGTAATCCACCCGGATTTGAACCTGATTTCCCGTTCGACTGATGATTGCCCTACCGAGGAGGCGCTCTGCCACCGACCCGGGAACGGATTAACTGACCTCCTTAGGAAAAAAAAGCTTGCCATGGCTTCTGATTTCCGGCATACCTCGCCCTCGTGCGGAGACGACCAATCTTCCCGGCATTGGCAACTGCATTGCTTTTAATGACTTTCAGCGCAGGCGCGCGCGCGCAGGCGCTGGCGCCGTCCACGTTAGGTTCCGAAAGTCGCGGTGAGCAGAATACGGCGGATGTTGTTCAGGTGATCACAGCCAAAACCGCGCCGGCGACTGCTAAAAAGTCCAAACAAATGGCAAAAAAATCCGCGCGCACGTTTGCTGAAAAACACGCGAAAAAACCGAGCCAACCGATCGCAAAAACGCCTGCTCGCACAAGCTTCGCAATGGAGCCAGTGCGGCCAATGAATCAGTCAGCCACAAATCAAACGGCGGAGCACGGGAACCATTTCAGTTTCAAGGCAGCGGACGGCAAACGAGAATCGGTTCCTGTTATCTCGCAGTTCTATCCGAAGCGGATCGTTTACCCGTATGCCAAAGTCGACCGCCGGATCGACAGCAGATTAGTTCAAGCAGCCACGCTCGCCGAGGAACGCGCGCATGCGCATTCGCGCTCGCGCTGCTGGCATTATGTAAAAGATGCGTTGCTTGCTTCGGGGGTTATCGATTCCCGCCCAAGGACGGAGCTTGCCAGAGATGCCGCGTCGGAACTGGTCAACAATTACGGATTTAAACGGCTATCGATAACGGACCCGTTTGCTGCGCCTGTTGGTTCGGTCCTCGTGTATGGTACGTCCCGGAGTGTGGGACATGTTGAGCTCCGCACCAAAGACGGATTCGTCAGCGATTTTCGTTCGCCGACGCCATCGCATCGTCCGTTGCTTGGCGTTTACGCAAAGCTGTAATTTTTCCGCGGGTTCGAGATAGCGTCGCGCAGCCCGGAATGTTGTGTTTCCGGAAGAGTTTTATGTCCCCGGTTGGCACAAACATGAGCTGTTGATCTTGAGATCGGCTTTTGCCCAGATCTTCTCAAATTTGGCTTTCGTTTGAGCAGCTTCGTCGGTGTCTTTATGTTGTTCCCGCAAACTCTCGGCGAGTCCCAGCAACGACCAGCCATTGTCGGGTAAACGCGCAAGGTCTTCCCGATACACCTGCTCGGCTTCAGCGAAACGCCTTTGCTTCATAAACACCGCGCCGAGCGAGTGCCGCACCGGAATTAACCATCCGGGCGGTTCATCATATTTCAGTGTGTCTTCTTTTTGTATCGCCGAGCGTAATTGCCTAATCCCGGCCTCGATTTTTCCCTCGGCGACGAGAATTTCTCCTTCGACCATTGGAGTCACGATAGCAAGAATCGTTGCACAGCTGTTGTTGCTCATAAAATCTTCATTTGGCACCAGTTTGGCGCGGGCGATGAAAATACGTTGCGCTTTACGTGCGCTGGCCGTTTCACCTTTCGATGCAAATGCGATGGCCCGTGCAGCGTGATGAAATGCGCGGGTGAACCACATCTTGTCGGTAGAGTTTTCCGACTCGGAGAGGACGTCGTCCCACAAACCGAAACGGACCATCACTTCCAGCGGCATCGCCAGTAAACCTTCCGCTTGCATGGCGTTCTCCGTAAGAAAATCGGAGGGCATCTCCGCAGTCATGGCCCGGATATGTTTCATCGCCAGCTCCCGCTGACCTGTCATCATGGCGGCATACGCCAGCATGTGGCGATTGTGCGCGACGTATACATTGAGAAATCCTTTGGGCGATCCAAAAACTTTTCGATAGCGCTGATCTGCCTCGACCGCCTTTATGTTTGCATCGACGGCCTGCAGCCACTTGCCAGTGCGAATATCGATGTGGGAAGGCATATGCACATTGTGAGCGAGGCCGGGTTGCAAATCCCGAAGGCGATCCGCGGCAGCAATCGCGCGTTCTGGGTTGTGCGACGCTTCCATTGCGTGGATGTAAAGATGGTTCGCCAGTGGGTGGTTAGGACTGATTTTCAAGACAGCATCGAGAGTCGCGAGAATTTCCTCGGTTCCCGGCTGCGGTTTGCCCTCTGGTGTCCACTGATCCCATGGCCGCAAGTCCATCATTGCTTCCGCGTAAAGAGCGCCGACATCGGGATCGTTGGGAAACTTCTTCCAGAGTTCGCGCATCGCGTCGGCATAAGCGCGATCCAGCGGACTACGATCTTCCGGCTGTGGATCAGCGTAGCGTTTTGCCAGTGCATCGATTAAGGACTGTTCGATAGGTGACGCTTTAGTCGCCAGTTGCTTCGCGATCGCAATGTCCTTCCAAGCCAGTTCTGCAGCAGCCAATGGGACCACCATTGAATTGATGTGCGGCCCGGAAGCCAGCGCGATCCCCCAATGCGCCATGCAGCATTCGGGATCGATCTGCACAGCTTGCTGAAAGGCGCGAATGGCCGCCGCATGATTGAATCCCTGAAAGAATGCGAGCCCTTGATCAAAGTAGCGCTGCGCCTGAGACGAGTTGGTGGTGATCTTGCGTGAATAGAAACCGAGCCCATCGTAAAGCGGCTCGTTGGCGGCACACAGATTAAGGCCGGCCAGTGTTAGCATCGACCAGATGACGAACGCATCTAATGGCCGCGTGACCGGCTTCATACAACAGCCGAATCGAAAAATCCGACTAATGCAACTGATATCGAGCAGGCAACAGCTTTCCTGATCTTCTGGCTGTTTGATTCAGCTCTCTTCTTGTTTGTCTCACCGCTTTTTCCGGTGATAACGTCAACGAAATGGAAGTTGGCGATTGGGCATCCCTCAGTGAGGAGCAGTTGCTTGAGCGTCGCATTTCGTCGTTTGGATTGCAGTTGAAATGCACAACGCTGGAACCACTCATCCGGCAGCTATACGATGAACTCTCCGGTAAAGGCCTGGCATTTCATCCACCGGTACACATCGGCGACGAATGGTTCGTTCCTATTAGCATTCCCGCCATATTTATCCCATTCTTCCTCGTTCATGACCGGCTGCGCGCACTGGAGCGCACGATGATGTTGGAGGTCGAAGGCGGGACACCGGAGTGGTTCATGAAATTGATGCGCCACGAAGCCGGTCACGCCTATATGTATGCGTATCAACTGACACGCCGGAAAAAATGGCGAAATTGTTTCGGCCAAACTTCGCAGGAAGAAACCCCGAACACTTACCGGCCGCGGCCATTCAGTCGCAGTTACGTTGTAAATCTTGAAGACTGGTACGCGCAGAGTCATCCCGATGAAGACTTTGCCGAAACGTTTGCAGTCTGGCTCGCGCCGGGACTTGATTGGCGCAAAGATTATGCTGGTTGGCCGGCACTGCGAAAATTGGAATACGTTGATGAGCTGATGCGGTCATTGGCGGGAGCGCCACCGCTGCATACGCCGGCGTATCGTGTGGCCGATTACGATTGCCTCAATGTGAAGCTCAAAACGTACTACACGCGCAAACGCAAGCTCTATGAAGAGACCTACCCGAATTTTTACGATGTCGATCTGCGCCAGCTCTTTGGGGCACCAACTGGACCTAAAGCCAGCGAGTATCTGCGCCGACGGAGAAGACGCTTATTGAATGCGGTCTGTAAGTGGACGAATGAAAAAAAATTTCCTGTGAATCAGTTGCTCACGCGGCTTATCCGCCGCTGTCATGAACTTGGGCTTCACGTGCTTGATGACGATCCGCAGCAGGACTTTCGCGTCACCGCCTTTATTACAACGCTAGTGATGAACTATCTTTTCACCGGCAAATTCAAACGTACGAAGTAATCCGCTATGCCGGTCGAAATCGAGATGTCCCGTCGCATAATCTCAAGGTTTATCCCGCGGCTTTGCCTCAACTCGGTTCCGTTTCGTTCGAAATACCTAACGTGAAAAGGAAGCTCAAAGTCCTGGTGCTCTTCGACGGCACAAGTCCTACCGCACTCGACCAGGACTTCACAAAGGAACTGAAAACGAAAGATTGGAAAACCGAGGCCGACGTCATGGCGGCGCTCGGCGCACTCGGCCACGCTGCAGAGCATCTTGCGATTTATGATGATGTCGATCTTCTGAGGCAGAAGTTGGAAACGTTCGCGCCCGACGTGCTTTTTAATCTTGTCGAACAGTTCAGAAACAATCCCGGATTTGATCAGAACATCGTTTCTTTTTTCGAAATGCAGGGACTTCCGTTCACTGGCTGCGGTTCGACTGGCCTTACCTTGTGCAAGCACAAAGGTATCTCGAAGAAAATACTGCATTACCACGGCATTCACGTGCCACATTTCGTCGTTATCCCGCGCGGGCAGCGCATCGCAGGGCCGAAGCAGCTCCAGTTGCCGGTTTTGGTAAAGCCGGTAAAGGAAGAGGCCTCCTATGGCATTTCTCAGGCGTCATTTGTTCAAAATGAGGACCAATTTCGAGAACGTGTGGCTTTTATTCACGACAAATACAACAGCGACGCGATTGCAGAGGAATACATCCACGGTCGCGAGCTTTATGTGAGTCTGATGGGCAATTCGCGCTTGACGGTTTTTCCGATCCGGGAACTCATTTTTCGTGAGGTGCCGCCTAACGAACCAAGGATCGCCACCTATAAGGCCAAATGGGACGACGAATATCGAAAACGCTGGGGTTTGGAGAACCAGTTCGTGGAGGACCTCGTCCCGCCGCTCATCACGAGAATTCAGGAAACGTGCAAAGACGTCTACCGTTTGCTGACCATCGACGGCTATGCGCGAATCGATCTGCGCCTCACACCCGAAAACAAACTCTATTTCATCGAGGCGAACCCGAACCCCATCCTGGCCAATGACGAAGACTTCGCCCTGGCAGCTGGAAAATCAGGCCTGCCATATCCGCAGTTGATAGATCGAATCGCTCGACAAGGGATGTTAACAACCCGCGATTAATCTCGGCGGTGTGGCAGTTACAGCCAGTTCTTCACACGCGGCCAGAGTTCATTGAAAAGAAATTTTCAACCCCCAAATTGAAAAGCGCGCACAGTGAGCTTGCGCATGCAAGTGCAATTGCCCATCCGCGTCCGCCGAGTTCGTGCACGATCAAACCTGTAACCCCAACCGTCCCTGCGCCCGCAAACGCCGGGAGCAGGCGAATGGCAGGTAATGAATCCCCTAGCAGAATCTCACTCAAACGCAGAAGCAAAATCGACAATGGCGGCTGGTCGACGTATCAAATCGAGATGGCGAGCACAGGCGATGTAATAGAGCTCATCGCGAAAGTACCGTACCGCATATTAGTCAACAGGTGAACCAACAATGCTGCCATTGTAAACACTCCGATTAGAACGGACTCCGTAGAATAGTTTCGGTTGGGTGCCAGCAGTGACATGAATCAGAAAATCGCGCACGATTTCATTTTCGACTAAGCTGACATATGAGAGTCCAAGTTTACGGATGCAATCACGTCGCCATCGAAGTCGATGACGTCGAGAAGGCGGCGGCCTTTTACAAGGACGTTTTCAACCTCGAACAAATGAGCGGCGGCGAGGGCGACGCCTTTTTCAAACTGGGGGACCATCAGTTCCTCGCAATTTTCGAAGTCGACAAGATTCAGCGAGCAAATATGCGGCATTTCGGGATCATGGTCCGTGATGAAGCGCAGATCGAGGAAGTGAAAAAGAAACTTACTGGGAAATACAAAATCAAATTGGAGCCGCCGTTCCGCTGCGATTTTCGCGATCCGTGGGGTAATCGCATCCAAGTGGTCGATCTTCATGATGAATCCCTTGTGTGGCTGCTGCCTTATCGGGAAGTGCAGAAGGTAGGCATTAAATTCGACCCAAAGAACTGACCTCTGTGAACAATGATTTCATTTATCGTTCCCGCGTACAACGAAGAACATGAACTCCCAGCCACACTGGAGGCGATTCACGCGGCCGCTTCTGGCGCAGGGCAGCCATACGAAATTGTAGTGGTTGATGATTCGTCAACGGACGCGACGTCAGAAATCGCCGCGCGTGCTGGCGCGAAAGTAGTCCGAATTGATCGACGTCAGATCGCTGTGGCCCGAAATGCCGGTGGGCATGCTGCGAAAGGCCAATATCTGTTCTTTGTTGACGCGGATACGCGGATTAAGCGGGCGCACGTGAATGAAGCGATCAGCGCTCTGGAGGCGGGGTACGCCG
Organism: Candidatus Udaeobacter sp.; assembly: GCA_035713885.1. GTDB lineage: Bacteria > Verrucomicrobiota > Verrucomicrobiia > Chthoniobacterales > UBA10450 > Udaeobacter. The sequence goes on along the minus strand of DASTMV010000188.1, from coordinate 18,911 downwards.
GCGGCAGCGCGCGCGTAGCGATGGACGGATTTGTTCCTGCCTGGGGACGGATGCTGTTGCGGGGATTCTCATTCCTTTATTTCGGACTCAATTTGGGGGCTGGAGCGTTCCTTTTCACCACACAGCGCAATTTCGATGCGACCGGCGGGTTTAATGAGGAGTACTTTGCCGGTGAAGAGGTCTATTTCACGGTCGCGCTAAAGAAGCTTGGCCGGTTCAAAGTCTTGCGCAAACCGATCGTTACGTCCGGACGGAAATTGCGGATGTATCCCGCCAAACAATTTCTTCGGTATTTCTTTGGCGTTATCATCGGCGGACCGCGTGGCGTGCGTTCCCGGACGAAGCTTCACCTTTGGTACGACGGCAGAAGAGAAAAGCATCCGACTTAGAAACAATCCGCGCAGGGCGTCACTGCCGTGTGCGGTTGCGAAAAGTGCGTTCTCGTCTACAATAGGCACTTCGTTATGGCAGAGAGCAACCAAACGACGGACCTCAAGGAGTTCCAGTTGCATGACAAAGATACCGGCAGCGCGGATGTGCAGGTCGCACTTCTCACCCGCCGGATTGAGCATTTAACTGAGCATCTTAAGGCAAACCGCAAAGATCATTCTTCGCGGCGCGGCTTACTCAAAATGGTCGCGCAACGAAGGAGCTTGCTCGATTATTTGAACAAAACGGAAGCTGATCGTTACAAAAAATTGATCGAAAAGCTGAACCTTCGGAAATAATCGAAGCGATCGTCGGCGGTTTGGATCTGGAATTTGAACCGCTCGAAGCCACGATTAAACTGAACAAACACGAGCAGTCCAGGCTGTATTCACCTTGGATTCTAGGTTTTAGTTTCGCCTCCGGCAATTGCCGGACAACGGGTTTAAAACCTACAGTCGGGTGAGCGCCTGGGACAGCGTATCCAGGAGAATTACCATGCAACAGAAGGCCACCGCCCAAATTGGGGCCAATAATATATCCATAGAAACCGGCAAAATCGCCCGGCTTGCCGATGGTGCCGTCGTCGTCACCTGCGGCGATACAACCGTGATCGTCTGCGCTGTTTCGGCAACAGCGGTCAAAGAAGGTCAGGATTTCTTCCCTCTTACAGTTGATTATCGAGAGAAAGCCGCCGCCGTCGGGAAGTTCCCCGGAGGCTATTTCAAGCGCGAAGGTCGTCCTAGCGAAAAGGAAACCCTTACTTCCCGAATGATCGATCGGCCGCTTCGGCCGCTCTTTCCGCAGGGATATTTTTACGATACTCAGATCATCTCAATTTTGCTGAGCGCTGATGGGCAGAATGATCCCGACATTCTCGCGCTCAACGGCGCATCTGCTGCACTTAGCGTCTCGGATATTCCGTTTGCAGGACCGGTCGGCGCGGTCCGCGTCGGAAGGATCAATGGCCAGTTTGTTGCCAATCCGACACATGACGAACGCGCCCAGAGCGATCTTGACCTTGTTTACGCAGGCACGGAAAACGATGTGATCATGATCGAAGGCTCAGCCAAAGAGATGCCGGAAGCTGAATTCGTTAAAGCGCTTGAATTTGCGCACGGACACGCGCGCGAAATGATTCGCATTCAAAAGGATCTGACAGCGATGGTCGGCAAACCAAAACGAGACGCCGAACTCTTGAAGGTGGATCAGGAGCTGCTGGATATAGCTTACCGCGTAGCGGGCGATCGGATTGAAGAGGCGCTTTATACGGAAGGTAAAATGGCGCGCGCTAAAGCGGTGGACGCATTGCGCGAACAAGTGAAAACGGCAATTCTGGAAAAACATCCGGACAGCGATGAGTTCGCCATCGCGCAGGCATTCGACTACGTACAAAAGAAGGCATTTCGCGTCAGCACCTTGGAGAAACAGAAACGCGTAGACGGCCGCGCCTATGGTGACTTGCGTCCGATCAGCTGTGAAGTAGGTGTGCTGTCCCGCGCACACGGATCGGCTATTTTTCAACGCGGCGAGACTCAGGCGCTTGCGCTGGCCACGCTCGCTCCCATCGAGGAAGCGCAAATGATTGATGCGTACGGCGGCGGCGAACAATCGAAGCGGTTTATTCTGCATTACAACTTTCCGCCGTTTAGCGTGGGCGAAACCGGACGGACAGGCGCGCCTGGTCGCCGTGAGATTGGACACGGCGCATTGGCGGAGCGTTCACTCGAGCCGGTCGTGCCGAGCGAAAACGATTTTCGTTATGCGATCCGCGTCTCCAGCGAGATCATGGAATCGAACGGCTCGACATCGATGGCGAGCGTGTGTGGCGGAATGCTTGCGTTAATGGATGCAGGCGTGCCGATGAAGGACATGGTCGCAGGAATTTCGATCGGCCTTGTCACCGAGACTGATGACGCCGGGCAATTCAAGCGTTACGAACTGCTCACTGACATCATTGGCTCGGAAGATCATTTCGGTGACATGGATTTCAAGCTTTGTGGAACGGACACAGGCGTCACCGGGTTTCAGCTCGACCTGAAACTCCCGGGCATCCGCCATAGCATCATGGCAGAAGCTATCCAACGAGCAAAGGAAGCACGCATGAAGATTCTCGAGATCATGCGTGGTACGATTGATAAACCTCGGCAAGAACTGTCGAAATACGCGCCAAGGATCGAGACGATTAAGATTAATCCAGAGAAGATCGGCGCGCTCATCGGGCCCGGTGGAAAGACCATCAAGGGAATTGTCGCTGAAACCGGCGCTGAAATTAACATCGAAGACGACGGTTCGGTGCACATCTATGCAACCACAGGAGAGAGTATGGCACGTGCGAAGGAAATCATTGGCGGCATGACGCGTGAAATCGAGATCGGCCAGACTTATCAGGGCCGCGTTGTCACCACGAAGGAATTCGGAGCATTTGTCGAAGTCTTTCCGGGCAAAGATGGCTTGGTGCATGTTTCCGAGCTGGCTGATTTTCGAGTGAAGCGCACAGAGGACGTAGTGAAGGTTGGCGATATGATTTGGGTTAAATGCATCGGCATCGACGATAAAGGTCGCGTTAAACTTTCGCGCAAGGCAGCATTAAAAGAGCGCGCTGAAAAGGAAACCGGCGAAAGCTCGTAGCTGAAACCGGGTCGGGGAACCGCGCTGCTGCGACGCGGCTAAAACTCGCCTCATTGAAAACATCTGGCAGGCAGGATGCATTCTGACCTCCCATCGACTCAGTTCGAACCGGGCGCGTCGAAGCTGCGGGGGCCCAGTTGACAATATCACGCGGGGATGAAGTTAAACAGAGTTGAGTAACTCATGATCACGCCAATACGACTTTCGTACGCGGTGCTCGCTGCCACAATTGTCCTGGCAGGCTTTTTTCATCTTGGCGTGCCGCTGCTCGTAGTCTTGTTCTCGTATTTTGCGTTACGCCAACTCTATTCCTTCACAAAAAGAAAGTGGATCGCATTAGTTTTGTTCGGTGTCGTTGTGGCGGGGCTTGTCGCGGCCGGAATCCATTTTAGCCGGGCAGCCATTTCGGCACTGCCGGATGTGGCGGACACCTCTATTCCTTCCGCTAATGCCTGGGCACAGAAGCGCGAAATCGAGCTACCATTCTGGGATTTCGAAAGCCTTAGACAAAGTGTCATTAACGCGCTTGGCCAGGAAACACATTACTTGCGAAACGTGGCTGATTTCGCAAAAGGCGCAGCTTCCACCTTGGTTTTCAGCATCCTGGGAATCGTGGCGGCTGGAAGTCTGTTTTTTAAAACAGGGCTCGACCCGCAACGAAGCACGCATCGGGTAAAGAACAATCTTTACTCCGTTTGCTGCGACGAAGTTTCGACCCGGTTCCGCGATTTTTACCGTAGTTTTGCCACGGTCATGGGGGCACAGATGATGATTTCGCTCATCAACACGGCGTTGACCGCTATTTTTTTGTTGGTATTTCACATGCCGCACGCCCCACTACTCGTCGCAGTCACGTTCCTTTGCGGTCTTGTACCGATTGTGGGCAACCTTGTCAGTAATACAGTGATTGTCTTCGTCGCATTGACGGTGTCCCTGAAACTAGCGATCCTCGGACTGGTCTTTCTGGTTGTAATCCATAAATCGGAATATTTCCTTAATAGCAAGATCATTGGGGACCGAATTCGAAATCCAGTCTGGCTCACTCTAGTCGCGCTGATTATCGGCGAACGGCTGATGGGCATCCCCGGTCTAATCCTCGCGCCAGTGGTCTTGAATTATTTGCGTGTAGAAATGCTGACTGTGGAAGTACCGACTCGACAAGAACAAGTTGAAATGTTGGATCGGTGAGCGGCAGAAGCTACCTGCTGTGACCTTCTATCTTCAACTTTGATGCGACATCAGTCATGAAAGCTGGGTTCCTTGAGAAGCTCATCGAACGTCTCGGGCGCATCGGACCGGAGGAAGTGCAGAATTATTTCCTGCGCCTGGCACAAGAAAAAGGTTTTCTAGAAACGGTGTTTAATGCCATTCAGGAGGGCATCGTCGTCGCCGATTCGAAAGGGCGTATCACTTACCTGAATGATGCGGCCTGTGGATTATTCGGATTGGAAGCAGGGGAAGTGATCGGCAAACGGCTCGATGAACGAATTCGGGGTCTCAATTGGGAATCTCTCATTCAAAGCGGCGGCCCCGTCAGCCATGACATGGAAATTTTCTATCCACAAAATCGATTTGTCAATTTTTACGTCGTACCATTGGTAATGGAGGCTCGGGCTGCAGAACCCCGCCGACCGGGAGCATCGGATACCGCGGAGAAAGTTGGGCACGTGATGATCCTGCGTGATATCACGCAGAGCCGACGCACTGCTCAACAAGCGATTGAGTCGGAACGTTTGAATGCGCTGACACTTCTGGCTGCAGGTGTCGCCCACGAGATCGGCAATCCCCTGAACTCGCTGCACATTCATTTACAACTGATGGAACGTAATGTGCAAAAGCTGCATGACAGCGCCAAAGCCGGGCTTGAACAGTCGATTGAGGTCGCTCGTTCCGAGGTCAACAGGCTGGACTCCATCGTCACGCAATTTCTAAAAGCCATTCGGCCATCACGTCCGCAATTGCGACAGGAAAATATAAACACGATCGTGGAGGAAGCAGTTCGCTTTTTCACCCCTGAGCTTCATGATCGCGAAATCGCGGTGGAACAAGAACTACGTTCAGATCTGCCGTTGCTTCAGCTTGATCGCGATCAAATGAAACAGGCGTTCTACAACGTGATCAAAAATAGCCTCGAAGCCATGCACCGCCACGGTAGATTACAGATTCGCTCGGATTTGGATGATACGCATGTGATCATTCGATTTGTTGACAGCGGCGGCGGCATGTCGGTCGAAAAACTGAGCCGCGTTTTTGAGCCTTATTTTACGACGAAAGCATCCGGTACCGGCCTTGGGTTGTTGATTGTGCGCCGGATAGTGCGCGAACACGGCGGGGAACTCTCCATCGAGAGCAGCGAAGGCAAGGGACTCACCCTTACAATCCGCCTGCCATATATCGACAAACGCGTTCGCATGTTGGAAGCTGGCGAGACCAGGGATCAAAGCGCGGAAACGCCAGGTCAGTGATCCTGCGTTTGGTTAACGTGGGAGGTTCAATTGTGCATCAAAATTGCCGAGATACGAAAACGCGACCGTGTTCGCCAGATCGCAGCCAGCCGTACTTAGGCTGGTGCGCCGCCAAGCGCGCCAGGAAGAGGCGGGGCGACGTCGGGAGCTACGACTTGCTTGGGCGGTTTTTCAGGTGCTGGCTTTCTGCTGGATGACCCGCCAACGCCGGGCGGCGGGTTAATGAGCCGACCATGCTCAATGATTTCCTTAATTTGCGAGCCGTCCAAGGTTTCGTATTCGAGCAACGCCTTGGCGATTATCTCAAGTTTGTCGCGATCAGCAATCAACGTGTTCTTCGCCAGGTGATAGGCGTCATCAATGAGCTTGCGCACTTCCTGATCGATCTGTTCTGCAGTCGCTTCGCTATAATCGCGGTTGCGAGTCAGTTCCCGGCCCAGAAAGACATAATCTTCGTGTTCTCCATACTCGACCATGCCCATTTTCTCGCTCATGCCCCATTCGCACACCATCCGGCGCGCAATGGCCGTGGCACCTTTGATATCGCCGCGAGCGCCATTGGTGATGTCGCCAAAGATTATTTCTTCTGCAACGCGACCGCCCATGGAAACGGCGAGACTGGCCAGTAATTCATTCTTGCGATTGGTGTACTTATCTTCCTCCGGTAACCACATGGTTGAACCAAGCGACGGTCCGCGTGGGATAATTGTGACCTTGTGCAACGGCTCAGTATACGGGAGAAGCATGAGCAACAACGCGTGGCCTGCTTCGTGATATGCGGTGTTCTGTTTTTCTTTCTCACTCAGCGCGAGGCTCCGGCGTTCTTTGCCCCAGCGAACTTTGTCCCGCGCTTCCTCCAACTCAGCCAGCGTGATTCCCTTCAACCCGCGCCTCGCCGCAAGCAACGCTGCTTCATTGATCACGTTCGCAAGCTCCGCGCCCGAATAACCGGGCGTGCCCCGTGCGATCACCGCTAGGTCAACGCCTTCGGCCAGCTTCACTTTCTTTGCGTGGACGCGCAGGATTTCTTCGCGTCCTTTAACGTCAGGTAAATTCACCGTGATCTGGCGATCGAAGCGTCCCGGCCGCAGCAAAGCCGGATCGAGAACGTCCGGCCGGTTCGTCGCGGCAATGATGATCACTCCTTCCTGCGTGTCGAACCCGTCCATCTCCACGAGCAGCGCATTCAATGTTTGCTCGCGTTCATCATGCCCACCGCCTACGCCGTGGCCACGATGGCGCCCCACGGCGTCGATTTCGTCGATGAAAATGATACACGGCGCGGACTTCTTACCCTGCTCGAACATGTCGCGGACGCGCGACGCGCCCACACCGACGAACATCTCTACGAAGTCCGAGCCGCTGATGGAAAAGAACGGCACATCCGCTTCGCCCGCGATGGCGCGCGCCAGTAGCGTTTTGCCCGTCCCGGGAGGCCCGACCATTAAAACACCTTTGGGAATGCGACCACCGAGTTTCTGGAATTTTTTTGGATCACGTAGGAACTCGACCAGTTCCTGCACTTCTTCCTTTGCTTCCTCCACACCAGCGACGTCGCGAAAGGTGATCTTGTTTTTGTCCCGAGCTAACATTCGCGCCTTGGATTTTCCGAAGTTGAGCGCTCCTTTACCAGCCATACGGATTTGTTGGCGGAAAAGGAAATACAAAACCAGGAGGAAAAGCGCGATTGGCAGGAACCCGACCACGGTCTGCGCGAGCATATTTGATTCTGTCTTAATGGCGGGCTGCATGCCGGCGTCAGCGAGTTTCTTCTGCAGGTCGTTTGTGAAACTAAGATAGACTGTTGTCCGAAACGGGACCGGTTGTGAAGCGGCTGAGCCTGCGCCTTGGCGAACATAGGCACCCCGTAACGTCTGCGTAGGCCGACCATCTTCCACGACCAGTTGCAGCGGATAATTTTTATCGTTCACGATCTGCTTGTTCTCCAGCAGCTCGAGGAAGCGATTGTATGGAACATCTTCGACCGGTTGAATTCCGCCCCGGTAAAAGAGCATTGCCATCGCAATCAGACTGAAAGCGATGACAACAAGAACGACCCCGCGCCAATTAAAATTAGGTTCGTTTCCGCGATGTTTGTTCTCTTTTTGAGAGTTCCGGTCAAACTGTGGCATAGACAAACTTTACGATGGTAAAAGTTACCATGAACAAATAGGCAATGCAAAACGAGGGACTCAGCCTGGTTCCATCCTTATCAGCCAGGTTCGCGCGAACTTGCTCTGGTCATGCCTACCGATCATGGGAACCGAGCTTTCTGGTATAGTTCCCTAAAAAGGTGTCTGAGATGATCGCCTAGCTTAGTTCTCGGAGCGTTTTCTCCAATTCTATCAATCCGTCGATCTGCGCCACGATGCGCTGTAATGACTGCAATGCTGAAGGGATGTGGTTCAGAAAATGGCTATTGCCCTTAACAATGCCAAGAAAGCCATATGCGCCAAGTGCCTGCATGAGACGTTGCATTGCGCAAAGCCGCAATTTCAAGTCGAACTCGCCGTTGATCGCAACTCCGTTTTGGAGCTGAAGGGCGCGATAGCAGGCAGCCAGCTCACCACGTTCTGCCTCTGCGAGAGCAACGTATGGGTCATACAGCAAGGAAGCGAGATCGTACTCCGCAAGACCCGGTCGCATTCCTTGAAAATCGATCAGGTAAGCCTTCCCGTTTCGGATGATGATATTTTGAGATTGAAAATCGCGGTGCACTAGAACTCTCGGGAAAGACGCCAGACGCTCTGCGACCTCCTTTAAAACCGGCAACGCGGCTAGCAGCGCAAGTTTCGCCCTGTCGACCTTGAAGTGACGACCGAGGCAATTTTCGAAGAAATAACTCTGCTCCCAGAGGTAAAGCTCTAAATTGAACTCGGCTGGCAAATGTTGCTTCATCTCGACGCAAACCGACTCAGATAATCCGTGCAGGGTTGCGATTTGCTCGAGCGCCGATTCATAGAACGCGCGGCGTACCAGCCAGATTTCGTCCCGATAACTATAAAGGTCGCGTTCTCCAAGGTCTTCAAGCCAGATCAACCCTTCCTCTGAGTCGTGAAAATAAATTTCTGGAACGCGAATTCCGCATTCATCAAGAAATTTCGCGATGTGCACGTAATGCCGGTTCTCTTCGCGCTCCAAATTGTACTTTACCAAGATGAGCGCCTGCCCGGGCGAACAGCGTACGCGGTAAAATTTTCTATCCGAGCCGCCTTTTTGGATCGGAGTGATTTTTATCTCGGCAACATCGAAGCGCGGAAAATGCATCCGCGTTCGTCGAAGAAGCAGGGCCGTTCGCATAAAGTCAGATGTCGCTGTTACGATGAATACCGCGGACCTTTTTCCGGGAGCGGACAATACAAGCCTCCAACCGGCTTAGGGAAGCTATTTCTGCGTTCGGCCATAAAATTGTGTCATCCAAAACGGCTTCCGCCCCGATACGACAGTTTGCTCCGACCACTGAGCAGCCGCGCACTTGCGCGCCAAACTCGATGATTGCGCTACCCGCAATGCGCTCTGGCCATTCCTGCATCCTAACGAAACGCGGCTTCCAATTTTCTCGTAAGATTGCCTTATGCACTTCAAGATATTCCAAGCGCGAGGAGATGTTGAACCATTTTCCTCCCTCCAGCACAACGCCCCCGATCCTTCCGCCCTGGCTTATCCAGTCCGCAACAATCGGAATAAACGAAATTTTTTTGCGCGGCGGGATCTGCTGGAAGATCGTCGGGCTCCAAATAGCGATATTGGCGAAGTCGAAATTTCCGGCGCTACCGTAGCGGTTGGCGATGTCTATGACGCGATGATCGCGCAAACACACTTCTGAAGCCAAACCGGTGTGGCGTAGCGCGAGCGTCACGTCGTTGCCGCGACGGAAATGTTCGTCGATCAAAGGCTGCAGATTGATGTCGGCTAGAATATCGCCGCTGTAGGTCAGGAACGGCTCGCCGCCGAGTTGATCTTTAGCGTTCTTGATACCGCCACCGGTTTCCAGCAGGTCCGGTTCGTGGACAAGAGAAACCGGAAACCCACCATATTCGTTGTCGGCAAAAAAGCTTTGAAATAATTCCGGATGCCGATGCGTGTTAATGACAAATTTGTTCACCCCCGTGCCTATCAAATGATCAAGCGCAAAAGTGATCAGCGGCTTTTGAAAAATTGGGATGAGAGGCTTGGGCACCTCGTCCGTCAATGGACGTAGTCGTGTGCCAAGCCCAGCGGCTAAAATGAACGCCTGAGAGATTTCATTCACGAGCAGAAAACAGCGAAATTTCTGGCATCGACGTTAAAGCACGCGGGGCGGCGGCTCATTTCAAAAGACAAGAGAAGCGGCTGCCCGCGTTCGCTACCTTAAGTAAAGGGTGCGAGTACCGAAGTCGATGATACCGTGATGGTGTCGCAGCGTTTCCGCGCCGAGCAGGCCAGCGACCGGCGGGGAACCTTGCAACAAGCCGTCGTGGATGAGTCCTTCCAGATCGATAACGCCTACATCCTTGCCAAAAATATTAACCGAACCGACCGAGAGCTTGCGAATGCGCGCTACGCGTACGCCTCGTTCTCTCAGATTCACGGCTGAAGAGCTATATGGCGTCTCGCGAGTAGCAATTCGCATCCGCCGCACGAAAGATCGATGCAATAGCGTGGTGAACGACCCGGTGTCGACCATCAGTTTTGCAGGTGTTCCATTGACGGAGCCGTCCACATACAAGTTGTAACCATCACTGACCTGAATTGGAACGGCGCGCAAGCCGCGCCGACTAAACCCGGGAAAACTGCCGCGAACATTCGGATCGGTCTTAAGAATGAGTAATTGCCGTTCACAATCCAGCACCGCTTGTGTCGGGAAAAGGATGTCTGCTCCAATAATTCCATCGATCTGCGGTTCGTGTGCCATTCGCGCCGCGCGCGCAGACCCGTCCAGATCGACCGTAACGACAGGCTCATCCACGAGACTCAATCCCCCGATTCGCAGTTCACGCGCTATGACGACATTGTTGAACCCGCCGTTGATTTGAACACGCGCGGGCAAACTGGAGTCGGTCTTGATCGGCTTGAGCCGAAAATGTTCGCGGCGATTCAAGGCAATTGCACTGACCGGCGCACCGCTATCGATCGTCAGCCAGGCCGGTCTGCCGTTGATGAAAGCGCGCACCAATAAATGATTTTGTCGCGAGCGTACCAGCGGAAGGGCCTCAAACTGCGTGGTTGTTCGCGCGAAAATGCCCTGCGCCGAAGCAGCCAATCCGATGACCATCATCAACGTAGCGCAGCGAATCGACAGAAACCGCCGTGCGCAGAGCAGATGATTCGAACTCATCTCGGTGGGCGAGCAGATTACACCGTTCTTTTTCCGCGTAAAATGATTTGAATAGGTTTTTTGGGATTGCACGACGGGATGGACCGGTGATTAACTCCCTCGGCAACTCCAGTCGCCCAAAATGACACCTTCGATAGCGGAGACATCCGCAGGTAATCAGAAGTTCGTTCGCGGTCTTGGTCTGCTTGACTCAACAATGCTTGTTGCCGGCTCGATGATCGGCTCGGGAGTCTTTATCGTGTCGGCAGATATTGCACGGCTGGTTGGTTCAGCTGGGTGGTTACTTGTGGTCTGGGTGGTCACTGGTGTGCTCACGATTACTGCTGCGCTGACCTACGGTGAGCTCGCGGCAATGCTGCCGCGTGCCGGCGGTCAGTATGTTTATCTCCGGGAAGCGTATAGTCCGTTATGGGGATTCCTCTATGGCTGGACGCTTTTCCTCGTAATACAGACTGGGACGATCGCTGCCGTTGCTGTAGCGTTCGCGAGATTTCTTGGCGTCCTCAACGATTCGGTGTCCCCCACGCGTTGGATCGTTTCCCCCATCATGCTATCGCGCGGCTACGCGGTGAGCCTTTCTACGCAGCAACTGGTCGCGATCGTAATCATCGTTTTTCTTACGTTCATAAACACCCGCGGGCTGGCGCTGGGCAAATTGATCCAGAATGTGTTTACCTCTGCGAAGACGTTGTCACTAGTGGCACTGATTGCACTGGGCATCTTCATCGGACGCAACGCCGAGGCGCTCCATGCTAATTTAATGAATTTCTGGGTTCCCGCTGCAGTCTCGCCAATCACATCGGATCTGCCGTTCGTTAGCGCTGTTTCAGCAACTGGTGGCGCACTGGGACTACTAATAGCGATTTGTGTTGGACAAGTAGGTTCGCTGTTTTCGTCCGATGCATGGAACAATATCACCTTCACGGCCGGTGAGGTTCGCGACCCGCGTCGCAACATCCCGCTGTCGCTTTTGTTCGGCACTGGTTTGGTAATCACGTTATACCTATTGGCTAACGTCGCTTACCTTTGCGTGCTGCCGTTGGAGAAAATCCAACACGCCCCGGACGATCGGGTCGGCACGGCTGCCATGCAGGTAATGTTTGGCGGCGCGGGCGCTGGAATCATGGCAGTAGCGATCATGGTCTCCACCTTCGGTTGTTGTAATGGTCTGATCCTTGCAGGAGCGCGTGTGTACTACGCAATGGCGAAAGACGGATTGTTCTTTAAAGCGACAGCGCGTCTGAATTCGAAACATGTGCCTGCCACCGCACTTCTACTCCAAGGAATCTGGACTGCAGTGCTCGTGCTCCCGCGGACGCGAAACATTGATGCGGCGAGCGGCATCGTCACTTACGGCAATCTTTACAGCAATCTGTTGGATTACATTATTTTCGCGGCTCTGATTTTTTATGTGCTGACAATCGCAGGAGTATTTCTACTGCGCCGAAAACGGCCTGACGCCGAACGCCCGTACCGCGCGTTAGGTTACCCGGTCCTGCCGGCGTTGTACATAGTTGGGGCCACGATTATCATGATCGTTCTGCTCGCGTATCGAGCTCAAACAACATGGCCTGGTCTTGTGATTGTCCTGACGGGTCTACCTGTTTATTTCCTCTGGAAGAAATCACACGATCGCAAGGTCGATGTGAGTAACATCGACAGTTCCAAGCGGACTGCCACCAACGTCTGAAGTCATGGGAAAACTATTTAAGAAAAAACCGCTGGATCTCCTCATTCACGAAGCCACAGAAGTCGGCGAGCATACTTTGAAGCGTTCGTTAGGCTGGATGAATCTGGTTGCGCTCGGCATCGGCGGAATCATTGGCGCTGGTCTGTTCGTCCGCACCGCTGCTGCGATCGCCGATCGCGCGGGTCCTTCTGTTGTGCTGGCATTTGTGGTCGCCGGAATCGGCTGCGCGTTTGCCGGTCTGTGCTATGCCGAGTTCGCCTCGATGATTCCGGTCGCTGGCAGTGCTTACACGTACTCGTACGCGACCATGGGCGAATTCGTCGCATGGATCATCGGTTGGGATTTGATTCTAGAATATGCCGTGGCCGCGGCGACCGTGTCGGACGCGTGGAGCGAGTACGCGAATCGCGTGCTGGGCTGGTTCAACATGGCGATTCCGTACCAATGGACGCATTCGCCATTCGAACACGATGCTGGCGGCACGTACGGCATCATGAACGTGCCAGCGCTTTTCATTTTGCTGCTCCTAACGATGCTGCTCATTCGTGGCACGAAGGAATCCGCATTCGTGAACGGACTCATCGTCATTTTGAAAGTATCAATCGTGCTCCTCTTCATCGGCATCGGCTGGCATTTTATCAATCCGACGAATCACACGCCATTCATCCCGTCGGCAACGACACACGTCACAGCGCAGGGCATCACGCATCATTACGGTGGTATTCTTGGAATTCTCGGCGCAGCCGGTGTCGTCTTCTTCGCTTATATCGGATTCGATGCCGTCTCGACCGCAGCACAAGAAGCGCGTAACCCGAAACGCGACATGCCGATCGGCATTCTTGGTTCGTTGGTGTTCTGCACGATTCTCTATGTGCTCTTTTCCTACGTGCTCAGCGGCGTCGCCACGGTCGATGATTTTCGCGCCGCTGGCCGCGAAGCTTCGGTCGCTTTCGCGATCAGCAAGTACATGCACGGTTATGAATGGCTCTCGCGCGCGGTAACAGTCGCGATCCTAGCCGGCTTTTCATCAGTCATTCTCGTAATGTTGTTAGGCCAATCGCGCGTGTTCTTTTCGATGAGCCGCGACGGACTCGTCCCGCCGATTTTCTCTGATGTGCATCCGCGTTATCGAACGCCTTGGAAATCGAACATGCTTTTTTTAGTGTTTACCGGCGCGCTGGCCGCTTTGGTTCCCGCCGATGTGACTGGAGAAATGACCAGTATCGGCACGCTATTTGCATTCATCCTGGTCTGCGCAGGGGTTTGGATCATGCGCGTAACAAATCCAGAGCTGGAACGCGGGTTTCGCGTTCCCGCCGCGCGGCTCGTCGCCACTCTCGGCATTATCACCTGCGGCGCCATGATTTACGGACTTGGCTGGACTAACTGGATGCGACTCATCGTTTGGCTGCTTATCGGTTTCGTCTTCTACTTTGGGTACGGCAAAAGCCACAGCCACATCGATGCTCCACGCCCAACAGATATGCCCGAAGGAATAAAGATGACTCGTGAAGGGCTGCTGTAACCAGAGTGGTGATTGGATCAGCGACTGGCGTCGAAGCCGCTCGTTGGACTCGTTGGACCGAAATCGAGAATGGGTTCGACGCGTTCATACAGACGCAACTCGTTACTTCTTTCAGCGGAGCCCACACGGCCGCTGCGCAGATCCTCAATCGAAAGATCCAACGCGCAAAGAATTTCGCGGTCCGCCGGCGGAACGTCGGCACATCGCTCCGCGGATGCCACGAGCCGGGATTCCAAACGGGATAAACCGGTCATGAGTCCCTCCCGATTCGTCAAGCTGAGCAGATCGATCATTTTTTGAAAGCTAATGTGAAATGAGACCGTTGCGAATTCGACCTGCGTGTTTTCAGATCGCGCACGGACCGGCAACACGACTGGTTCGGAAACCGCCACGCATTTCCAGCCGCGATCCAACGTGACATACCCGAGTTCGACGTGGTGGGTCGAACGCAGTCGCGACACGGGCAGATAGAAACTTCCGAGCATCGGCTCGACTGTAAATCTATGTTGTTCGGAACCGTTGGCGGCAAGTAATCGAAGATGGACTTGTCGATCCAGAGGCGCCGCTTGGTCAAAGACAGACGACCAATCGATATTCCAGCTAACGAAAATTGTATGCTCATCGCGTGCGATCGCGAATAAAATTGGCCGTTTATAACTCCGTGGCAGGCTCATGGTGTCCGGGGCAGTAGGCGCCAGGGCTTGAGTTGCAAGCCGGACAACCGGCTCCCGGCAAATTTCGAAAGGATCCCGGAGTTTCGATGTTCGTGCGTTGCGTTTTGCCTTTCTTCTCGCCATTTTGAGTATAGCTAGCGCAAATCACTAAACCGAGCTGCGAATTAATGCACATTCCAAAATTGCCTAAAAAAGATGAACTCAAAAATCGTGGAGCTTGAGGAGCTTTCTGATCGCTGCGGAAAGTTGCGCGCTGCTGGAAAAAAAATCATAGCCACGAACGGATGTTTTGATTTGTTGCATATTGGCCATGTGCGGTATTTGCAAGCGGCACGAACCCTCGGTGATTTCCTCGCGGTTGGCGTGAATAGTGATCATTCGGTGCGTGAGTTAAAAGGTCCTGGCCGTCCGATCACAACCGCGGCGGACCGCGCCGAAATTCTTGCAGCTTTGGAATGCGTAAATCTCGTTGCGATTTTTCCGCAAGCTCGCGCCACCCAGTTTCTGACTGCAGTTCGGCCGGACGTTTACGTCAAAGCCAGTGATTACATCCCCGAAACTCTGAATAAACAAGAACGTGCGGTTTTGAAGGAAATTCAAGCGGAGATCCGTTTCGTTCCTTTTGAGAGAGGCTATTCAACTTCCGCATTGATCGAACAACTATGTAGGAGTGGAAGTTTAACAAAAGATACGACCCGATGAAGCGGCTGCCGATTGGAATCCTTGGTTCGGGCACAGGCAGCAATTGCCGAGCGATTCTTGAGCGCATTCGTTCAGGCAAGCTCGCTGCGGAAGCGCGTCTCATAATTTCAGATGTATTGGATGCGCCTATCCTTGATATCGCTCGCGAGTTTGGTATAGCGAACGCCTACTTGGCGCCGGGGAGATTTCGGACTCGCTTGGAACCGGAAACGGAACAGCAATTGGCAAAGATGTTACGCGATGCCGGTGTCGAACTCGTCGTTCTTGCCGGTTTCATGCGGGTCTTGCACGAACCAATGCTCAAGGCGTTTCCCCGCCGTATCGTCAATATTCATCCATCGCTCCTCCCTAAATTCCCAGGGCTTGAGGCTTGGAAGCAAGCTTTGCTGGCGGACGAAAAGGTTGCCGGGTGCACCGTGCATTACATAGATGACAAAATTGATCACGGCCAAATTCTCGCACAGCGGCAAGTGCCAATTCTACCTAACGAGACGCCGGAGAGCTTGCATGCTCGGATTCAAATCGCGGAACACGACCTCTATCCCGCGATAATCGCTGAACTGTGTGAGAGTTATCGCCGGGAAAACCTCTGAGTTGCAATTCCCGAAGCATGCCTTGAATTGTCAGAGTTGTTCCGGCTTCTGCTCGCGCTTCAGCAGCTCCTCCAAGGCAATGATCGGTTTCTTTTCCTTATAAAGGACAGAGTAGATTTGATCAATAATCGGCGTGTCAACATTCAATCCTCGTGCACATTCCCAAGCGCTTTGTGCGGTCGGAACGCCTTCCGCAACCATTTTCATTGAGGCGATAATTTCTCCTAACGATTCGCCTCTTCCGAGCCGTTGCCCGACATTATAGTTTCGGCTCCGCTGGCTGTAACAGGTCAGCATCAGGTCACCGGCACCACTAAGCCCATAAAAGGCATTGGCGTCGCCCCCCATTCTCTGCCCAAGCCGAACGAGCTCAGCCAAGGAGCGGGTCACCAAGGCCGCTTTGGCATTATCGCCTAATCGCAGGCCATCACTAATTCCTGCAGCGATAGCAAAGACGTTTTTCAGTGCGCCGCCCAATTCAATCGAAACAAGATCTGGGCTGGTGTAAATACGAAAGCGTAAACTCGCTAAACTGCCTTGGAGACTCACTGCGCAATCGCGATCTTTACAGCCAATGACGCTTGCAGTTGGGAGCTGTCTGGCAACTTCGGTCGCGAGATTCGGGCCGGACAACACGGCGATCTTATGCTCAGGAAAAACGCTGTAAAGAATCTGACTCATCCTCATTCCAGTACCGTGTTCGATTCCCTTTGTGCAGCTCAGGAACAGTGAAGGTGAATCGGCAATTATTGTCCGGAGATGTATTGCGATCTGGCGAAAAGCAGTTGATGGCGTCACCAGAACGATAAGATTTGCGCCGACGCAATCCCGTAGCTCGGAAGTAAGATAAACTGACTTCGGAATCTTAATCCCAGGCAAATAATCGCTGTTTTCCCGGCTTTGCTGCATAGAAATCACCCGCCGGTTGTTGTGACCCCAGAGCAAAACTTCTCGCCCGTCCTTCGCCCAGAGAGCAGCCAAAGCTGTCCCCCAACCGCCAGCACCTATGACCGCTATTTTGCCAATTCTCACTTTCGGGTGAAGCGCTGCTCGGTGCCACGCATAAGGCGGGAAAGATTTGAACGATGACGCCAAATTACGACCGCAGCTACGCAAATGGAAAAATAAAACATGGCTTTACCTGTCTCATTGCGGACAGTAATCGAAATTACAAAAGGTAAAGTGACTGCAGCCGTAATAGAAGCAACTGATACATAGCGAGTTACGAAAAACACCAACATCCAAGTTGCAACGCCGATTACCGCTGCTACCGGCATCAAAGCCAAAAGACTCCCGGCAGAAGTTGCAACCCCTTTTCCACCCTTGAACTTTAGCCAGGCGGGATAGGAATGTCCGATAACGCACGCGATCGCGGCAACAATTCCAAATACCTCGGGTGAGTTCCATTCCGGTGGCTGCCCGGGCGCCATCAACATTGAGATCTTAACGGCTCCAAATCCTTTCAAACAATCGAGTGCGAACACTGGATAGCCATATTTCCCGCCCAATACGCGGACGACATTAGTTGCGCCAATGTTGCCGCTGCCGAAGTGTCGGATGTCGACTCCGGCAAGTTGACCAGCGAGATACCCAAATGGAATCGACCCTAGTAGGTAACTCCCGATTAAAATCAGACCGAGAACGACCATCGGACCTTCATTTAGTCGGACCAAACCGACTCAACCCTGCTTCTTCTAGAGTTAAATTGTTCTTTGATAGCCATATGTGAATAATCGCAATGTCAGCTGGAGTAATTCCGCTGATACGCGC
Organism: Candidatus Udaeobacter sp.; assembly: GCA_035713885.1. Taxonomy (GTDB): domain Bacteria; phylum Verrucomicrobiota; class Verrucomicrobiia; order Chthoniobacterales; family UBA10450; genus Udaeobacter. The sequence goes on along the minus strand of DASTMV010000188.1, from coordinate 1,118 downwards.
TGCCTGGCCGAGAGAGGTAGGTCGTGCATTTGATAATTTCTGTCTGGTCTCCGCTCGGAGGCCAGCAATCTGATCGTAGTCCAGCCCATCCGGAAGCCGTTGATTTCCTTTTCGAGCGAGCTGTTGGTTCTGCGCTGACTGACGTGCCGCATATCCTTCATACTTAAAGTCAGTTTCGACCAACTCCCATAGCGAATGAGGCACGCATGATACAATCTCAGGCGGCAACCATTTCAGATCAAAATCCGTGCGCTTCATTAGCTGCGAAATCGGTATTCCGTGTAGCTTGCTCTCCAGAGCCAGTGTCCGAGCTTGCTCCAACAAGGACATTTTCTCTTCAAAACGCCGATGCCTAGCTTGGTTCACTAGTCCGGAACAAAAGGCTGTGCCGGTTAGACGCTGATCGGCGTTGTCATGTCGCAAATATAGCCGGTCCTCAGCACGGCTTGTAAACATGCGATACGGCTCTTCCGTTCCCTTATTGATAAGATCGTCTATAAGAACGCCGATGTACCCTTCCGCCCTATTCACAACAAATGGTTCCCGGCCCTGAACCTTTAAAGCGGCGTTGGCACCTGCGACCAAGCCTTGACCGGCCGCCTCTTCGTAACCCGAAGTGCCATTTATTTGGCCGGCAAAGTATAATCCCTGAACGAGTTTCGTTTCTAATGTCGGCAGTAGCTGGGTCGGTGGAAAGTAATCATATTCAACTGCGTAGCCTGGCCGCATGATCTCGGCCCGATTCAGCCCTGGAATAGAGTGGACAAATTGCAGTTGAACTTCGTATGGTAGGCTAGTGGAGATTCCATTCACGTAATATTCGTTTGTATGTCGGCCTTCAGGCTCTAGGAAGAGCTGGTGTGAAGTCTTATCAGAAAACTTGACGACTTTGTCCTCGACAGAAGGGCAATATCTTGGACCGACGGCTGTAATTCGGCCAGCATAAAGCGGCGATCGGTGTAGATTCGCCCGGATGATGTCGTGCGTTCCTACCGTCGTGTAGGTAATCCAACAGGGCAATTGTTCCACGTGGAACTTGCCGTCACGAACGTAATTCAAGGTGAAAATCTCGTCTCCAGTGCTCCTGATTTCCTCGGGTCTGAAGGTGAATAAGGGAG
>DASTMV010000187.1:0-7800 GCA_035713885.1 Candidatus Udaeobacter sp. | reverse complement strand
AAGCGGTATTCATTTCGGAGACCGGCGGAATTCTCGGGATTGTTCTTGGAATCATCGCCGGCGACCTGCTTGCTATCTGGCTGAAGGTGGATGTTATTTTCCCATTCGGCTGGGCGATTGCCGGTCTCCTTGTTTGTTCCGCAATCGGCATCGGCTTCGGCCTATACCCAGCCTATCGCGCCGCCAACCTCGATCCCATCGAAGCGTTGCGATACGAGTGATCGGTCTTGCCCACGGCCTGTCAATGTGGTTCGAAAGAAGAGAAGCGATGCTTTCGCTTTTTCTGGAATACTCCAAAACAGCAGCCGAAATAGGCGAAAGCTTCGTTGAATTCTATTTAGATGTTTCTCTTGTCCGAACTGGCGACTATCGCAACCGTCATTGGCCTGCTGCTTGCGGCTTCGCAGCTTTTACTCGCCCGTCGCCAAAGCATTACTGCGTTCGAAGACAGTTTCGCGCGCGAGTATCGCAAGCTCGTGCGACCTTGCCCAAAAAAAGCTTTCTTGGGCGAGCCGCTTTCCGATGAGGAGCACTGCTGAATTCTATCATTATTTCGATCTTTGCAACGAGCAGGCATTTCTGCGTCAACGTCGCCGCATCAGGAGAACAACGTGGGAGTTTTGATGTGACGGTTTGGACTCGAACTTTCGCCGGGCCGCCTTCAGACGCGCGTGATTTGAAATCGCTACGCGAGCGAACCACGCTTTTCCGAGTTGCGGCCGTCTTTCTCCAGAGTGCCCCACACCAACACTCACTAATGAAGAATACGATTGAACCCTCGCCGGCGCTGGACGCCGCCTTATCTCTTGTGGCATCGAAAAGATGCGCTGCGCGAGACAGAGATGGGAAAACGTCCATGACACGCTTTTTGTGTGGCAACCGTTGTCATTACATTTATTTGATTAAATTTGTGCCTTGGTTAAAAGCAGCCGGCGTTTCACGTTCGATGAAGTAAGGCAAAGACTTCGCCTCACGACCACAGAGAGAAGAATAGCCGTATTCATCATCGCGGCGTTCGTGCTTGGGTTGGTAACGAAATGTTATCGTGACGCTCATCCTCAAATACCGACGCCGATCGGGAAAACACATTCCGCCCGCTGGAAGACTCAGCCTTAGAGCGGGGTTAGGAAATCTGTAACCACTAGTTCTCGAGCGCGAATCTGGTAAAGCCAACGGCCTGTGGCCGGTTCGGCTCCGCGCCGCTAATGGCACCAGGAAAGGACGGTCCACAGGGCCGTGGCCACAGCAGTTGCCGTTCTAAAGATATTTTTCTGGAATCGCGTGCTCAGCGTTCTCCTGCTGCCAATAAATTGAAAGGATCCACCATCGCTGGCCGTCGTTGAACAACTGGATGCTGTTGATGCCGCGCATGAACGGCTCGCTGTCGCTCGGATCGTGACGCGATTCGTAGGTGCTCCAAACGTGAGCTATACAGCCAAATTGCTCGGTTCGCCGCGCGACCTCTTTTTCGTAAAATCCGTGTTCGGCAAAATACGGTTCTACGCGCGAAATGAAACCTTCTACGTCCAGTATTTGAGGAGCAAGACCATCATTCGCTCCTGGTTTGGCGGTCGGAATTAGACGCGCACCTGCATAATACAACGACCGCTCTCGATTCCAATCACGCTTCTTCCCGGCTGGGCCGGAAATCACATCGTACGACGCCTCGATAATCGCGTCGATTGATTCTACATCGCGGGGATCAACTGGCGGTGGCATTCAGCTTGGAGAATTGAAATTTGAAGCGGAGCGACAGAGTTGAAGCACTTTCATCGCGGCGTTGTGCCCGGGAATTCCGCTAACGGCGCCGCCGCGCAGGGCACTCGAACCACAAAAGAACACGTTTTCGAATTCAGTTTCTACGCCCCAGGCGCCAACCTGCTCCCTCCGTTCAGCAAAGGGAAAAGTTAACGCGTTCTGAAAAATGTTCCCATGATACATTCCCAGCGCGTCCTCGATATCGACCGGGCTTTTGCTTTCAATGCAAGGTTTTCCATCACGCGACTGTGCCAGACAACTTTCAATTGGTTCTTCTAACCATTGGTTGATGCTTGCCAGATACTTCTTCTCCGCTTCTCGCCGCATGGCCTCATTGTCTCGCACAAACAAGCTCCATGGTGCGTCGAGTCCGAAAAGTGTCAGGGTGTGAAATCCCTGGTCACGTAAATTCGGCGCGAGAATGCTGCTGTCAGTGAGAGAGTGGCAGTAGATTTCGCATGGTGTTTTTTCAGGCAAGCGGCCACCGGAAGCCAAGTCATAGCTGACATTCATTTGTCCGTATCCTTCGTCGCTGTGGAATGTTCCGCAAAATGCGTCGGTCACCGGAAGTTTTCTTGCCTTCAACTTCGGCAAACGGTTTAGCAGCATGTTGATCTTGAAAACGGACCCTTCATCCGTCCGATCGGGCTGAAAAAAACGACCCGTGTACTTCGCCAATACATTGCGACCAAAATTGACGAGAAGAAATCGCGTTTCGACGGTCTGGTCTGTTCCATTCACGTGAAAGTCAACGCTGCGCGTCTTTCCGGTGAGGTCTAGTGCGCCGACAAGAACATTGGTGTGCATTGTAGCGCCTGCTTTGCGCGCTGCTCTTTCCAGTTCGGACGACACGGCGCCCATCCCGCCGACCGGCACCTTCCATTCCCCTGTTTTGTTGCCGATGAGGTGATAAAGAAAACAGCGGTTCTGCAGAAGGGACGAATCGTGCGGCTGCGTCAACACGCCGATTTTTGCATCCGTGAACACGAGACCGCGCACCAGATCATTTCGCAGATAGCGTTCGACGGCATTACCGAACGGTTCCTCGACCAGGCTGCGCCAGGATTCGCGCGAGATTTCATCGCTCCTGAACCGGCGCGCCATCTCCTCTTTGGACACAAGCGGCTCAAGCATCGAGTCCCACACGCGCTCGGCAAATGCGCGCGGCAGCGCGTAGAAACGTTTCAGTTGTTCGTACTCGCTATCGTTTCCAGTGAGCTCGAACATCGAACGGCGGCTCACCTGTTCATCTACATTGCTCAAGAGCAAGGCGCCATGATGTCCGTGATTCACGTACGGCGTGCAGGATGCGATGGCGCGACTGCGCAGTTCCAGGTTCAAATTGAGATCGCGGATGATCTTCTGAGGAAACAGGCTGACCAGATAAGAGTAGCGCGACAGCCGCGCATCGTAATCAGGAAAGACTTGCTGCGAGGTTGTCGCGCCACCGATGTAATCATTCTTTTCCAGCAGCAGCACGCTCAAGCCGGCGCGCCCGAGGTAAGCAGCCGCCACCAGCCCATTGTGCCCTGCGCCAAGGATGACTACGTCATATGAAGATTTCATTCGGAGCGAATTATGCCTTCATTCCTTTAATCGCCTGGTGATCGATTACGGCTCGTGATTGCTCATGGTATTGCCTTCACATGAAACATCAAATCCTCTACATCAGCCACGATTCCTGTACATGTGTTCGCGCCGGCCTCGCAAATAAATAAAAGGAATGAACTAAGCGGCCGGAACGATATCCTTATATACACAGACGCTTGGTTGCGGTGCGTGTGATGAGAATGTCATTTTGGCAAAAATGCACAATCGCCATGCTCGGCGCTGTGATCTTCGGCAGTGCCGCGCATATTGCACTTGTTGTTTTCCGTCCGCCAGAACTGGCGAAATACAAATCACTTCCGTGGGTGAAGTATGTCCATCCGAATGTCAAGAAGCTGAAGAAGGCTCAAGATTTACTTCGTGAAGGTAAATTGGATGAAGCGCGCACAACTGTGGTTAATGCGCTGATCACGGCGCCAAAATCTCCGGTTACGCGCGAGTTGCGGGATCTTCTTGGCGAGCTTAACACACAAATCTTTTTCTCTAAGGAACCTTCACCGCGCAAAACAGAATACACCGTGAAACGAGGCGATGCGCTCGCGTCGATTGCACGAAAACTTCAGTCAAGCACCGAAGCAATCATTCGCGTGAATGACCTGGAATCCACGCTGATCCGGCCGGGAGAAAAGCTGCTCGTGCCACAGCTTGACTTCACTATCACGGTAGATCTTCCACGTGATCGTATCGTTGTGCATGATAGTCGCGGATTTTTCACGCAGTACCCTATTGCTTCGGTGGACCTGCCTCCCACGAAACACCCTAGAATCCAGACGAAAGTAAGGGCGAAATCCTTTTGGCAAAATGGCAAGCCTGTGCCCCAAAGTCACGAACCGCAGAAAAACGGAACACTGAGGATTGATCTTGGAGACAGAGGATTTGTGCTTTACGAAGCCGAAGAAGAGAACGATGCCATTGCTTCTCAAATTGCTGTTGAAGCCGACGATAGAGAACGAGCACGGAATTCTGGCGAAGTAGGTCGCCGACCCCAGGGGATTGCCATGCTGAAAGACGATCTTACCGAGATCGAGTTGCTGATTCGCAAGGGAACGCCGGTCACGATCATCTTGAACGCTTCGAGGCCGTAATCCGAAGACTTTACTTTTTCCAACTGGCCCTGAGACGAACCCGGTACCTGGCTTTGAGCAGCCCGAGGTTTTTCCAACTCATTGAAACATTGGCAGCACGCGATTCACTTCGGCGTTGCCTCTGAAGCCGTCTGGCCTCACGCTTTGCCTCTTGCAACAGTGAACCCTGACAAACTCTTTGATTATCTTGCCGGCCGATTGTTACCGACCGAGCGCGTTGCCTTGGAAAAGCAATTGATGTCGGATAAGCAATTGCAACGCGAGTTGGCTGTGGCCCGTCAGATTTATGCCGGAATGCACGGCGATTCACGCGAGGTGCTGCCACTACCAGACGATGTTTCGGTCCAAGGCCGCAGTATGGCAATCCGCATAGGTGCCGCATTCATGGTTCTGGTGTTTGTAAACGTCGGCATCGGTCTATGGTTCATCTTCAGACATGAAAGTAACAATCCAAATCGGCCGCTATTGGAACGGCAGATGCGCGAGCAGATCGAGAAATCAATAGAACGGGCAGCAGCAACACTCACGCCGCAGCCAAATGCTTTAGGCATTACCGAAATCACCGTGTCAGTCGAAAGTGGAAAAGTTGAAAGTGTCGCTGACCAACTTATCAAAACCAGCTCGCGATTGGGAGGTTCCGCGACGAAAGGGCTTGAGGACCACGGCCGGCTCACCATCCTGATTAACGTTCCTGCGAATCGAGAAGCGGAATTTCGCGCTGTCATTGGAGCGATTGGCGGAGTGACACCGGAGCCATCCGTCTTCGGCGAAGCTACGGCCGGCAAAGTAGCCCCGGCCACAACAGAGAAAAAGAGTTTTATCGTGCAGATAGTCCAAAAGCAGTGAAATCGAATTGAAGGTTTAGCGCCTGACGACGTCATTCTGAGCGAAGCGACGAATCTCAGATTATCTCATATTGCGCGCACGATTGTGTTAATCCGAAATGTTTTGTTTCGCTCAACATGACAACCATTGCGGTCACGTTTGCGCTCCCGTCCGAAAGCTCGGAATTCTTGCGGCGTTTGAACAATAAATCGCGCTCAGTCAGGAACGGAATCCAGATAGTTCTTGGCAAGATCGATAATCGCGACGTTGCAGTCCTTCATACTGGCGTTGGAGAGAAGGTTTGCCGGCAGCGATTGGCAAAATTTCTTCAGGACCAACAATTCGATTGTTTGATCAGCGCCGGCTTTGCAGGCGCTCTTAATGAGGAGCTGCGGATCGGTGATCTCTTGTTAGCGAGAAATTTTTCTGTAATCGAACTGAACGACAAGCACACGGTCTTTGCCAGTTTGCACATTCGTGAAGCCGATCTCCTGACCGTGCCTCACTTGATCGATTCCAGCGAACAGCGAAAAGAAACTGCGCACATTTCGGGCGCAGCCGCCGTGGACATGGAAACGGAATTTATTGCCCGCACTTGTGCTGAACACGGAATTCCCCTGCTCTCATTGCGCGTCATCACCGATACGCCACGCGCACCCTTTCCAGCTCCAGCCCACATTCTGTTCGACGTCGAGCATCAGCGCACTCGCGTTGCTGCGCTGTCAATGTTCTTTCTGACGCACCCAAACCGAATCCCGCGCCTATTCCAATTCGCTAGAAGAATCGCACACGCACGTGAAATCCTCGCGGACGGCTTAGTGACGACGGTCCAAAAACTTTAAAACAGACGCAGCTCCCACGGGAAAAGCAGCGATTACATATTTGCGGCAGGCTCGATATGCACGAGCACGTCTGCGACGCGGGACTCGCTTTGCTGGATGGCCGTCTTCACTCTATGCGCGATCTCGTGGCCGTCGTGCACGGAAATGTTGCCGTCCACGCCGACGTGTAGATCCACGTAATAATCCAAGCCCATCTTGCGAACCTGGCACTTTTCCACCTCAACAACACCAGGAACTGAGCCGGCAACCGCGCGTATGGACTTGATGATTCTTCCACCGGGCGCCGTGTCCATGATTTCATAAAACGCCGGCCGTGCGAGGCGAATGCCATTCGCTGCGATTAATGCGCACGCAACGAGTGCCGCCCAGTTATCAGCGCTTTGCCATTTCTTCCCACCAATCAGCGCCAGAGAAATGCCAATGAACGCAGCAATGGAAGTCATTGCATCCATTCGATGATGCCATGCGTCGGTCTTGACCGCGGTGCTCTCGACCTTTCTCCCAAACCGCATCGTATAATGGTACAACGTTTCCTTGATCATCACCGTGACGACCAGGATTGCCAGCGTCCACGGCTCGGGCGCGTGGTGCGGCAAAAAAATTTCACGTACGCTTTGAATTGCCAAGCCCACCGCGGCGGACAAAACGCCGACTGCAACGATGACCGCCGCAATCGGCTCCGCCTTGCCATGACCGTATGGATGCGTTCGATCCGGTGGTCTCGCGGCAACTGTTAATCCTCCCCAAATCACGATTGAGCCGCCGACGTCGAGCGCGGATTCAATTCCATCAGCGATCAACACGTATGCGTGACCCATTATGCCAGCTAAAATTTTTGCTGTTGCCAGAAGAACATTGATGATCAAGCCGAACAAAGCGAAGCGCGCGCCAGTCCGCGAAACGGTGTAACTGCGTTGCTTGCCCGACGCGGCGGTTTGCACATTCTGTCTAGACGCGTCAGTTTGCGGTCGCATTGATGAATAAAACTATAAACGCAGCCGTTTACGAAAAGCACGGAAATCCGGCTGATGTCCTGCGGGTCGAAACGCGTCCATGGCCGACGCCGGCCGTAGACGAAGCCGTGGTGAAAATGCGCGCGGCGCCGATCAATCCGGCTGATTTGAATCAGATTGAAGGCAAGTACCCGATGCGACCGGAGCTTCCAGCCACGCCGGGATTCGAAGGCGCTGGGATGATCGTGGAATTAGGCTCTGGTGTTAATGACCTAACGACTGGAGAGCTCGTGATCCTGCCACATAACGTCGGCACGTGGCGGGATGCCCTCACTGTGAAAGCCGAGGATCTGGTCGTTGTACCCGAGGGGATCCAGCCCGCTCAGGCAGCAATGTTAAAAATCAACCCGCTCACCGCGTGGCGATTGCTGCACGATTACGTCAATCTCCAGAAAGGCGATTGGCTAATTCAAAACGCCGCCAATTCGGCAGCTGGTCGCCATGTGATTCAAATCGCGCACGAACTCGGTTATAGAACTGTAAACGTCGTTCGCCGCCCGGAGGTAATTGATGAATTGCGCGCCGAACGTGGCGACGTCGTGCTCGTGGATGGCGACAATCTTCGTGGGGAAGTGAAAAACGCGACCGGCGATGCTCCCATTCGTTTGGGATTGAACTCCGTCGGCGGGGATAGCGCATTGCGTCTCGCAAACTGTCTCGCCTCAGGCA
>DASTMV010000186.1:0-25958 GCA_035713885.1 Candidatus Udaeobacter sp. | reverse complement strand
ACGGGCAGTAATAACATCGAAATCGGCAGCCCGGGTAATGCCAGTGACAACAAAGCCATCCGCATCGGAGTAAACGGAACACAGACAAAAACATTTGTCGCCGGCATTAGTGGCGCAACCGTGCCGACCGGCGTGGCGGTTATTGTAGATGCCACCGGTCACCTCGGCACGGTAACCTCTTCTTCCCGTTTCAAAGAAGCGATTAAACCTATGAACAACGCCAGCGAAGCGATCTTCGCGCTGAAACCGGTTACCTTCCGCTACAAGTACGATCTCGATTCGGATGCCGTTCCGCAGTTTGGCCTGGTGGCTGAGGATGTGGAAAAGGTCGATCCCGATCTTGTGATGCGAGACGATAAGGGCAAGCCTTACACGGTGCGCTACGACGCGGTGAACGCGATGTTGCTCAATGAATTTTTAAGAGAGCATCAGACGGTTCAGGAACTTAAAAAGCAAGTTGCACAACTTACTGTCAGCCTACAGAAGGTCGGCGCTCAGCTTGAATTGAGTAAACGCGCACCGGAAACCGTTTCGAATGATGGTCAATGCCAGTAATTGAAAGCCGATCGTTCGGCCATGGCTGAAAATGCTCGAGACACTATCAAAGTATGTGGAAAAGCACCCGCAAGCTAAAGCCGCATTTGACGGGTTAGTCAGGCAAGTGCGGCATCCCTTCGATCCAAGCGAAAATCCGAGTGAATCAGGGCCGCCTACCGTCCCATCCTCGTTAGGTATTATAAACTTGTCCCAGTTGTCATGCCTCATCTGTGCGCCAACATGATGCTCGATCATCGCGAGCAGGCATCCATTCACATTTGACGATGTGTACACCGCAGCCGATCGAGGCGATCCTGTCAGCTTGCTGCTTAAGATCGATGACAGTGGGGATGATCCAACTCTGCGTGAGTCCCCCTGAGGCTCGCGCGGACATGGAACGCACCTTACGTGACGCTGCCGAAGCGCCGCACTATCGCGAACTCCGGAAAGCTGGCGTCGGTGAGAACACGCTTTGTTTGGTAATCGCGATCGCCCTTGAAGCTATCCAGCAAAATTTCTTCCAGTGAGTGCACCCCCACCTCCCTTTGACCTCCTCGAAAAGTCGGAGTGAATCCGGGTGAATTTGGCCAAATCAAACCGATGAATTATTCAGGGAGCTCGTACGACCAAAGTCCAATATTCGGATGGTATCTCGGCATAGAAGCTTGTGGATCAGGGAGAGCTTACGACGGCCATGAGTTGGGTCATTGAAACACTGCAACAGTCTCGTTCGTCCTTCCTCGCAGCACAATGTGCAGCCCGCGGTAAACAAATCGAAAGGCGATTGCTATGACCAAGAATACTAAGAGATCAGTTGCGATTAATCTTACGGTTTTCGCCTGGTTAAGCTTGATGACGCCTCTGCAGGCTTCCGAAGTTGACGAACTGAAAGCTACGATGCAAGCCATGCAAAAAAGCATGGAGCAAATGCAGGCGAGGATTGCGGAATTAGAACGAGAGAACCATAAACAAAAACAACAAGCAACCGGTTCCAGATCTGCGTCGCATTCCGTAGCCGTTGCACCACCGGCAGCCCGTCCTGCTTCTGCTGCGCCTGACGGTAATCAGGTTGTTACCATCGCGCCGACCGCAGTGACAATTGAAGGACGCGCCAGCGAGATAAAGGACCGACCTGCAATAGACGATCAGCAGGAAGCCGCTCCCCGGCCTAACGACTTGACCCTCGATCCGAAGTATCGCGGTTTTGTTCCCATTCCAAATACGCCTGTGCTAATCAAATTTAACGCCAAGCCCCGAGTGGATTTCACGAACGACCCGCAAAATACCGGGAATCCCGATCGTTTCGTGACAGCCCAGATTCCCGTTGACGGTGACTTCTTCCAAGGCGGGGGCAACCAGTTCAATGTAAACGCGAAAGGATCGCAACTCAGTCTCGACGTACGCGCGCCTGAACTTCCGGGAAGTCCCCGCTTCTTTTATCAAAATGATTTCTTTGGCAGCGGCGGAGGGGAGCTGCCGTTCAGGGTCCGCCAACTTTACGGGCAAATCTACAACGTGGTGCTTGGGCAAACGTTCAGCGTTTTCGAAGATCCCGATGCGTGGCCGGACACGGTGGATTACGAAGGGCCCAACTCTGCGATTTTCGCGCGGCGCCCGCTGGTCCGGTACATGCTGCCGTTGAATAAGAAATGGCAGTTAAACTTCGGTTTGGAGAAACCGGGATCAGAAGTTGACACCTCCACTGATCCAGATGCCCAGCAAGTAAATCATGCGCCCGATGGTGGATTGAACGTTCGCTGGGAAGACTCGAAATACGGTCACGTGCAACTTGGAGCAATCTTTCGCGACATAGGCGTGAAGGGCCCTGTTGTGGGCAACCAGAATACCTTTGGCTGGGGTGTGAACCTGTCGAGTTCGCTCAATGTGTTCGATCGCGATTCGCTGCAGACACAATTAACTTACGGCCAGGGTTTGTTTCGTTATTTCAACGACGATTTTCAAAACAACGACGCCGCTTTTGATAGTTCGGGGAATCTGACCGCAATTCCCGCGTTCGGAGCAATGATCGGCTATACCCATAAATGGACTGACTTTCTGCGTTCGACGGCTAGTTACGGGTATGTGCATTTGGACAACCAGTTTTCACAACAACCTGACGCTTACCATCAGACGCACTACGCGAGTCTGAACCTTGTATGGCAGGCGCGAAAACGTCTTACCCTCGGGCTGGAAGGTCTGTATGGACATAAAGAAGAAAAAGATGGCGCTGATGGAGACGCTTTCCGCATTCAGCTCGGCGTCCTCTACTCCATATTCGACTAGCCGTCGCCGAAGCGCCGCCAGAGTATGCGACTAAAGTCCAATATGCCCGCCAGGCCCCCACGAATGAAGTTGGAAGATTCCCAGGGACACTGATTGTGGACACAGGAGCTTTCATTAAAGAACGCGTCGCTCTGTTTAAAGACTTCTCGGAGGATCGCATCGAAGAACTGGTGAATGGTTCGGTTGTGCGATCGTTTGAAGCGAACGAAGCAATCGCGCACCAAGGAGCGGAAGCTACTCAGTTTGGCGTCGTATTGAGCGGGACCGTAGCGGCCTCGGCACTTTCGGACGGCACACGTCAACAACTCGGCAACTTGAAAGCAGGCGAGACGTTCGGCGAAGCGGCGTTGATGACCGGAAATCCATCCCTCGCGGACTTCATCGCCGAGTCGCACTGCGAAGTCCTCCTCATTCCCGTGTCGCTCTTTCAATCCATCATTGTCGCCGAGCCACGCGCGGTGCGGCAAATTACGCGCACCATCGCTGATCGTGCGAAAATGCTCGCAGCCGACCCGGCGAAAATCAAAGCTGCGCTTCAGCAGGATAACGATCCGTACGGATTGAAACTCAAAGGCGAGAGGCCGGAGAAAATCCTCGTAATCAATGTCGGTTCGTCATCGCTCAAGTATTCATTCTACGATACGGCAGACGGATCGCGGCAGGCTAAAGGTCTAATTGAACGAATCGGTTTAGAGGGCACGCAACTCAAACATCACGGGCCGAAAGGCAAAGAAGTGAAACGCGCCTTGGAGAAAGGCGACCACACGGCTGCGTTTAAAGCGATGGTTACGGAACTTACTTCAAAGGAGACCGGGGTTATCAGCGCCCCTGGTGAAGTGAGCGTCGTCGCGCATCGCGTTGTTCACGGTGGCGAAAAATTCACCGAGGCGACGTTTTTGACTGATGAACTGCTCAAAGAAATGGAGAAACTCAACCCGCTAGCTCCGCTGCATAATCCAGTCATCATCGCGGGGATTCGCGAAATGCGGAAACTGTTTCCCGCCGTTCCTCACATCGGTGTGTTCGACACTGCATTCCATCACACGCTGCCGGCATACGCGTTTCTCTATGGGTTGCCTCACGAGTACTACGAAAAGAAAGCGGTGCGCCGTTATGGGTTTCACGGGACATCACACAACTACGTCGCATTACGAGCTGCTGAATTCATGAAGCGACGGCCTAACGAGTTACGTCTTGTAAGTTGTCACCTCGGCAACGGCGCGTCCATGTGCGCCATAAATCATGGCCGATCCGTAGATACCACAATGGGGTTCACACCGCTGGAAGGACTCATTATGGGTACGCGCTCCGGCGACCTTGATCCGGGCGTGCTGGCGTTCCTGGAACGGGAAGAGAAACTGACGGCGTCTAAAAGTGAAGAGTTGTTGAACAAAAAAAGTGGTCTGCTCGGGTTGTCCGGTGTGTCGAGTGACATGCGCGAAGTCCTCCGAGCAGCCGATCAAGGTCATCAACGGGCTCTGCTGGCGCTCAAGGCCTATTGCTATCGGATTCGGAAATATGTCGGTGCGTATGTAGCGTCCATGGGCGGAGTGGACGCGTTGATTTTCACCGGCGGCGTCGGGCAGGGGAGCGCAGTGGTTCGAGCGCTTGCAGTGCAGGGCTTGGAGTGCATGGGCATCAAGCTAGACGACAAGCGCAACCGCGATGCACCCGCCGACCAGATAACCCGAGTCTCGACTGACGACTCGAAAGTGACGGTGCTCGTCGTGCCTACCGACGAGGAACGCATGATGGCGCGCGAAGCGTTGCGCGCGCTGAGCCGGTCGTACATCACACGTGTCTTGGAAGCGCAGAAGCAGCAGCCGTTTCTCGTCGAAATTTCGGCGCATCACATTCATCTCACTCAGGAACACGTCGAAGCGTTGTTCGGAAAAGGACATCAACTCACGAAACACGCCGATCTCTCGCAGCCCGGTCAGTATGCCTGCAAGGAACAACTCACAATTGTTGGACCAAAAGGTCGCATCGAGCGCGTCCGCATTCTCGGGCCCGCGCGCAAATACACTCAGGTCGAGATCGCGATGACCGAACAATTCAAACTCGGCATTGCTCCACCTATTCGCGAAAGCGGCGACATTGCGGACACGCCCGGTTGCACACTGGAGAGTTCTAAAGGCAGCGTTCAGATCGATCGCGGAGTAATCTGCGCGTTGCGACACGTGCACATGAGCCCCGAAGACGCGTTGCGTTATGGGGTCCGCGATAAATCCTTTGTGCGCGTGCGGATCGGGGGCGACCGCGAACTCATTTTCGGAGACGTGCTGGTACGCGTTGACCCAAGTTTCAAGCTCGCCATGCACATCGACACTGACGAAGGAAACGCCGCGAATGTGAAGACCGGCGCGCAAGGTTACATCGACGCAATCCAAAGCGAGGGATACCAGAGCAATTGACAGCTTTCATCCAACCATCAACCACCCAACAGCACTTATGAGCACATCACCGTCAGCCAATAAAGACAACTTGTTCCCACAATTGCCAGAGCAATCGAATCTTCCCGAAAATATTGATCGCCGGACGTTCATCATCCGTAACGCAGTAATCGGTGCCGCAGCAGCAATGACCGGAACGGTTTGGGCGCCAGAAGCCCGCGCGCAGCAGGCAGCGAAGGAAGCCGGCGTAAAGTCTCCACTGCCTCCGCTGGATTCGAGCTCCATGTCGTCAGAGTTGGATGTGGTAAGGCGCTCGAAAGGTCCGGTGATGACTGTGCTCGACGAATTCTACAAGGTCGGGCCTGGTCCCTCGAGCTCTCACACGATTGGACCGATGCGAATCACTTACGATTTCTATCAGCGCTGCACGAAATTGCCAGCTGATCAATTAAAGCAGGCCACCGGCCTCAAGGTGCACCTTTATGGGAGCTTGAGCGCGACAGGCAAAGGCCACGGCACTGAGCGAGCGGCTCTCGCAGGTTTGTTAGGTAAGGAACCAGCGACTGTCGATCCGCTATTTCTCGATGAAATGAAGGAGAAGCCGAACCAATCGTATCAGCTAAAGCTTGGTGATAAGACGTTCAATTTGTCGCTGGCCGACATCATCTACGACGAGCCGAAAGGTGAGTTTCCGCATCCGAATACCATGACATGCAAACTCATGGCGGGAGACAAACCGGTTTACGAACTGGAGTATTACTCACCCGGCGGCGGATTTTACGAGTGGAAGGGCTATACGCCGCCGAAGAAGGGGCAGCCGAAATATCCGTATGGAACGATGAAAGAACTTCGCCAGCATGCAGAGAAAAATAATCTCTCTATTCCACAGGTGATGATGGCGAATGAACTGTCCGTTTCTAGCAAAAACGAGGAGCAGATCAACGCGTTCCTGGACAAGATCGCGGCGGCGATGATCGCCACCGTGAAGGCTGGGCTCGCCGTAAAGGAAGGCGTGCTGCCAGGTCCAATCAAGCTACACTCAAAAGCGGCGACCGTTTGGCAGCGCGCGCAAGATGACAAATACGAATCCGACCGTGCAGTGGCGCTGTTGTCCGCGTGCGCGTTAGCTGCGTCGGAAGAAAATGCTCGCGGCCACCTGGTCATCACAGCTCCCACCGGAGGTTCAGCTGGTGTGATGCCCGCAATTGTTTACGGCTTAACCCAAACGCAGCGAGCGCTGCCACAGGAAAAAGTTCGAAATGGTTTGCTTGCCGGTGCGGCGGTCGGCTACTTGTGCAAGCACAATGCTACTCTGTCGGGCGCAGAAGGTGGCTGTCAGTCTGAGATCGGGGTGGCGTCTGCAATGTCGGCGGCCTTTATAGCAGCGGCGATGGATGCGTCACCTCTGGTTACGGAGAACGCAGCTGAATCTGCCCTCGAGCATCATCTTGGAATGACCTGCGATCCGGTTGCCGGCTACGTGCAAGTTCCCTGCATCGAACGCTGCGCATTCGGAGCAGTGAAAGCCTGGACGGCTTACATGATTGCGACGAACGAGATCGCATCACGGCACCGTGTTGATCTGGACACAACGATCAAGACCCTCGCCGATACTGGTAAGGACATGAGCACAAAATATAAAGAAACTAGTGAAGCGGGTTTGGCTCAGAACCTCGTGCTTTGCTGAACCACAAACCCGGAGGGCAAATTCGCGCGAACAAAATGGCAACAGAAGTCCTGACGCAACCGACGAAATCACCAGCAAGGAAAAAAACCGCAGCAGTCGCAGAACCAGACGCGAAAGAAGCGTGGCGCGGATTCAAACCGGGCTTGTGGCAGCGCGACATCAACGTGCGTTGGTTCCTTCAACAAAACTACACGCCGTACGACGGCGACGATTCTTTTCTGGCGCCTGCAACTGAACGAACCAAGCGGGTCTGGAAAAAGCTGACTGATCTGTTCGTCGAAGAGCGCAAGAAAAGCGTGCTCGACGTGTCGCTCATCCCGAGCTCGATCACCGCGCACGCGCCGGGTTACATCGACAAGGAGAACGAAGTCATTGTTGGACTTCAGACTGACGCGCCGTTGAAGCGCGCGATCATGCCAAACGGCGGGTGGCGAATGGTACTGACTTCTCTCAAAACCTATGGCTACGAAGCACCCCCGTCGGTAGTAGATACGTTCACCAAATATCGAAAAACGCATAATGACGGAGTGTTCGATGCTTATACCGCTGACATCCGGGCGTGTCGCAGTTCTCACATTTTGACCGGTCTGCCCGATGCCTATGGTCGAGGCCGGATCATCGGAGATTATCGAAGGGTCGCGCTTTATGGAGTCGCCCGATTGATCAAGGAAAAGGAGTGCGAAAAAGCCGCTCTTGATTCCGAGATGTCCACCGAAAACATCATTCGCGATCGGGAGGAATTGAGCGAGCAGATCCGCGCACTGAGGGAATTGCAGGAGATGGCGAAGAACTACGGTTTCGACATCTCCGGCCCAGCGCGCAACGCAAAGGAAGCAGTGCAATGGCTCTACTTTGCCTATCTGGCAGCCGTCAAAGAACAGAACGGCGCCGCAATGTCGTTAGGCCGCGTTTCGACGTTCCTCGATATTTATTTTCAGCGCGATCTCAAGGAGGGCACGCTGACGGAGTCGCAGGCGCAGGAAATCATTGATGATTTTGTGATCAAGCTCCGAATCGTTCGATTTTTGCGAACACCGGAGTATGACGAACTTTTTGCCGGCGACCCTACGTGGGTGACCGAATCGATCGCCGGCATGGGCGACGACGGGCGGCCGCTCGTAACCAAAACCAGTTTCCGGTTTTTGCACACGCTCCACAATCTTGGGCCGGCGCCGGAACCGAATCTCACCATCTGGTACTGCCCGCGCTTGCCCGATAATTTTCGCAAATTCGCCGCGAAGGTGGCCATCGACACGAGCGCACTGCAATTCGAGAGCGATTCGCTTATGCGCACGGCCTGGGGCGACGATGGCGCAATCGCCTGCTGTGTTTCGCCAATGCTCATGGGCAAGCAGATGCAATTCTTCGGCGCCCGTGCGAATCTCGCCAAGTGTCTGCTCTATGCAATCAACGGCGGACGCGACGAGCTTAGCGGGAAACAGGTCGGGCCCAAGGTCGAGCCCGTTAAAGGCGATTATCTGGAGTTCGACGATATCGCCGGAAAATTCGAGGTAATGATGGACTGGCTCGCGCAAGTGTACGTAAACGCGATGAACGTCATTCATTACATGCACGACAAATATTCATACGAACGCATTGAGATGGCGTTGCACGACTACGCGCCGGTGCGCACAATGGCGTTTGGCATCGCCGGGTTGTCAGTCATTGCCGACAGTTTGTCAGCTATCCGTTACGCTCGCGTAAAGGTCGTTCGCGATGAGACTGGCCTCATCGTTGATTATCAAACGGAAGGCGAGTTTCCGATGTTTGGTAATAACGACAACCGTGTCGATCAACTCGCCGCGACCGTTGTCTCCATGTTCATGAACAAGCTGCGAAAGCATCCGACTTATCGCAACGCGATCCACACGCAATCGGTGCTGACGATTACGTCAAACGTCGTGTACGGAAAGAACACCGGCCATACACCAGATGGACGCCGCAAAGGCGAGCCGTTCGGCCCGGGCGCTAACCCGATGCATGGCCGGGATTCGCATGGCATCATGGCGTCCGCTGCATCTGTTTCAAAGATTCCCTATCGCGACGCAGCAGATGGAATTTCCCTCACGACCACGATGGTCCCCGAAGGCTTGGGACGCGCGTCGGAAGATCAGGTCACGAATCTCGTCGGTGTATTGGACGCTTTCTTTGGTGCGACCGGTTATCACATGAACGTGAATGTCCTGAACCGGGCAATGCTGCTCGATGCCGTGGAGCATCCTGAAAAATACCCGTCGCTTACAATCAGAGTCTCGGGTTATGCAGTGAACTTCGTGCGGTTGACTCGCGAACAACAAATGGATGTGATCAACCGCACCTTTCACGGCGGGGCGTAAGCACTTTATGAAGCTGGAAGCGATGGAGCCTGTCGCCCCGCCGATTGGCAGCCCCTTTGATTTGCGCTTGTCCGCAAGCGAAAAAATCGACGAGACAGATATTCAGTTGGCGCTGAAAAGCGGCGATTGGGGCTTCATTCATTCTTTTACCACCGGTTCAGCTGTCGATGGTCCCGGTATGCGTATTGTCGGCTGGCTTAGCGCTTGCCAGTTTCGCTGCGTATTCTGCCATAATCCTGATACGTGGAAGCTGACCAATGGTACTCCGGTGCGTTTGGAACGCGCGGTAGAAGTAGTAAAACAGTATCGGACGAGTCTGCGGACAATGAAGGGCGGCCTAACGATTAGTGGCGGGGAACCACTGACCCAGTATCGATTTTTATCAAGGTTGTTTCCAGCGATTCATCAGCTTGGGATTCACACTGCACTCGAAACAAACGGTTATTTCGGCGAGCGACTTAACGACGAAGATCTGTCCTCGATTGATTTGGTGATGCTTGGACTAAAAGCGATCGAACCGGATTTGCACAAACGTCTCACTGGTATGGATAACAAACCGGTTCATGAATTCGCGCGTCGTCTCGCAGCGCGGAAACACCCTGTCTGGATTCGCTTCGTCATCGTGCCGAGTTGGACGGACAACATGGAAGAAATAGATCGTATGGCTGGATTTGCCGCAGGCCTGGGTAACGTCCAACGAGTGGACGTGTTGCCGTTCCATCAAATGGGCCGGTTCAAGTGGGAAAAGCTCAAGATGGATTACAAAATGCGTGATGCGCAACCGCCGCCGCGCGAAATAATGGACATGGCCATTTCGCGTTTTCGCGCGGCTGGATTGAAAACCGTTTGAGCCGGACGCC
Organism: Candidatus Udaeobacter sp.; assembly: GCA_035713885.1. Classification (GTDB taxonomy): domain Bacteria; phylum Verrucomicrobiota; class Verrucomicrobiia; order Chthoniobacterales; family UBA10450; genus Udaeobacter. The sequence goes on along the minus strand of DASTMV010000186.1, from coordinate 15,862 downwards.
CTCGGCATGAGGTCAAAACTTCCAGCCGCGGCGATCGGCGCCTGGCTACTGGTCGCGGCTTATTACTTTTACCAATACGCGCTGCGCTCGGCGCCGAGCGTCATGATGCCGCAATTGACTGGGGCATTCGGTGTGAACGCGCTCGGAGTTTCCGCCATTGTGGGAATGTTTTATTACGGCTATTCGCCGTTCAGTCTCGTCGCCGGCACTTCACTGGATCGGTTCGGCGCCAAGCGAGTCATTCCGATCGGCGCAGCTGTTGTCGGAATCGGAGCGATTTTGTTCGGTACGGGCAACGTAGCTGCGGCGAATATCGGGCGATTTCTGCAAGGCGCCGGCGGTGCCTTCGCGCTTATTGGCGCAGTTTATTTAATCACGAAGAATTTTCCCGCGTCGATTGGCGCATCGCTGATCGGCGCTACGCAAATGTTTGGCATGGCTGGCGGATCAGCCGGCCAATTTCTGGTTGGACCAATCATTAAAAACGGTCTGCCGTGGGACCGGTTCTGGACTTACGCCGGGTGTCTCGGGCTGGTTATCAGCGCAGTGCTGTTGGTTCTGCTCCCAAAGGAAACTCGAAAAGCAACCACGAGCGGATCCGGCGCTTTCGCAGTATTGCTGCGTTCGTTAGGCAAGGTGTTCCGCAATCCGCAATCCATTCTCTGCGGATTCATTTCCGGGTTGTTATTTATTCCCACCACAATCCTCGGCATGACTTGGGGTGTGCGTTTCCTGCAGGAGGCGCGCGGTCGCGAGTACGACGCGGCAGTGATATTGGCGGCCACAATCCCTCTAGGCTGGATGATTGGCTGTCCGCTCCTCGGTTTTATTTCCGATCGGCTTGGGCGTCGCAAACCGGTGATCTTTAGCGGCGGCTTGATGCTTTTGGCCGTTGTGGCCTGGGTTTTATTCGGCAACCCGGCCATTCTCCGTGGGCACACTGTCGGAATACTCATGGGAATCGCTTCAGGCGCCGCGATGCTCCCGTACACAGTTATCAAGGAAGCGAATCCACCGGAGTTGGGCGGCACAGCGACAGGCGTGGTTAACTTCCTTAATTTTACGTTTAGCGCGCTGCTTGGCCCCGTATTCGGAGCGCGGCTGGTAGATTTACCCGAAGGCGACACGCAACTCGCACTGGCGCATTATCAAGCCGGTTTCAAACCGTTGCTCTACGGAATTGCAGTGGCGTTGGTCCTCACGTTTTTTCTGAAGGAAACCGGACCCGCTGCGGTTCGTGAACGGTTCTGTCGGAACGATTAGCTGTTCGTACAGCTCATTTTATCGCCGGTAGCCTTTGAAAAGTCTATTGAGGCGCTCGAGAGTATGCGTTGACAGTAGTGTCGGAGGTCCAATCATTTGTCGGTTCCGGCAACGCATCTAACAAGGCGCTGCAGCCAACCGCTGGCCGTTCCGCCTGAGTAGATTTCAAATGACTTCAACATCAGACTCCGCAGCAGAACTCCACCAGTGCCGGCTCAGCTTGCTCTCTCGTTAGATGTATCGTGGGCAAACAGTCCAGTTTTTGGCCGTCGGCTGCACTGCTACTTTCGCAGTTACTCATGTCACAGTTGCTGGAGATGCGAAGAAAATCGCTTAGCACATCAAATTCCCAGTGATTCCACCAGAAGCTAAGGCGAAGCACCTCAGCGGTTCAGGCGTGATTCTTGTTCACGTCCGGCCTGATGGACCTGTAGCGAAAGCCGAAGTTGCTCGATTGCGCTGGCGAGTTCAGGTCTTTGTTCGGGATTTTCTGCGTACGCCCACAGGATCACGCAACAGTACAAACGTTGAATGCCGCAAACGCCCCGCTTGCGTTCGTCGTGAGCAGATCCATTCGGAAACCACTCAAATTCTCATCTGGTGCATTTGAGCGTCTGGGCATCGATACAGCCACAAATTCAATAGACCGACAAAAGCAGCGACCATTAGTAGATGTTCGAGGGGTTTTCATTTCGAGTCCGTCATATTATTTTTGTATTCCAGTATGGAGAACAAAAGATGTAAAATCGCGTGTATATGAAAACCAACATCCTCTATTCACTTCTTATTCTCCTGTTTCTTTGTTTTGCCGCTTTATCTGGAACGCAAGCGATTAGTCCCCCGCCGGACGGCTGCTATCCCAACTTCACAACAGCGGAAGGATGCGGCGCACTTAACTCCCTTACCACCGGCGCTGGAAATTCAGGCCTCGGTTGGTATGCGCTCTTTGGCACCGATGCCGGCAACTTCAATACGGGTGTTGGCGCCGGAGCGCTGACTCTCAATAACGCGGATTCAAATACCGCAGTTGGCACTGCAGCGTTGTTGCTCAACACCGCCGGCCTTGACAACACGGCCGTTGGAACTAACGCGCTAGTTAACAACGACGGCAGCGCGGGCCTCGACGCGGGATCGTTCAACGCCGCCTTCGGTTCCGTCACGCTGTCTGCCAACCTCCAGGGCCTGGGAAACGTCGCCATCGGTCACAGTGCATTGTCTAACAGTGATAGTAATTATAACACGGCCGTGGGGCTCGATGCTGGAGAAAACCTAGTCGGTGCCGGCTTTGACGAAAACATTTACATCGGCGATACCGCTGGTACCCTCGACTTCACAGGAGCCGAAGTTGGGAACGAATCCGGCGTGATACGCATCGGCAGCTTCTTTTCGGGAACCGCTGCCTGCTTTATCAACGGTATCCTGCCTAACTTTGTGACCCCCGCCCCCGGCAATGCCATCGTTACCATTAACACAATAACCGGCCAACTGGGATGGACTACTGACTCCGCGGCGAACAAAGTCGTGGAACAACAGAAGCAAATTGAACGGCAGCAGGCGAGCATCAATCAACTTAAAACCGAAATGCAGACCATGGTTGTGCAGCTAAAGGAACAGGCTACGCAAATCCAAAGAGTGAGCGCTCAGCTTGAATTAAGTAAGGCCGCTCCGCGAACAGTCCGAAACAACCAGTGAGCAGCAGCCGTTCGTTCGCGACCTGGTGACTTTCCTTGACAGTATTGCCGCCGAACAATGCGCAGACTTCGCGCACCGGATCATATGTCGACATATTTCGTGCGGACAAGGCTTCCCGGTTCTGATGGCACCAACCAATGACGTCTAACTAATGATGAAGCCCACGGCCTCATCGCGAAATGCACCCAGTCTGCTTGCCACCACACCCTCACGGTGGCATATCTCGTTCTCGTTAAACGTTACCACCGGGGGGCTGATGTGAATTGATGACAAGAGTAAGTGTAGCCGGCGGTAAATTGATCATAGATATGCTGGGCTCGCATAAGATTCTGGCGCTCAAGAGCCGATTGGAAATTCCTATTGAGCATGTCGCAGCGGTCCGTCGTGCAGCGGACGAGCGTGTGAAAGGTATTCGATTACCCGGTACTCACATTCCAGGATTGATCACCGCAGGCACCTATTACGAAGCCAACGAGAAGCCAGTCTTCTGGGACGTGTGCGATCAGGAAAAGGCCATTGCCATTGATTTACAGGATGAGCGCTTCTCGACGGTTGTCATCGAGGTCGCCGATCCTGAGGCGAGCATACGCGAGATCCTGAACGCTTTCGGCAGTTGGACCATCTCGAACGTCTAACCGGTGCTACAGCAAACCGCCGCCCGTCATACATTCATATTTCAGAAAGCGGACAATTCCCATAGTGAAAAAGAAGGCGCGGGAGGATGATCCCGCCTTCACTCAGGCGATCATTAGGTTGTCTAGTCACCACCAAGCGAATGGCCTTTTCAAACTCCAAATGTGACTCGCAACGCCGTCCATGTTGCGGGCGTTACACGCAAGAATTGCGGAGTTTGCAGAAATTGTACAGCATGTGATAGAGCGCAACCGCGTATTTTCCCGCGTTTCAAACTGCGCCAATGCCCGGCATGGTAAAAGCTGGACATACCTGCTATCATCGTGAACACACTGCAAAGGCTTTTTATGGAAGGGTTGTTTAGTTCGACGGCGATGAGTGGAACAGCACCGAAGTCGTTCCGCCTGTCGACGACAAGATCCATGCGATTGTCATCAATCTCGAGTTACGAAGTGACAGCGTCCATTATAAATTCGCGGTTACTAAGCTCGCGGCAGATTGGAAGCCTTGCAGCTATCTGTTGTGTAATCTCGATGTAAGTCTAGGCTCGGGGAAGATCTGTAACGTCAAACATACTCCGATATCGCAGAACGAATGGGCAGCGACACCGGATGCGCCGATGTGCCAGCCGCCTATGCCGCAGGAGCGCTATCAAGAACTGTGCAAGTGATCCGGCAGTGCTCATAGCACCCCGCTGATATTAAGCATTACGGAGTTACGCTAGTCATCAGGCAAATGGGTAAGCTGCGCTTTCGGAAATTAGGGAATAGCCAATACTACGTCGTGATTTGCTTGCCGGGCGATCCGCGAAGGGTCCTCTAAACGCACAAACAACTATCGGAACCAATGGCACATCTTAAATCTTCACATCTCGCCGGGGATTTGGTATCGCCACCTGCACCATGTATCAAAATCGAATAGCACGATTAGTTCAACCGACGCTTCTCATCCTGGTGATTACGCTCAGCGCGACGTTTGAATGTCTCGCGCAAACACCGGCGCCGTTTGAAGTGCGGCGCGCGGAAGCGGTCTTCGAGGAACTGCCGGAGCTCAAAGCCAGTGAGATCCTCAAGCCGGAATTGCTCAAGGGACCGCATCATGTGATTCGCGAGCCAGTGCCGACAGCGTCCGGCATGAATCAGTTCACAATCGATTCGGACTTTGGTGTTTTCGAAGCGGACGGAAACGAGATGCTGCTTCAACGACTGAAGGAGATCGATGCCATAGCGCGGTTGCAGGAGGTTTCGCGCACCGACGAGTTTAAAAATTCACTCTTTGCTGCGGCCAAAAGCCCGCTCAATTCGGCCAGGAACATCGCGAGGGATCCGGCGCAAGCGATCGCCAATGTTCCCAAGGGAATCATGAAATTCTTCGGGCGCGCCAAAGAGACTGTCGAGAACGTCGGGAAAAGCGGAAATGAAGGCGACGGCGAGGGAAGCAGGCTGAAAGATGCCATCGGCTATTCGGATAAAAAACGAAAGATCGCACTCGACATGGGGGTGGATCCGTATAGCACGAACACCGTTCTGCAAAAACAGCTGGACGACGTGGCGTGGGCCTCGTGGGCGGGGGGATTCGCCTTTAGCGCCGCTACGTTTCCCGTCAGCGGCCCGATGAAGGCAGCGCTCACCGTGACCAACCTCAACAGCACGGTCGAGGACCTGCTGCGTGAAAAATCACCGTCCGAACTTGAGGAAATTAATCGCTCTACGTTCCGCGCGATGGGCGCAAGTCCCAGTGACATCGACCGGATCCTTCACGGCGGAGCGTTTACGCCGACCCAGGCCACGACGTTCGCCGTTCATCTCAAAGCACTGAAAGGTGTGGCAAATCGCGGCGCCTTTGTAAAAGCTGCCGCGCAAAAAAGCACCACGGAGGCAGACGCTCTCTTCTGCGTTTATACCGCTGCATTGATGGATCAGATCAACGAAACAACGCCAATCGCCCGTATCGTAATGCTTCACGACTTTCCGATCTGCGTTGCCAAAGATGGAACGATTATCGTGGCGTTACAGTGGGATTACGCTGCGTGGACGTCAGGCGCAGCTGCGTTCACCGACGATGTGCAAAAGCTCGCCGGCAAATCCGGCCAAAGCGCGCATGTGTCGGTCGATCTTTCCGGAGAGGTTTCCCCGCGTTTGCGGGAGGAATTGGAAAAGCGCGGGATGGCAGTCCAGGATCGGCTCGTTCCAGGTCCACTCAAGTGATCAGGGATGCGCGACTCAGGATCATAACCACCAGCAAGGTGAACGTCGCTAGCGTTGTCATCCGAGACGAACTGTGATTGGGCTTCGCGCGTAGGTCTAAAGTCCAATACCCAAACTGATATGCTTGCGGCCAGATTGGTCATAATTGGAAAGATAGAGACAAAGAAGGGATTTCACGCTTCTGGCGTCTCGACAAAATGACTTGGGCAATTTATACAGCGGGAAAATGAAGGCTGAAGCACAAACACTAAACACCCAATCCTTCGGAACCACGCAGCGCCATCGCTGGAGTTTCGTTCCATTGATCGGGTTTGCATTGCTGGCGCTGCCCACTCCTGCCCACGCATCCATTTTTCACGGCGAAACACTCGATTCGATCGCCAACGGAATCTCATGGGTCGTGCTCGTGATCGGGCCGATCATTGGAATTGTAGCTTTTTGGATGGTGCACATTCTGCCGGAGAAGATTGCGGAGAAGAAAAGACATCCTCAGACGAAAGCGATTCAATGTGTCTGCCTTCTCTCACTTTGTTTTGGCGGCTTGCTCTGGCCATTCGCATGGCTTTGGGCGTACACCAAGCCAGTCCTGCACAAAATGGCTTACGGCACGGACGTAGGCGAACCTCACGGCCACGAGGCCGGAAAGACTGAGGAGCAAACAGAAATTGAGAAGCTCCGAGCCCGCGTCGCGGAACTCGAAGGCAAAACCGGACCAGGACGGAGTTAAAGGCGTAATGGAACTCATCCTTCTTATTATTTACTCCGTTTTTGTTTGGCTGATCTTTTTCAAGTTCAAGTGGCTGCCTTGGAACATCACCAGCCAGGTGATCACAGTCACAATCCCGATTATTGCGCTAACGATCCTGATTCTTTTTATGAACATCTGTGCCCCTTCCTCGCATGATGTACGGGCGCAGAATTATGTAATCCCCATAGTGCCGCGGGTGACCGGTCAGGTCACGGAAGTTCCAATTGAACCAAATCGTCCTATCAAAAAAGGGGACGTGCTTTTTAAGATAGATCCGGTGCCTTTCGAAGCGGCGAGGAAAGCAGCAGAGGCCACGCTGCAGGGAGCGAAAGATCAACTCAACAACGCCTCGAACAAAAAAGCCTCGCTGACGCCGCGGATCGATTTGGCGAAAAGGCGGGTCGAACAATTCACGGCCCTCTCGACATCGGGAGCGGGGAAACGCGCCGATCTTGAGCAGGCGCAGAGCGACCTCGGCAATCTCCAAAGCGAATTTCTTGCCGCCGATGCGACCGAATCGCAGGCCAGAGCGCAGATCGCCAAGTCCGAGGCGGACCTGATTAACGCGAATTTTGACCTCGAGGGGACCACCTTTCTTGCGCCGGCCAATGGTCGCGTCGCAAATCTGGCGCTGCAACCCGGCGTGCGCGCGACGCAGTTTGCGACCATGCCGGTGATGAGTTTTATCCAAGAGGATGACCCCTGGGTGCTCGCTTTTTTCCGGCAGAACGAGTTGCGTTATGTGAAGCCTGGTGACGAAGCGGAAATTTTTATGGAAATGTATCCGGGGCGCATCATCAAATGCGTGGTGGATTCCATTCTTTGGGCCACGGCGCAGGGCCAGATGCCGATCAGCGGAAACTTGCAAAATTCGCTGCCTGGCGCAGCACTGGGTGCGCCACAAGAGCAAATCGCCGTACGCCTCGTCCTTGCGCCTCAGGAACGCCAGCTTTTCCTCGCCGCCGGTGCGCGTGGTGGAGGCGCCATTTATACCGAACACGGAAAGATGATCCACATTGTTCGGAAGGTATTCGTTCGGGTCTCAGCCAAGATCGACTGGTTCGTCTTCAAGCTTCACTAGCCGCGCCGACACATGAATAGCCGAGTCGTTCTGGGCAGCGTTGCGTGCCTCGCGTTTACCAGTTGTGTGCTCAGACAGCCGCCTTTTGGCGCGGACATCATGCCTGAATCGGCGCGCGCGCAAATCCCTGGAAATTGGGCCGGGCCGCATCGCGGCGGCACAGTCGTGCCGAATTGGATCCGTGCATTCGGTGACCCGGAGCTGACCGCACTGGTTACCGACGCAGTCGAACGGAATCCTGACCTCAAGGCCGCAGCCGCGCGTGTCGAAGCATCGCGCGCTGCGGTGCGTATTGCTGCATCAACACTCTATCCCCGAATCGGAATGAAAGGTCTTGGCGAGCGGCAGGGCCAGCATCTTAACGGCGATCTTGGTCGTGACATCAATCCTCCGGATTTCGGAAGCTCAGGGGTCGAGAATTCTGGCGGCGCCGGTCTCGATACCAGCATGGATGAAACATCGCAGCGCTGGGTGTATGGTCTTGCCGCGGGCGCGGCCTGGGAAGCCGATGTGTGGGGACGGATTCGCTCGAAGAAAGCTGCGGCAAAAGCTGAAAGCGAAGCGCTGGAAGCAGACTACGAATTTGCCCGCCAATCGCTCGCGGCTGCCGTCGCGCGCGCATACTTCACCACCATCGAGGCGGCGCAACAGGAAGCCAACGCACAGGAGACGCTCAATGTTTATCAGCAGTATTCAAAGCTGACCGACATACAAAAACAGCACGGCTTCGCCAGCGATTTTGACGTGTCGCAGATCAAATCGCGCACCGCCAGCGCCGAAGATGCTCTCTACACCGCGCAACAGGTGCGAGCGCAGACGATCCGGGCAATTGAAGTTGTCACCAGCCATTATCCGGCCGGTCGATTTGATGTGCGACGATCATTTCCCCATCAGCCGAGAAGTGTGCCCGCAGGTCTGCCCGCACAGATCCTCGAACGCCGGCCGGACCTGATTGCCAGTGAGCGCCGTTTTGCCGCGGCCTTTCATCGGGTGAACGAGGCTCGGACGGCACGTCTGCCGCGCTTCGTGCTAAGCGCTGGGAGCGGACTCGGAACAGCGCAACTCGATGGGGTTGGGACCCTTGATGCAGTCCTTTGGACTCTCGCCGCGGGAGTCACTCAACCTATTTTCTTTGGCGGTGAACTGAAGGCCGCACAGGATCTCCGCACAGCCGAACAGAAAGCCGCCGCCGCGAGCTACGTCGGACACGCCCTGCGCGCATTTGGAGAAGTAGAAGACGCGCTCGCCAACGATTACTATCTGCGGCAACGGGAAGGCGCCCTGGGCGCGGCGGTATCGAGTAGCGGCGAGTCCGTGAACCTCGCCGGGAAACAGCTCGAACAAGGTCAGATCGACATGTTTACCATCTTGCGTCTCACCGGAGAAAATCTCGCCGCCAAGGTTCAGTTGACACAGATCCAAGCTGCGCGCCTGCGCGAACGGGTGAACCTATACCTCGCTCTCGGCGGGGATTTCGAGGGAACGGGGGTCCCTGGAAAATGAGCTCGAAATTTCATCAAGTTAAAAGCTTTACAACACCCAATAACAATTACGCGAACTCGTAACATCTGCATCGGATAGCACAGGAGGAGCGGTAGCGTGAAACTAGTATCACTGCTGATGATAGCCGGACTTGTTATGGCCGGTTGTTGTTCGACGCTAACTGAACTTCAACAGTCACCTACTTCCGATCTGCAAATCAGGCGATACGAACTTAAGTATTGCTTGAGCACGAAGCGTATGGGTTGGGACAAGCAACCGTTGCGGAACAACGGCTACAACGAGGTCCAGGATGACCTCGAAGAAAAGGGAGCTATCGAGCAAGAAATTACACGCCGCGAGGTGACGAATTACCGGCCATCTTGGATAACGACGGGGTACGTACATGATCGTTGTCACTGTCAATGTTGGGTTGTTACGCTGTGAAATAGCCGGAAAGAGCGCATATAATTCAGACACCAAGTTGCTTCTTTGACTCTCCTCGGACTCAGCGGAAAACCTAGCCAGGGACAGCAAAAGCACCTCCCGCTGTTGCAGGGTCTTCTTCCGTTCAACAAATCCAATCTTTCTGGCGACGTCATGGGTGGCATTATCCTGGCCGCCCTCGGCATTCCGGAGGTGATGGGCTACACTAAAATTATCGGCACTCCGGTGGTCACCGGGCTTTATACGATGCTGTTGCCGATGATCGCATTTGGGATTTTTGGTTGCTCCCGACATCTGGTGGTAAGTGCGGACTCTGCTACGGCTGCCATGGTGGCTGCGGCGCTGTCCCTACTTTCTCTCACAGCGTACACGCCTCAATACGTCGCGATGACAAGCCTTGTTGCGCTCATGGCGGGAGCAATGCTGGTCGTAGCACGATTCCTTCGGGCGGGGTTCCTGGGTGATTTTCTATCTCGCACTGTTCTCGTAGGCTTTCTCGCCGGCGTCGGATTGCAGGTCGCAGTCGGGGAACTTCACGGAATGCTAGGTATAGGTAAAAGGGGTTATGGTTTCTTTCCCCAGCTTTCTTCGATTGTGCAACACGCGTCGGAAATGCACTTGAGCAGCGTTGTTATCTCTCTGGCGGTCCTTCTCATAGTTATAGGATCCGACTGGATTTCTCCGCGCTTTCCGGGTGCGCTCGTGGCGGTAGTCGCCATGATTGCCGCGAGTGCCTGGTATCATTGGAGCAACCATGGCATCGAGGTGATTGGTACAGTGCCCGGCGGCCTGCCTCGCTTCGAATTGCCTCATGTTTCCTGGAGCGATATTGGGCTTATGATGCCAATTTCCTTCTCCTGTTTCATTGTCGTTCTGGCACAGAGCGCAGCCACGGCCAGAGCCTACGCGCTACGGTATCGCGAACCTTTCGATCAAAACGTGGATCTGGTTGGCCTGGCCGCCGCTAACATCGCCGCCGGGATCAGCGGCACATTTGTCGTTAACGGCAGTCCGACGAAGACCGAGATGGTGGACGAGGGCGGCGGCCGAAGTCAGCTCGCACATCTGACGACGGCAATGACCGTATTGGTGGTCTTGCTCTTCTTAACCAAGCCACTCAGTTATCTTCCGAACGCCGTCCTCGCTGCAATCGTGTTCTTGATCGGAATCAAGCTCATTGACTACCGCGGAATGGCTAACATTTACAGAAAGACCCCGGGCGAATTTGCATTGGCGGCGGTAACCACAATTACCGTTGTAGGAATCGGGGTCGAGCAGGGAATCTTGCTCGCATTGGTCTTATCGCTGCTACAACATGTGCGTCATAGTTATCATCCTCACACTGCACTGATGTTACGAGATCCGACTCAACATTGGCAGATGGACAGCGTGGGCCCCGGTAAGTTCGCTGAACCTGGATTGATTGTGTATTGGTTCGGCGCCGACTTGTTCTACGCAAATGCCGGACGCTTCACCGAGCAAGCGCTCAAGTTGGTTACGGAATCGCCGTCGGTGCAGTGGCTGGCGGTGGAGTGCGGTGCCATCACCGACATCGATTATTCGGCTGGAGAGGCACTGAAGGAGCTACACGATGATTTGGCAGAAATAAGCATTGTCCTGGCGTTGGCGCGTGTGAGTGAACACTTGCACAAGGACCTGGAGCGACTCGGTCTGGTCGATGTCATCGGGAGCGATAAGATCTTCGACTCCCGTGGAGCGTGTTTGGAAGCCTATCGCGCTGAAATGTCTCGTCGCAATGAATGTGGAATTGTAAAATGATCACGCATGACAAGGATCTGGTGGCCCGCACGTGGGGTCCGTGATTTTGTGAGGCATTTCAGGAGACGTTTTCTGGAGTTACGATGGTTGATGAAATTGGTGTTGGACGGCAGGATAGAAATTCTCAAATCGGTCTATTAAATGCGCACAATTACGAATAACTATCGCGACGCGCAGATTTTAAATCTGGGTTCCAGCAGCGAACGCGGACCGTATCTGGTGACGCAAAACGGCGTCGGGCCACGCGATCCGTTGCCAAAAACACGCATGTTTGTTCTCCGTCCGGATGGATACTGGGTCGATTTCAACGCCTACGCTTCCCAAGGCAAGCCGGAGGCGATGGACGAGATTGTCTTCCCAACCACAACTCAAGTGATGGAGACGTTTGGGAAACTATTCGGACCACCACGAGTTCTCGATTTGCCAATCAACGAGGAAGGACTCAAAGCGTGGATTGAACGCCAGGAGCACGGCAACCCATTGGAAGCAGCTCGCGCATGGGCCAGGGATTACAAGACGCGGCATCGAAAAGACCGCAGGAGATAAGGCGGAAGCGCTGGCGATCGCCGCTATGAATACATTCTCTCTCGCCCGTTTTGTTCCGGCATTGAGTTGGATCCGGGCCTATGACCGAAACTGGTTGCGCAGCGATGTTTTCGCAGCGATCACGCTTGCCGCCTATCTTCTTCCCGCCGGTTTGGGCGATGCCTCACTCGCCAATCTGCCGCCGGAAGCGGGACTTTACGCATGCCTGTTTGGTGGGCTGGTATTTTGGCTGTTTTGTAGTTCGCGTCACACAGTTGTCACCGTCACTTCCGCCATTTCATTGCTCATTGGCGCATCGTTAGGCGAGATGACCGGTGGTGATACGACGCGCTTTGGCGCACTCGCTGCCGGCACAGCCTTGCTCGTCGCATCCATTGCGTTCATCGCATGGCTCGTTAAGGCAGGTGTCATTGTAAATTTCATTTCCGAAAGTGTAATGACGGGCTTCAAATGCGGGGTCGCTCTTTTTCTGGCCAGCACGCAATTGCCCAAGCTCTTGGGTTTTCACGGAGCACACGGCGATTTTTGGGAGAACAGCGGCCACTTTTTCAGGCATCTGCACGAAACAAATCCTGTATCACTGCTTGTTGGAGGCAGTGCGCTGGCTGTGCTCATTTTGGGAAAGATCTTTTTGAAAAATAAACCGGTATCACTCTTCGTAGTGATCGGCGGTATAATGGCGGCTTCTGCCCTTTCGTTAGGCGAACGAGGAGTAAAGCTGCTCGGCACGGTCCCCCAGGGATTGCCTCCAATCAGCATGCCTGCTGTTTACTGGCATGACTTGAACGAATTGCTTCCCCTGGCGCTTGCCTGCTTCCTGTTAGGCGCTGTGGAAACCGCCGCGATCGGACGAATGTTTACCGCCAAGCACGGCGGACGATTCGACGCTAATCAGGAATTTCTGGCGCTTGCGGCTTCTAATCTGGTGGCTGGATTTGGCCGCGCTTTTCCCATCAGCGGCGGCATGTCGCAATCTCTGGTAAACGAAGGCGCCGGAGCGCGCACACCGCTTTCCGGTGCCCTTGCTGCCGGAATCATTTTAATGGTTGTCCTGTTCTTCTCGCATCTGTTGAGCGCCTTGCCCCAGCCAGTGCTCGCAGCCGTGGTGCTGGTCGCGGTTGCCGGATTGTTCAAACTTTCGACGCTAAAACAGTTATGGCGAACTGATCGTACTGAGTTCGTCGTTGCGATGGCAGCCATCCTCGGTGTTCTCGGGTCAGGTCTGCTTCGAGGCGTCATGATCGGCGCAATCATTTCCCTCGTGCAACTGTTGCGAACGGCATCCAGACCGCACGTCGCCTTTCTCGGGCGGATCCCTGGTACCCGCCGGTTCTCCGATCGCGAGCGTCATCCAGACAACGAACTGATCCCAGGTGTGCTCATTTTCCGTCCTGAATCAGGTCTCGTGTACTTCAACGTGGACAACGTCTGCGAATCAATTCTGAAACGCGTGCGCGCTGAAGCGACGCCACCCAAGCTGGTTGTGCTCGATCTTTCTGCCGCGCCACGCGTGGATTTGCAAAGCGCTCACGCCCTTGCCGGCATGGCGGATGAACTGACGGCCAAAGGCATTCGATTCCAGGCGGTCGAACCGCGTTCGTCAGTTCGCGACCGTTTGCGTAACGAAGGGGTTGACGGAAAGCTCGGAGGGATCAATCGATTCATGTCCGTTGCCGACGCAGTCGAAGAGTTTCAAACAAACCGCGAACAGTAACGATGATGCACTGGCGCACGGATGCAGCTCGCAATATGTCGTGGCCGATTGGTTAGGTGCGCCCTCGACTGCGCATAGCGCGAACGAGGCAAGACTGGCATACACTGATAGGACGAGGGATAGCACACCGAGAGTTAAGAGGCCCATACCCGTCGCTGTAGCGCCGCTCAACTCGGGCTCAACAACGCAGCGACTTCGCTTGTCCCGAGGGAACAGCAAAAGAGTGCTTAACGCTGTGGCCTAACTGCCGATTCCAACTCAATCTTTTGGAACGTGGCGTGCGCTGGGGTCTAACCTGAACCGCAAAACAAACTAATGACGAGCTTCGTCGTTTTAGATTGAGCCGCGCCCATGTTCCGCTTCATGCGAGACGGAATAAGTCACATTACGCTCCGGGAAGCCACCCGATGCACGGACAGGAGTAAGGGCCACCGGAAATAACATTTCGCTCCGCTCCTATGACTAAAAAGACCTTTGCTGCAAGCGCGCCAAAGATGTCGAGACATTTCGTTGCTGAAGATCTAACGAGAATAAGATGAGCGACGGCGGACGAGAGCCCCCGTCGCTCGGAGTGGAAATGTAAAAGTCATTTTAAAAGTGGAGCGCATAGCGGTCCTCTGTTCGCTCCATCGACTGGTTAAATGTCTCTGTGCCGTGAAATCAAGGCCTAACATCTTGCGACTCCTGGAGCGCTTCTCTCTCTTCCGCGATGTATTGCCGGAGCGTGTTGGGCAAATTGGGCGGGACGTTATGTTTGGATTCGGCGGCGAGTCCATCGAGAAAGGACCTGTATTCATCACCGATCCCGCCCCGCGCGAACCTCCAAACCGCCCGATAGGCAGGGTTGCCGAGCAAGCGCCTCAAGGTGATACCGTCCGATGCCCAGCTCTTGGCATCCAGCATGCCCAAATGAAACTGAAAGAAGCAATCTTCGTAGCTCCAAAATACCGAAGTCAGGTAACCGTACAAGACGAAGCAATCCTGATCGGTCAGACTTTCGCCGTTGGCGGCGCGCGATATGACGTCGCTAACCCTGGAATCACTCAGGCGAGAGAGGAGTTCGACGTTGCGCGCGCTTCGTCCCTGTTGCATTAGGGATCTTTGGTTGCGATTGGATTGCCGTATCTGCAGGCCAAGAAAGAGAAGCGAAACCACAACGGCGACGCTGCTGGCAAGTGACGCGAGTTCGGCAAGACTCATATATGACATGGCGATCTTAGCATTTGCCCTCAGAACTGCGATTCGCAACTGAAGCAGTCGATCATTTCGCTGAGCATCTAACGAGAACAGCTCAGCGACCGGGCTGAACGATAACGACCCCCGGCAGCAGAACCAAGGCCCGAACAGATCGGCTCGCCAAGGTTCGCTGTAGCAGTATGGTTAGGCGTCATAACCTTGGCAACACAAAGACCTGCTCTATGCACTCCTCGCCGCGAAATACCGCCTTGCGGGTTTCTTGGAACTCAAAACCCACACGCTCAAGAAGTCGAATGCTTCGGGTGTTTCGGGCATCCGTGATACCAAGGACCAGCAACACCGGTGTGACTGTGAAAAGCAGTTGGAGTGCTGCCCGCACTGCCGCGCTCGCGACGCCACGGCCCTGCGCCGATGGGACGAGCGTGAAGCCAATTTCCCCAACTTGACTGTCCTCGGACAACCGAAGGCCGATGTCGGCAAGAAGAACCTCTGTGTGTGGATCGGCAATGCCTAGCTGGACCCAATGCCCCGGCCGAAATAGGGGGCTCGCCTCCATCTCGACGAGAAACGCCAATGCCTCGGCCTCATTCATTGTCGACCAGCCCTGATAGAGGCCCAGTTCGGGAATGCTTCGGTAAGCCTGAAACGCATCGAGGTCAGAGCGACGCAAGCGGCGAAGGCAACCACCGTCGAACCGATGGGGCAGGAGGCTTTCGGCAGGAGAATGCATGACGCCTAACGAGACACAAGATCAGCGACCGCGCGAATGAGAAATGACGCTGAATGCTCTCAAATCTCAGCATAAGGACGATCCGGATTTCGTTGCATCACCTAGTTAGGCTTTTGTGATCCATGGTTTCGACCGCCGCGATTGCTGCTTGGATAGCGACTGGATCAAGCGTGAGTGAGATGTGG
The DNA here is from genome assembly GCA_035713885.1 of Candidatus Udaeobacter sp. GTDB lineage: Bacteria > Verrucomicrobiota > Verrucomicrobiia > Chthoniobacterales > UBA10450 > Udaeobacter. The sequence continues at coordinate 161 of DASTMV010000186.1, read as the reverse complement.
TCGATCCCCGGGAGAATTGTCACCGGAACGTCTTTGCCAGCTGCCTTGAAAACGGCTGCAAACCGGTCGGCGTATGACACCTCATCGTTTTGACCGGCGAGCACTGAAAAACTTCTCTTAATCGCTCGAATGTTTGCCTGGTAATCGCGCTGCGGCCGGAA
>DASTMV010000185.1:0-6472 GCA_035713885.1 Candidatus Udaeobacter sp. | reverse complement strand
ATTCTAAACGGTTACGGGTTGTTTCGCGTCATGACGAAAGAGCGCGCGGAAATTGTTATCGAAGGGAGTGAAGATGGAAATGATTGGCGCGAGTACGAGTTCAAGTGGAAACCGGGCGATGTGAAGCGCGCCCCGGGTTGGGTCGCGCCGCACCAGCCGCGGCTGGACTGGCAAATGTGGTTTGCCGTGTTTGGAACCTACCATGACAATCCTTGGTTCGTTAGGTTCATTGGTCAGTTGCTCAAAAACTCACCGGCGGTAACAAAGCTACTGGCACGTAACCCGTTTCCAAACGACCCACCGCATTACATCCGCGCCGTTCTTTACGACTATCATTTCACCGATAGCGCCGAGCGCGCTGCTACCGGCGCGTGGTGGAAGCGGGAAACGCGCGGCATTTATTTACCGCGCGTTTCATTGTAAGGACGCCTCGCGACCGAGTGTTGAAGTATCGCACCTAACAAATAGTTCTAACCACACGATCTTGCTCCACCCCACCGGCGATTTGGCCCTGGGGTTGCGCCGGGGTTGCTGTAATGACAGGGTAGTGACGATGATGAGAAGAGCAGCGGTGGGTTTGATTTTCGCTTTCATATTTTAGCCGGCTGTTTTGAGAACGACGGGGGGCGACCTAAGCTAAGCCTTTGCGGTTGATAGCCCTCCATCACCAACGGCGCGATTCGGCGGGCGAAACCGACATACTTTCACGACCCTTCCATTATTTTTGGTAAGAGGATAAGATGGACCTATGGACAAACCGGCTGGGGACGAAGTGACACAGATCCTTCGAAGCTGGAGCGCTGGTGACAGCGACGCTGCTGCCCGGCTGATGCCGCTGGTCTATGAAGATTTGCGTCGGCGGGCGGAAGGATATTTACGGCGCGAGCGGCCCGATCATACCCTGCAACCGACCGCGCTTGTCCACGAAGCTTACCTTCAACTAGTTAATCAGGACCATGCGAGTTGGAAGGATCGGGCTCACTTTTCCAGCGTTGCTGCGCATCTGATGCGGCGGATCCTTGTCCAGCATGCGCGAATGCATAATGCGCAGAAGCGCGGCGGCAAATTAGAGAAGCTTTACCTCGATGAAACAAGAGAACTCTCGCAAGAATGCCAGCCGGATCTTGTCGCCCTTGATGATGCGCTGCAAAGTTTTGCCAGCACTTATCCGCGCGAAGCCATGGTCGTGGAATTGAAATTCTTCGGCGGATTGGAAGCGAACGAAATCGCACAAGTCCTCGATGTTTCAGAAAAAACCGTTTTGCGCGATTGGAATTTTGCCAAGCTCTGGCTGCGCCGTGCGCTGAGCGCAGGTGCCGCGCGAAATGATTGATATCTCGCAGGGCGGCCACAACGGAGACCGGGAAGTTGAGCATGTGTTTCCTTTGTGGACTTTGTGTGAAATCTAGATGAACGAGCGAGCGCAGCGCATAGCGGAAGTCGTTAAGTCCGCGATCGAGCTTGCGCCTGAGGATTGGAAGGCATTTCTCGATGAGGAATGCAGATCGGACGAGGCGATGCGCGCGGAAATCGAATCGTTACTCAAGCATCAGAAGCACGTCACCAGGTTCATAGAGGAGCCGGCATTGCATCTCGCAGCGGAAACCTTTGTCCGCGATAGTACTCATCCCGCTGGGCAAATCATCGGCGATTACGAAGTCCTTTCGCTCATCGGAAGCGGTGGAATGGGCGATGTTTACCTTGCCCAGGATCGGCAACTGCATCGCAGGGTTGCGCTCAAACTCGTTAGGCGGGGAATGGATAGCGAAGACATCGTGCGCCGCTTTCAGCGCGAAGAATTTCTCCTAGCCAGCCTCAACCATCCAAACATCGCACAGCTCTACGGCAGCGGCATCACGGCCGAAGGCATCCCATTTTTCGCCATGGAATATGTCGAGGGAATACGAATCGACCAGTTCTGCAACGAAAAGAGATTGTCGCTTCGCAGCCGACTCGAACTTTTCCGCAAAATTTGCGGCGCAGTTCACTACGCTCACCAGCATCTGGTTGTGCATCGCGACATAAAGCCGTCGAACATCCTTGTCACAGTCGAGGAAGAACCGAAGCTGCTCGATTTCGGCATCGCCAAGCTGCTCGATCCAGATCCCGCGCTCGCCTTTGCGCAGACCATCACCGAAATGAAGGCGCTCACGCCGGAATATGCGAGTCCTGAGCAGCTGAAAGGAGAAAGTGTCACCACAGCGACCGATATCTACTCGTTAGGTGTAGTGCTTTATGAATTACTAACTGACCAAAAGCCCTACCGGCTAAAGACACAACGTCCCGATGAGTTGTCGCGTGCGATCTGCGAAGACGAACCAGCCAAACCAAGCACCGCACTCGGAAAACATCCAACGCCGAACCTCGAGCATCGAACGCAGAAGTTACTTCTTGGAGATGTCGACAACATTGTGCTTATGGCAATGCGCAAGGAGCCAACGCGTCGCTACGCTTCAGTCGCGCAATTCTCGAGTGACATCCGGCGGCATCTCGAAGGTTTGCCTGTCATCGCGCGCCAGGATACCTGGAGCTACCGCACTTCGAAAGCCATCCGGCGACACAAGGTGGGCGTAGTGGCCGCCGCGCTAATAGCTCTCGCTCTTCTCGTGGGAATGGCGACCACCAGTTGGCAGGCATACGTCGCGCATCGCGAACGTGCGCGGGCCGAGCGCCGCTTCAACGATGTCCGGAAGCTGGCGAACTCCTATTTATTTGAAATTCATTCCGCGATTGAAAACTTGCCGGGCTCGACTTCCGCCCGGCAATTGATCATTCAACGTGCTATCGAGTATCTCGATAGTCTGGCACTCGAAGGGGGTGCCGACCTTTCACTGCAACGTGAGGTGGTGATGGCCTACCTAAAAGCCGGCAACGTGCAGGGCAATCCGCGCGACGCGAACCTGGGTAATACGGAGGGCGCTCTGAATAGTTACCGCAAGGCACTCGCGATCGCAAAAAAATGGCCCGTCATAACTGGCGATGTCGGGACACGGCGACCGCTGGCGTTACTCTATGAGAAAATGGCGGACGTCGAGGTCGAGACTAATCAACTCGATCGTGCTGCGGCTAACGCCCGAAGATCTCTCGACATTTTCAAGGAGCTGGCGGCTGCGCATCCGGATTCAGCCGATGAACAACGTTCCGTTGCGATCAGCTACCTCAAGACCGGAGACGTTCTTGGCAATCCGAACTACGCGAACCTTGGCGATCAGGCGGGAGCGATGCAGAACTACGAGGCGGCCGCAAAAATTCTCGAGTCGCTTCGTTCTACTGCCGTCGCAGACACGAGGACACGGCGATTTCTTGGCATGATCCACGAACGCATAGGCGCTGTCCTCGAAGCGCAGAATAACGTGCCGGCCGCGCTCGCCGAATACAAACGCTCAGCTGAAATTCGCGTCCCGCTCGCGGCAGAGTTTCCCAACGACATGCCGATTGTTCGCGATGCGGCGATCGCCTACGAAAAACTCGGAAATGTCATGACTGCAACAGGCGATGTGGGATCGGCCCTGGAAAATCGACGGAAGTCTCTTGAGATCTTCCATCGCCTGCTCGGGGCCGACCCGCAAAATACGCTGGCGCAACATTCGCTTGCCGTCAGTCACGTGCATCTCGCCGACTTGTTAGGCGAAGATCCAACATCGCGCGCAGAAGCAGCGGAGCATTATCAGGATGCCATCCGTCTCCTGGAAGCAATCAACAAAGCGGATTCAGCCAATGCTGCCACTCGACGCGATTTGATTGAAGCGGAAGCGAAGCTTGGAAAACTTTCCAAAGCGAGGTAACCGCACGGAGATATTTCCGTCGCGTCTCGGAGCTGCGTGGTTTGTGTTGAACCTATTTGGCATGCGTCTTAGTCGGTCCATTCAAGACTCGCGAAGTCGACGGCAGGCCGTTTCCTGACTTGGATTTGACCAGGCTAACATCGCTCGCATTGATGACCCCATTGACGGTTACGTCCCGGCGGAAATTTGCATTAGACACCGGCTGGCCGACCGCGGCCTTTGTTTGTGAAACATCGGAAGCGTTGACGATTCCGTTACCGCTGGTATCGCCGATAAGGATGCTCATGCTAACGGCAGTGTCCGGCAGAACCTGATCGAAGTTATCAGTCACATTCGTTAGGTAGACAGTGATCGTCTGCTGGTTGGTGACTCCGGTTAGGTCTACCTGGATGGTGTTGCCCTTGAAAACCGGAGGTCCGGCAAGGTCGCCGCTGCCCTGTGTCGCCAAGTCCACGTTACCGCTTACGATATCGTTAACGAGCGTGAAGATGAGCGTGTAATTACCTCCGGTGTTGCGGCATTCCACGGTGGGGTTACCGCTGAGAGCAAGCGGAATATCGTAGTCAACCCCACCGTGGTTTCGTCGCGATACTGCACCGGTAAGTCTCTGGACGAGCGCGAAGTCGCTGAGCGTCACCTTATCTTGTTCGGTGTAAGTAACGATGAAACTTCCGATGCCATCGGAAGTGTAGAGACGCTCGCCGCTTATGACGTTATCGAAGTTACCCGCCAGCATCTGGCTGGAGGTGATAATATCGAACGTATCTGAGGAAGTGATGGAGTTTTCCGCTCCATCAATCACGCTCAGGTCGAGCGTGCCGCCTAGGGTGAACAAGCCGCCGCTTTGGTTTATCTGATCAAATTGATCGCCGGGACTGGTGCCGCCAATCTGGATCTCGGTGGTCGTTGAGTTATCCAGGTTCACATTTCCTACAAAAGTGAGCTGACCCGGTGAGTGGCCCGGTTGGAGATGAGCGTTCTGGGTAAAGAGGATATCGGCATAAACGGTTCCCGTTCCGGTGAGAGCGGCGCCGCGATACTCGATGCCATTGATGAAGTGTGCTTCGGTCGCGTGGATCGTGGTAACGCCTGGTTGCCCCCCCATGTCCTGGTTCGTGCCGGCCATCAAGGTCGAGCCATTCACGGTCAAAATTGTGCTGTTGTTATCGGTGGGAGCATTGATTGTGAGCGTTCCGCCGTTAATGACACTGAGATTCCCATCAATCGTAACGTGGGCGCCGTCATCGATCGTATGCACGCCACCGTCATTGGTGAACGTACCCCCATTAGGTGTGATGGTAAGAGTTCCACCACTCGTTAGGTTGCCTCCTTGAATACCCTGCAAATTTCTCAAACCGTTCAGGCCAGTAAGACTATCTTGAATGGAAGCACCGGCGCCTCTTAAGGTAATGATGGCATTGGAAAGAGTCCGAATGTCAGCGTTGGGAAAGCGCAGCGTGGCCGTGGCCGTGTCGTCGCCGCTGACATCGATACTCCATTGGCCGCCACTGAGTGTGTGGCTACCGGGATCATAGTTGGTAAGCGAACCCGTGACAGTAAAGATAGTTGTTCCCTGTCCCCCGATACCGACGACAAAATTGTTCGTGAAATTTCCTGCCGTGGTAAAGCTCGCACCATCGGTAAAAAGCAACTCGCCGTTGTTGGTGGAAAGATGCTCCAGTGCGTCATTGCCATTGTCCTGGTTCAACATTTGCGAAGTCGGCCCGGCAAGCTGGAGGATGCCATTGTTTGTCACGACATCCGCGTTATGCCACTGCACGGTGCCGCCTTGTCCTCCAGCGAAGCCTTCGGCGAAGGAAGCGATCCAGCCGTTTTCGAAAGTATGAGTCGCAGCGTTATAATTCGCCAGCGTTCCGAGCGTGTAAGTGCTTCCGAAGCACCAAAGTACGCCGTACTCACCGTCGTGGCCCGGTTCGACAGTGAAACTTGTGGTGCCCGTCACTGTCAGATTATGGGAAGTCGGTTGCGCATCGACGTAGGCGCGATTAACCAGCGTTAAGTTTCGCACTGTCACATCAACGTTCAGATTTGGTCCGTTAAACCCGGCGGCATTTGGAACGGCCTGGTAAGGAATGGTTACATCCCAAAGGAAACCCGGATCTGTGCCCGGAACATTTGCCGGACTCCACAACGTCGAGTCATTCCAATCGCCGTTTTTGAAATTTGTGCTGCCGTCGCCTAGCCACGTAGAATTGACAACGGTTTGAGCAGGGACGCTGGCGTAAGTTGCCAACACAGCAGCAAGCGCGAGCAAAAATGGCCGGATTGTTTTCATATCGAGCAATGCGAAATGGCCGGCTGAAAACGGACATGCTTGAACGATTTTTTTCTTCGCAGCCGCGAAGGCGTAGAATGCGGCCGAAGTAGAGAATCCGGCATGTGTTAGCGTGGGTCTCGCTTGACTGATTGTAACTGATTACGGCAAACCGTTGCCGGATTTTGATTTCACCAGGCTGACATCGCTGGCATTGATAACACCGGTGACAGTCACATCCGTGCGGAAATTTGATGCCGTGGCGACTTGACCCGACTGAGATTTGGTTTGCGATACGTCGGAGGCGTTGACGGTGCCATTGCCGGTGGTGTCGCCGAGCAGCACATGCATCGGTATTGAAACATTTCCAGTGGTGGTTCCGTCACTCACATCAACGAGAGTGATTGTGAGG
>DASTMV010000184.1:0-4381 GCA_035713885.1 Candidatus Udaeobacter sp. | reverse complement strand
AGTTCCTGACGACTGGTCGAGGGAGCGCCGGGACCGAAGGAGAAGTAAGAATTCCAGCATCACTGCTAGCGTTTGCTAAGGAGGAGCAGCTGTCAGTAAACCAAACGATGATGCTGTTGGATGCTCGACGCCAAATTGTCTCGCACCGCAGCGATGGCATGAGATCGGAGGATCTCGAAGGGTTTGATTGGAAGACGTTTTATCGCGTCCTTAAGCCATACTTGAAATGAAGGCCCTTGCTCTAGAGCCAAAGGTGATCAGCCTTGCGAACACGTTGGGAATCGAGGACAACGATCCTGTCGCCGGAATCCGGGACTACTGTTTAGAGCGGGTACGGCGATCCATTCATGGACTGGCCAAGATCACAGACGTTCGCCAACTCGAGAAAGTCGTCTGCCAGAAACTGAATCTCACCGTCCACGAAATTTGGTCCGACGCCGAACTAACGGACATGGCGTCCCATTATGTTGCGGCTCGCGAGCCAGTGTTTGCATTCTTGGATCAGGACCTCAACGACAGCACATACGGTGTGCTAATTCGGCTCAACAAGCGGATCGGAAGTCGCTTTTGCTGGGTAGCAGTCGTTGACTGTCGAGGCGACAAGCGTTACCGGCGGTTTTTCACACTATGGCATGAGGTTGTTCACTGCATTACCGCAGCAGAGCAGTACGAATTGCCATTCCATCGAACGAAGATATCGGGCAGTTTGGCTGACCCGCTCGAACGCTTGACGGATCTGGTCGCGAGTGACCTCGCTTTTTTTGATCCACTATTTCGTCCTCTGCTAGATGAAGAGCTCAGCGTAAACGGGCGTGTCACGTTTAGCGGCGTCGAAAAGGTGCGTGAGCGGTTTTGCCCTGATGCAAGCTTCGAGTCAACGCTGAACGCTTGCGTTAGCCGGTGTGATATCCCAACGATCTTCATCAAAGCGGGTTTGGGCTACAAGATTGTCGAAATCGCCGCGATGGAATCACCCCAGACGCAGCTTTTTCCAACCGCGCCTCCGGTTGCTCGGCTGCGTGTGCTAACTGCCGTAACGAACGATGCAGCGCGATCGATTTCATTGCGGATTCATCAAAATATGCGTGTCCCCGCAGGGTCAGTAATTAGTTCCGTTTTCTTCGATGCCAGCATGGCAGGCGCTGCCGGTGTCGAAAATCTCCGCGATTGGACGAGTTCTGATGGCGACGCTCTCGCTGCCGTCGAAGTTGCCCTTGACGCGCGAAAAATGGGCGACCAAATCTTCGCGCTAGTTACACCGGCGTCGGCATGCAGGAATGAAAGATCGCCTAAACCAAGGTGACACAGTTCCGCCTGGCTCGATTGGCGGGAGCAGCTTGCGACGGTGGCCGCGCTCGCAATGAGCGACAACGGCCGTGTGTTTGCGGAGACTTCGCAGGACGTGCGGTTTGATTTTGTGCTCTTCGTGCTCGGAATAGTTTCGGGACATTTTTCCGCTGTGGTAGCCCCATGATTTTTTGATGACGCGCTTTTTTCCGAGGAAATCGGCGCTCTCAACCGCCCCTTCTTCGTCGGCGGCTTTGAAGATGAGACGATTGCGAAGGTTCAAAGTGAAGACGCGCGCTTTCTCGCGGCCAAGCGGAGGAATGAATGAAGTTGATGATTGGGCGGCGGCGACGACGGTTCCGCGCGCTTCGCGAATCACGTCGATGCAGTTGTAATCGCTCATGCCGTCTTCACTCGCAGTGACGAAACGCTGTGCTTCGTCCGCCCACAAGATAAGCAGATTGTTGTGTTGACGCTCCTCTGTCGGCTTATCGAAGCGGCGCAGAGTGTGAGTGTAGAAGAGCATTTTTAGAAATGTATTGATGTAACGTCGCTCCATCTGAAATTTTTGTGGCATCGCCACGCAAACGATCTTGCCGCGATCCAGATCAGAGAAGTCGAAACTGTTTCCAGCCGCGCAGAAAACTTGCGCGATCTCGGGAGTTATGAATGGCTGGAGATAATTGGCAATCGTTTCTTTCACGCCGCCGATTTGCTCTGGAGGCTGAGAGAGAAAGCGGTTGATGAAATGCTCCGCGAGTTCGCGCCGGCGCAGTGTTTGATGACTAGACGCGAGATCGGTCATCGCTTCGTCGAGGTCGCTTTGATCGAGAAGAAGATGGTACGCGTTTTCCAGCGTCACATCGGCGCCGATCTCGCGCAGAGTTTCCAAAGCAGCGGCGATATGCGTCTGCGCTTGGTTCTTGAAAAACGCTTTGTCGCCTGCCTGGCCCAACGACGAAGCAGTGTCCACGATGGCTTTTGCGAAGGTGTTGTACGGGATCGTGCGATCGGAAGTCAGATTGTAAGTATGTCGGGGTTGCCATGTGTTCGCCGCGCCATCCGGTCGGACTTGGAGCAAAATAAGATCGTCCTCGCGACCGAAGTGTTTGGCCATCTCGGAGAGGGTTTCCCAATAAATTCCTTTGTCGTCGATACACAGGCCGCCCCACGTGGTCTGGTTCTTAAAAACCTGATGGAGCAGAGGCGTGATGCCTGAGCGGGTTTTACCTGAACCGGTGTCGCCGGTAATCAACCAGCCGCGACAGAAATCGTCTCGCGTCCAACTCAAACCGCCAAGTCGTGCGACCACAGGTTTGCAAGTTTTGCACAAATGAAAAGCGATGACTGCTGCAGCAAGCAGGCACAGAACACATACACTGGCGTAGGAAATCGCAATCACGTTGCTAGGAGCGATCTTCAACGGTTCCCCGAAAGCAGGGGCGAACTCTGCGTGCGTTTAATTGGTAGATTATCTTGCGTTTCGGGCAAGCTTGTAAACGACCAAGCTGTTGCATCTATTTCTGTTAGCACCGGAGTTCAATCGCTTAGCTCCACGAGCGGAGCGGAAGCGCGGCTAGCGAGACTGCGGATCTATAGTCGGCAGCTGCAACCCACCGTCAAAATTTCGCAACGGAACAGTAGCATGGAAATGCGCAAATCGGTGACGATTGGGTGGATATGTATAGATCGATTTCGCTTCAACTCATCGGCATTCTTTCTTGGATCTGGTTGGGTGATACTTTTGCGCAACAAGCTTCACCATCGCAGTCCCCATCCCCAGGCAACAGGCAAACTGACGATTCGCTCTCGCGAGTCACGGTTTATGGCCAGGCTTTCGAGTCGGAGCTTCCGGTCCTTGATGCAACGACGGCAACGCGGATTCCCCAGGCAATTCTAGACACTGATCGCTCCGTCAGCGTTATCAATCGCCAGACGCTTGAGGATCGCGCGATAGACGATCCGCAGGAAGCGATCAAAGATTCGGCAGGCGTGGTGGAGTCTGGAGCTTTCAATGGTTTTGGCGAGGATTACCTGATTCGCGGATTTTTGCAGCAGGATGTTTTCAAGGACGGTTTCCGCGCAGGTCACGCATCCAATATTGGATTTTCTGCGACTGGTCCCACTGATGTCGCAAATTTGGGGCGCATCGAAATTCTCCGCGGACCCGCGGGGCTTCTTTATGGACGCGGCGAGCCGGGCGGGATTGTGAACTACATTACGCGGATACCCTTTTTTGGGAATACCGCGAGCCTGACACAGCAATTCGGTTCCTACGATTTCTATCGCACCGAGCTGGATGCAAATTGGAGCGCAATGGCGGCGAAATTGGCGTTGCGATTGGATGCTGCATACGACACCAAGAATTCATTCATTGATTTTGTATATGGCGAGCGAGAATTCGTGGCGCCATCCCTGCTTTGGCAAATCACTCCGCAGACCACGTTCATTTTTCGCGGAGAGTATTCACACGATCTTGGATTGAATAACCCGGGACTGCCTTACGTGGATGGGCATGTGCTGCCCGGTGTGCCTTACAGCCGCTATCTTGGCGAACCGGATTTCGCCAATTACCATATCAACACCTTTCGTGGTCTGCTTACTCTCGAACATAAATGGACGGATAACGTTGTGACGACTCTGTCCTTTCACGGACGGCATTCCGACAACGACACCCACTACGTCAACATCGCCAATTTTAACGGCGAACCGACAGTAGATCCGGTGACTGGGCTGGTGAGCCGCGAGTCGGTTATCGGAGCGACACATGTGGAGAATCAAGATGTACGATTGGATCAACTCTTTACCTGGACGATTTACGATGGTGGAGCAGTCGCCGCTGTTACCAGCAAGGAAAAGAAAGTGGTTCCGTTGGGCACTGGCTTCCCGACTGTCAAAAACCAACTGTTAATTTCGGGTGAGTACGAACGGGAAAATGACCGAACGCATTCCATTTTTAATGCTTTGCCACCACTCAACGCCTTCCATCCGGTTTATACGGGCTACGATCCCATGCCGCTGGCGGTCGGTCTCCCCTTGAACTTGCCGGAGGATCTCGAAACCACGGGAGAAAGCTATTCGCTACTCGCGCTGG
>DASTMV010000183.1:0-26453 GCA_035713885.1 Candidatus Udaeobacter sp. | reverse complement strand
GAATGTTTTCATACCCCGTAATGCAATAACGGGACGGAAAACGGCTCATTTCTTCGGCAAAATTTTCGCACACCGCTCGTCGATTATCGCGACTGGAAGAAGTGCTCATCGCAGCACGTGACGTAACTGCATTTCTGAAATCTCAGATCGGGGCGAGAGGATTTGAACCTCCGACCTCGTGGTCCCAAACCACGCGCTCTACCAAGCTAAGCTACGCCCCGGGTTAAGCGGAATTATTACATGATTAGCTTCGTTGCGCATCTTGGGGGGCGCAGCCATTATTTATATCCTAAATTTGGCGCGAGGTGTTTCTCGACTACGGCAACTGGTTCGCCGCGCCGCGCCGCATAGTCCGCAACCTGGTCGCGTCCGATTTGCCCGACCCCGAAATACTTTGCCTGCGGATGCGAAAAATAAAGCCCGCTCACACTGGCAGCCGGATGCATTGCAAACGATTCTGTAAGTTTGATGCCGGCGCTGTTCTCAGCATCGAGCAAATCGAACAATGTTCGTTTCTCCGTGTGATCGGGACAGGCAGGATAACCGGCCGCCGGACGAATGCCGCGATATTTTTCACGAATCAGGTCGGCATTGGACAGTTCCTCGAGCCGCCCAAATCCCCACGCAATGCGGGCCTGTTTATGCAAATATTCAGCAAACGCTTCAGCTAATCGATCTGCCAACGCTTTGCTGATGATCGCGCTGTAGTCGTCGTGCTCGCGCTTAAACTTTTCGGCGAGTTCATCCGCGCCATGAATTGAAACCGCAAACCCGCCAAGATAGTCAAAACGTTGAGTGTTGAGCGCTAATTGAGGCTCGTTAGGCGCAACATAATCGGCAAGGCAGTGATTAAATTGTCCCGTCGGTTTTTGCATTTGCTGACGCAGAAAATAAAACGTGGCCATCTTTTCGGTGCGCACCTCATCCATGTAAAGGTCGACATCGTCTCCGACTCCGTTTGCCGGCCAGAAAGCGTAAACGCCGCGTGGAACCAGAAGATTTTTCGCGACGATCTGCTGGAGCAGGTCATTGGCATCATCGAAGAGTTCGCGCGCTTGTTCACCGATTTTCGGGTCATCGAAGATCGCGGGGTAACGACCGCGCAGTTCCCATGCGTGGAAAAACGGCGACCAATCGATGTATTCGATCAGCGTGGACAACGAAAATGCGTGTACCATGTCACCATGAGCAGAGCGCAGCGACGTTGAAGGATCCCCTTGGGTTAGCTTGGAGGTCCTTCCACGGAATTCCTCGACTTCGGTCGGCATGACAGTTTTTACAACGCGCACTCCCAGAAATTCCGGTTGCGGTGGCACATAGCTGTTCCAGTCAATCGGCATTCGATTTGCGCGCGCTTGCTCAAGCGACAGTAGTTTTTTGCTCTCCGTTTTTGCAGAATACTCGCGGCGCAAGCGCTCGTATTCGTCGCAGGTCTTCCTGTCGAAGTCCGATTTCAATTGCTCATTGAGCAGCGCGTTTACCACACCTACAGCGCGCGACGCATCCAGCACGTGCACAGTGCTGGAGCGATAATGCGGCGCGATCTTCACCGCGGTGTGCGCGCGACTGGTGGTTGCTCCGCCAATCAGGAGCGGCAAGCGGAATCCTTCGCGCTCCATCTCCTGTGCGACGTGAACCATCTCGTCAAGCGAAGGGGTAATCAGACCACTCAGGCCGATCACATCTGCGTTTTTCTCACGCGCTGTGTCGAGGATCTTCACAGCGGGGACCATGACACCAAGGTCGATAACCTCGTAGTTGTTACATTGCAGAACCACTCCGACAATGTTTTTGCCGATGTCGTGCACGTCGCCTTTAACAGTGGCCATAACAATGCGTCCCTGCGGTTTGGCATTCGCGGATTTCTCCGCTTCCATGAACGGCATCAGGTACGCCACAGCTTTTTTCATCACCCGCGCGCTCTTCACGACTTGTGGCAAAAACATTTTTCCCGAGCCGAACAGATCGCCGACCACGCTCATTCCAGCCATTAGCGGACCTTCGATCACCTCGAGCGGGCGCTTGTATTGGCTACGGGCTTCCTCGGTATCGGTATCGATGTGATCGACGATGCCCTTGATCAACGCATGCTTGAGGCGCTCTTCCACAGGTTGCTTTCGCCACAATTCATCGGCGACCGGCGTCTTGCCCTTCGCTTTTACGCGTTCAGCGAATTCGATCAAACGTTCTGTTGCGTCATCGCGCCTATTGAATAAGACGTCTTCGACTCGTGTCCGTAGATCGAGTTCGATTTCTTCGTACACCGCCAGTTGGCCGGCGTTAACTATCGCCATATCCAGGCCTGCGCGGATTGCATGAAATAGAAAAGCGGCGTGCATCGCCTCGCGGACAGTATTGTTGCCCCGAAAGGAAAACGAAATGTTGCTCACTCCGCCGCTGACACGCGCGCACGCCAGGTTCGATTTGATCCAGCGGGTCGCTTCAATGAAATCGACCGCGTAATTACGGTGCTCCTCCAGGCCGGTCGCGATCGTCAGAATGTTTGGATCGAAAATGATATCGCTCGCCGGAAAATGCGCTTTTTTGGTGAGCAGGTCATAGGCGCGCGCGCAGATCTCGATTTTTCGCTGAAAATTGTCCGCCTGACCTTTCTCATCGAACGCCATAATGATAGTCGCCGCGCCATATCGCCTGATCGTTTGCGCCTGATGGAGAAATTCCTCTTCACCGTTTTTTAGGCTGATAGAGTTGACGACTGCTTTTCCTTGCAGGCATTTAAGTCCGGCTTCGATTACGCTCCACTTGGAGCTGTCAACGACGATCGGAATCCGTGCGATTTCCGGTTCACTGCCGATTAGGTTGAGAAAGCGAGTCATGGCGGCTTCTGAATCGATCATTGCTTCGTCCATGTTCACGTCGAGCAGGTTCGCGCCCCCCAGCACCTGTTGACGCGCTACGGCGACGGCCGCCTCAAAATCACCGGCGAGTATCAGCTGAGAAAATTTTGGCGAACCCGTGATATTGGTGCGCTCCCCAATCACCGCGAAACCGAATTCGGGCGTGATCTTGAGCGGTTCGAGTCCGGACAGTTCCAAGGCGGTCGAACTGTGGTCATCCTGAGCGCAGCGAACCGAAATGGAAGGATTTTGCGAAATTATACGACTGCTTTTTTCCACGGGATGTTTCGACTTTTCTCAGAAGGAGGGATGAAAACGCGCGGCTGACAGTCGCGCACTGCGTTTACCATTAAACGTATGTGTTCCGGCGTTGTTCCGCAGCAACCGCCCACTAAGTTGAGCCAGCCGTTTGCAGCCCAGGCAGCAATCTTGGGCGCGAATGATTCTGGCGTTTCAGGAAATCCTGTCGGCGACAACGGATCGGGCAGACCGGCGTTCGGATAAGCGCTCAGGTAAAATGGGGCAATCCGGGAAAGTTCTTCGATGAACGGTTCCATTTCGTCCGGACCGAGCGCGCAATTCAAACCGAGGATAAGCGGCTGCGCGTGTGTCATTGAAATGAGGAACGCTTCGACGGTTTGTCCACTGAGGTTGCGGCCTGATTTGTCGATCACTGTGCCCGAGATCATCAACGGTACGCTTTGCCCTGTTCTCGCCAATGCATCAGTAATCGCGAATAATGCAGCCTTTCCATTGAGGGTGTCGAAAATCGTCTCCACGATGAGAAGATCGACGCCGCCTTCGAGCAGCGCTTCTGCCTGATCAAAATAGGTCTGGCAAAGTTGATCGAATGACACCGCGCGAAACGCTGGGTCGTTTACGTCGGGTGAAATGGAGGCTGCAACCGGAAGAGGCCCCATTGACCCACCCACAAATCGCTGCCGGCCTGTTTCATTTGCGATCCGTTCGGCGGCTTGGCGCGCGATTTTAGCTGCTTCGAAATTAATCTCATGAACCAGCGTGCGAAGATCAGCATCGTCCACCACGCGCTGGAAGAATTCCTGATCCTTGCGACCGGATGTCGGTTCGCCTTGAAATAGAAAATCATGCAGCCCAATCGTTGTTCCGCTGAAGGTGTTCGTTTCGATGATGTCCGCGCCGGCATCGAGGTAGTCGGAGTGAATTTCTTCGATGACCTGCGGCTGCGTTAAGTTCAGGAGCTCTAGACTTCCTTTGAGATCCTTGCCTCTCCAATCGCCAAAACGTTTCCCTCGATATTCCCACTCGGACAATTTGTAGAACTGGATCATCGTGCCCATGGCGCCATCGAGCACGACGATGCGCTGGCGCATCAGTGATTCCAGAGGATGAAGCCCATTAGTAGCCATGACGTTCGGCAACTAAAACGGCATTTGGTCGGCGGATCAAGTAACAAATTGACGCATCATGATACGTAGATGTGTTAGATCTTGATCGCTCGTGCTTCCAAGTGGAAGCCAGGTAGGTCCTTTATCAGAGGCCAACGGCCGCGAAGACGAACTTAGACTGGAGCCAGTCCGCGAAGGCAGGACCTTCAACAACACTTGGAATACGCTGCTCCGAACCTAGCGATTGTGGGCAATAGCCCTACCCGTGCGTGCCAGCCCGAGTTACGGGGCGATGCGATCGGTTAAAGTGTCGGTGTGAAAATCGGTGTGATCACGCAAACGAGACCAGGGGCTGTCTTTCTTAGTCGTATCCGCGACGCTGCTTTTCGAATCCTTCGCAAAATCGTCCCACGAATTGTACCGGGCGATGCTGAGGAACGTCCAATTAGAACCCTCCAGATGCTGCATCAACACGTTTCCAGCAGTTGTGTCGCTCGGTGCGCTTGGCACTTCGCTTAGCGCCTTTTCCAATTGCTCGCGATGACCGGGAGCAGGGCGATAATAAGAGACAACGTAAACCGAGCCTGTCGTCTTGGATTTTGAGTCCGCATCAATGCCCATAGCTCGCGTAAACTCCTCCCATGAAGGACCGTTCACGAACGTATCGGTGTGCCAGGCGCTCAAGTCACGTTTGTCCGGCGGCACAGCCGTTCCCGCAGCCTCCACTGTCGCTTTTGGTCCAAGATGGGTGATCACGACATAATCCCACGCGTCGCCGTCTTGATGCCGAAGGACAATAAAATGATCAGGCATTGGATTGCTGGAGTCAGATGTCTTCAGCCAATCACCCAATTGCGTCGCCTTGCCGAGAGCGGCCTTGGTGAAATGAACGTGATAAACATCAGAACGTTTGCCGGCCCCGGCGGGTGCGGCGCTTTTGGTTTTTGAGGTGCCCTGTCCTTGAGCGAATGGGAGAGGTAACAAGCCGAACAATATAATAGCCGCAATTTGCGTAATTAGTTTCATAATAGGTTTTGCTTTCTGGTTGATACCAGTTCGCCCGGATCCCGGTCCACATCCGATCGAGCTGTGTTGAAGCTGATGTGCTTCGTTCTTTGTGTCGCCGGACTTAATGCTGGGCGGCGCCTCAGGTGTCAATGTTTATTTTCCAGAGGCAAATCCAGCCTCAACCTTTCAAGTGTTGATGCGATTGTGGCGGGCCATCGTTCAATATTCGATAAAGGCTTCATCCGGGTAGCAATACAACCAGCGTTCGCCCGGTTGGGCCGAAGAAATAACCGGATGACCACTGGCGCGGGCATGTTTGCTGGCGTGCTGATTTGGCGAGCTGTCGCAACACAAGGTCACGCCGCAAGTTTGGCACGTCCGCAGATGGACCCAGTAGCTGCCGATCTTCACGCACTCTGCGCACTCACGTTGTTGCGGTTGCTTGATTGATTCAATTGCATCCAGATGAGAACAGCCTCGGTCCGACATGGTTCGTTACGATTGTGGCGCTTTATTTTCCGCCGCGTTACGGCGGGATGCCAGGCTTAGGTGGATCCCAGCAACAGCCATTCCTCCTTCGCCGACCGCTGCCGCGCAACGCTTCACTGATCCGGAGCGGACATCGCCCGCCGCAAAAATGCCGGGGAGACTGGTTTCGAGCGGAGCGGGGCGGCGTTGGTTGTCGCGCCATGCTGGTGCTTCAGTGACCTCGGAACCGGTTTTAACAAATCCTTTTTCATCCCGCTCAATTTCAGCCGGCAACCATTCCGTGCATGGTCGAGCACCAATCATGGAGAATACCGCGGGCGTTTTGATGGTACGCCGTTCTCCTGTTTTCGTGTTTTCCAATTCAACTTGCTCGAGTTTTTGATCGCCGAACATCTTTTGAATCTCGGTGCGATAGACAATTTCTATGTTGGGTTGAGCCTGCACACGACGCGAAAGGTAGTCAGACATTTTTTTTGTAATGTCATCACCGCGTATGACAAGCAACACTTTCGCTGCGCCTTCGGACAGAAACATCGCTGCTTGTCCGGCTGAATTACCGCTACCGGCAACAATCACTGTTTCGTTCCGACAAATCTGGCCTTCGAGCGCTGTCGCCGCGTAGTAAACGCCGACGCCCTCAAATCGCTCACGATTCTCGGCATCGAGCCGACGATAATCGGCGCCTGTAGCGATCAGGACGGCTTTAGCGCGCAGAACTGCGGGACAACCTTCTATGTCAATGCACGCGCGGTATTCACCATCGGTGTTGTAGTGAAGTGACAGCGCCTGTGATGGCGTTGAGAATTTCGCGCCGAACCGGTAAGCCTGAAGTTGAGCGAGCCACGTTAAATCGCCACCGCTGATCCCAGTAGGATAACCAAAGAAATTTTCGATCAACGAGGAGGAGCCGGCCTGTCCGCCGGGCGCATAGCTTTCCAGCACAATGGTCTTTAATCCTTCGGATGCTGCATACACCGCGGCGCCAAGTCCGGCCGGTCCAGCCCCTACAATTGTCACGTCCGACAAGATTTCTGTTTCGTCCTGGAGTGCGAGCGGTCGAAGCAAACCGGCCACCTGAGCAACTTCGCGCAAGGAGGGCCGACGCAACGGAGCGCCCACAGGAGTAATCAGCACCGGCAAATCGCGAGTCGAAAGGTGAAGACGATTGCTTAAAGCCTGCCCCTGTTCGCTCTCAAATTCGATCAGACGATGCGGGATGTGATTTTTGTCGAGAAAATCGTCGAGCCGACGTCCATCGCGCGCTGCGCGCGCAGCGAGCACGCGCAATCCTGCAAATTCGCGGTCTCGACGCAGACGGCGGCGCCGCATGATCAAGGCATCGACGATTAGTTTGCTAACCCTCGGCAACTCGGCGAGCGCGCGTTGGAGCTTATCCGCCGGCACGTACAGAATCTCGGCCTCGTCCGATGTGACGCGCGCTGTCGCGAGGGAAGATGTGCCTTGCAGCATCGCCACGTCGCCGATGAAATCACGTTCGTGCGCCACCGCGAGTTCCTGTTCGACGTCATCGCGCCGCTCGAATACCTGTATTTCGCCGCGCAAAACAACGGTGAGCCCAATATCCCGTTGACCGGCTTTATAGACCACATCGCCACGTTTTACGACGCGACGTTGTCCGAGTGGCTCAAGCAGCGATAGCTGATGATCGTTTAATTTGGCAAACGCAACACTTTCGGTGTCGCGATAAAATTGTTCGTCGTTTCGCTCATCAACCACATCCGCAATCTACCCGTACGTCCTGACAGTCAAAACCTGCGGTGTGATTGCGTTTCACCACGAGCGAATGGCGGGGAAGCTTCAGTTGCCTGGCGATAAAGCAAATCAGCGCAACGTTTACCTCTCTTTCAAGCGTCGGTGCATGCAGTTTGATCTTGATCGCGCCGCTATAATCACGCATGACGCCATCGATCTTCTGCATTCGAACGACACGAACGCGCAGAATTGTCATTCCCGCTAGTCAGTGTCTTGTCGAGAAATCTCCGGTCGCGTTCTGCAAAAGAATCCCGTATCCCGTGGCGATATCGAGACGGCCGTCTTGATTCAGGTCGGCAATGATCTTTCCGCCGGAGGCGTTTACCTGGTGAACGTTATAAGGCTGGAAGGCGCCGTTGCGATTACCAAGTAATGTCGACAACGTGCCGTACGTACTCGTAGCCAGATCGAGATATCCGTCGCCGTTCAAGTCGCCGACGAGCAATCCGCGCGGCTGGCGATCGGTTTGGTAGTACACGGGAGATTGGAATGTGCCGTCACCGCTTCCTATGAGGATCGCAATCCTATCCTCGTTCCAATCAGAGCAGGCGAGGTCGAGAATGCCATCGCCATTGAAATCGGCGGTGGCTATGCCTGTCAAATAGCCTAATTCGTAGTCGCCGATCTGTCTGAAACTGCCATCCCCCCGTCCGCGCAGAATTCCGACGGCACTCTGGCCCACCACTGCCAGGTCCAGATTACCATCCTGGTCGTAATCCCCCACAACAAGAAGTGCGGCGTGAGGAGCTCTGTAAGAAACCGCAGATTGCAGTGTGCCATCGCCATTGCCAAGAAACACCGACACAGAAGGGTAAGCGTAATTGCCGATCACTACGTCCATGTGGCCATCGCCATTCAAGTCCGCGGTTTTTAACTCCCCTTCATCGAGGGGAATGGCGCCAAAGTCTCTATGCGGACCAAAAGTCCCATCTCCGTTACCCAGTAAAATACAGACCACGCCACGGCCGTTCGTAACCAAATCGACATGCCCATCTTCGTTGAAGTCTGCGGGCGCGATGGTGATTGGCGCGGTCCCAGTCGGATACGTGACGTAAGGCTGGAATGTGCCGTCGCCATTACCGAGTAGGACATTTACGGTGTAACTCGTATAGTCAGAGCAGGCGAAGTCGATCTTCCCATCTTCATTAAAATCTCCCGATATGCAGCCCGTAGGCTCGATTGCGGTTGTAATGGGAGTGTCGGAAAACGAAACCGACGTGGTGGCGTTCGTAACGGGGAAGTAAACCACGTTAGAAGTGCCGCCGCTGGTCACTACCGTGATTGAGCCGGTGTTGGCCGTAGCAACATCGGAAGCTCTGATAATAGCAGTAAGCCGCTGTCTTGAGACAAAGGTGGTTGCGCGATTGTGGCCATTCCATTGGACGACCGATCGTCGTGCAAAGCCGGTGCCATTTACTGTGAGCGTGAAATCTCCGCCGCCGGGCGCGATGGCGTCTGGCACCAGTGGTTGGTTGATCAAAGGCACCGGAACTACCGTCTGCTTGGAGTCAGTCAAAGCAATCGCCGACTGAATTGATACGAGGCAGAGTAGGAGAAGCGCTAAGAAAAAACGAAAAAGAAGATGATTGTTTATACTCATTGTTATCATGCAGTCATTGTGTTCGCCAGTTGTCGGTATTAATGGCGCGGAGAGAGTTTCCGGTCGCGTTTTGCAAAAGGATGTTGTACCCCGTGGCGATGTCGAGACGGCCGTCTTGATTGAGGTCGGCAAGGAACCACCCGAGAGAGGAGTTTACCTGGTGAATCGTATAAGGCTGGAAGCTGCCGTCGCCATCGCCCAGTAACGTCAACAACGCGCCGGTGTCGTAGCTACGCGTAGCCAGATCGAGGTATCCATCGCCATTCAGATCACCTACAAGTAATCCTTCTGGTTCACGCTCGGTCCGGTAGTAAACGGCAGATTGGAATGTGCTATCGCCGTTTCCTATTAGGATCGCAATTCTATTTCGCCTCCAAAGCGCACACGCAAGGTCGAGAATGCCATCGCCATTGAAATCAGCAGTTGCAATGCCGGTGATGTAACCTAATTCGTAGCCACCGATGAATTGGAAACTGCCATCACCCTGTCCGCGCAGGATCACTACCACACCACCTGGTGCGTAAAACCCCTTCTGGCCCATCACTGCCAAATCCAAATTACCATCCCGATCGTAGTCTCCAACGACAATACCTCTAGCATAGTGGGGAGCCCTGTAGGCGACCGCAGGCTGGAGTGTCCCATCGCCATTGCCAAGAAACACCGAAACAGAAGGGTCGATGTAGTTGGCAATCACTACATCCACGTGGCCATCGCCATTGAAATCTGCTGTGCTTAATCCACCAGCTTCGACGGGAATGGCGCCAAAGTCTCTGTGCGGACCAAAAGTCCCGTCGCCGTTACCTGGTAAAATACTCACCACGCCACGGCCGTTGGTCACCAAATCGATATGCCCATCTTCGTTGAAGTCTGCGGTCCCGATAATGAAGGGCCGGACGCCAGTCGGATATGTCACATACGGTTGGAATGTGCCATCGCCATTACCCAGTGAGACATTCACAGTGTAAGTAACAAGGTCACAGCAGGCGAAGTCGATCTTCCCGTCTTTATTAAAATCTCCCGACGTACAGCCCGTTGGTTCTGTTCCGGTGGCAATGCGAGTATCGGAGAACGAAATCGACGCGGTGGCGTTGGTAACCGGAAAGTAAACCACGTTAGAGGTGCCGCCGCCCGGAGCGCAGGTTGCTACCGTGATGGAAGCGGTCTTAGCGGTAGCAATATCGGAAGCTATGATAATAGCAGTAAGCCGCTGTGTTGAGACAAAGGTGGTGGGGCGATTGTGGCCATTCCATTGGACGATCGATCGTCGTGCAAAGCCGGTGCCATTTACTGTGAGCGTGAAATCTCCGCTCCCTGGCGAAATGCTACTGGGCACCAGCGGCTGATTAATGAAAGGCACGGGCGCTGCCCTTTGCGTGGCCTCAGTCACAGCCAGCACTGACACGATCGGCACGACGCAGACGGCCAGAAAGGTCAAAGAAATACGAGAAAGAGGACGTTTGTTCATTGGCGGAAGCATGACGTTAGGTCGAAATCCGAGATTGCCAACCGCGTTAGTTTCACTGCTACTTAGCGCCGCGACGAGAAATCGCCGGTCGAGTTCTGCAAAAGGATCGAGCAGGTGCCGCCCCCGCGTGGCGTGGCTATATCAAGCCGGCCGTCCCGGTTAAAGTCGGCAATCGCTATCGAACCTGACCCGGAAAGTATCTCCTGAGACTGATAAGGCTGAAAAGTGCCATCACCATTGCCTAGTAACGTCGAAACTGCAGAGTTACTGCTATTCGTAACCAAATCGAGGTACCCGTCGCCATTTAAGTCACCAACGGCCAGTAGATACGGGCTGAGATCAGTTGCGTAATCGGTAGAAGCTTGGAAGGTGCCGTCGCCGTTTCCTAGCAGGACGTGAACAGCTCCGTTCGCATCGGGGATCGCCAAGTCCAGATTGAAATCGCCGTTAAAATCGGCCGTGATAAGCTGGTCGCCGCCGCCCCGTAAGGTGTAATCGCTAATATCATCGAAACTTCCATCGCCGCGTCCGTGCAGAATTGCCAGCCACGTTCCTAACACTGCCAAGTCCAGATTCCCATCCCCGTCATAGTCTCCCACCGCAACATCGACAGCATTGTAGGGACCACTGGAATAGGTTGGAAATTGGAGCGTCCCATCGCCATTGCCAAGAAACACCGACACGGACCTGGAAGAGTCACTCCCATTGGCGACAACCAGGTCCATGTGGCCATCGCCATTTAGATCAGCGGTTTTCAGGTATACTGCAAAACGGGGAATTCGGCCAAAATTGGCAGCCGGAGCGAAAGTGCCGTCGCCCTTACCGAGTAGAATAGAGACGACGTCCGTGCATCTGATGGCTAAATCAAGATGACCGTCTTCATTGAAATCTCCGGTGGCGACGGCGAATGGACCATCGGCCGCCAGATATGTCACATACGGCTGGAAAGTGCCATCGCCGTTGCCCAGCAAAACGCTCACCTTGTCGTGAGAGTCTTGATCTCCCATAACGAGATCGACCTTTCCGTCTTCATTGAAATCTCCCGACACGACGGCATAAGATTCTATTCCCGTTGGGAAGAGAGATTCGGTAAAGGAAACCGACGTGGTGGCGTTCGTAACGGGGAAGTAAACCACGTTAGAAGTGCCGCCGCCCGGGGCGCAGGTTGCTACCGTGATAGAAGCGGTATTAGCCGTAGCAATGTCGGAAGCTCTGATAATAGCAGTAAGTTTGTGATCAGAGATAAAGTGAGTGGCGCGCTTTTGTCCGTTCCATTTCACTACTGATCGCTGCAGGAAGCCGGTTCCATTTATCGTAAGAGTGAAATCTCCACTGCCCGGCGCGATGGCGTCAGGCACGAGTGGCTGGTTAATGAAAGGCACCGGAGCTGTTCTGTACCTGGCCTCAGTCGAAGCGACCACTGAGCCAATCGATACGAAGCAGATGATAAGAAAGCCGAACGAAAAACTGGAAAAAAAGTGCTTGTTCATGGTTCTCACCTCACCAGCAACACGGAAACCGAAAACGGTGCGACTACTTGCTCCATCTAGCCGTGCCAATTTGAAGGGTGTCAAGTTAAAACGGCGCTACACACACGGGCAAAAAAGATTTTAGCAAGATCCTAATTCCCGCTTGGGACAACGTGGACAACGTTTGTGCCATTGTGCCAATCGAGGATTTCTGGTACAAGAAGCACGGTGACCGCGAACGATTTTCGCAAACTAGCGCTGAGTTTATCGGAAGTGATCGAGTCGGCGCACATGGGTCATCCCGATTTTCGTGTCGGTGGCAAAATCTTCGCAACGCTCGGATATCCTGATGCGGATTCGGCGACAGTGAAGCTAACGAGCGAAGCTCAAGGAGAGTTTATTCGAAACAATCCTAGCATGTTCGCGCCAGTGAAAGGCGGGTGGGGCCGGCAAGGGAGTACAGTTATTCATCTCCCGGGTGCGAAGCTTGAGATCGTACGCAAGGCACTGATCAGCGCATGGCACAACACAGCACCGAAACGGCTGTTGAGCAGTGACTAACGGAGACCGACTGCTTTGCGGACGCGGTCCATTACTTGATCGGCGATTTCGTTGGCGCGTTTTGCGCCGCGCGCGAGAACATCGTCGATGTACGATTTATCGCGCAGGATTTCGTCGCGACGTTCGCGCATTGGCGCGAAGTATTCCCATAACTTCTCGAATAATCGCTTTTTGAAATCTCCGTAACCAGTGCCGCCTTTCACAAATCGTTCGTGCATGTCTCCGATTTCATTCGGCGACGCAACCAGCGAATATAGCCTGAAGATTGTCGATTGCGCCGGGTCCTTCGGCGTCTCGACCGCTGCGGAATCGGTGACGATGCTCATCACACGTTTTCGCATCTGCTTTTCGTCGCCGAAGATGTCGATGTTGTTGCCGTAGCTTTTGCTCATCTTCTGGCCATCGATGCCAGGCACAGTTTCAGTCGCAGTCTGAATACGCGGTTCCGGTAACTTGAAAATTGGGCCAAACGTTTCGTTCATTTTCACGGCAAGATCGCGAGTGATTTCGATGTGCTGTTTCTGATCTTTGCCAACCGGCACGACATCGCTGTCATAAATTAAAATGTCCGCCGCCATCAGGATGGGATAGCTGAATAGCCCAACGTTCGCGCTCATGCCTCGCGCCAGCTTGTCTTTGTAGGAAGTCGCACGCTCGAGCAAGCCCATCGGCGCCACCGTAGATAAAATCCACGACAACTCGGTGACCTGCGGCACGTCCGAATGGCGAAAGAGCGTCGCGCGCTCCGGATCTAGTCCGCATGCCAGAAAATCGAGCGCGACGCGCTGGATGTTTGCCCGCAATGTTCCCGGATCGCGCAGGGTGGTAAGGGCGTGGTAATCCGCGATGAAATAAAGCGCTTCGCCTTCGGTTTGCAGCGCGATGGCCGGCTGCATCATGCCAAAATAATTGCCGATGTGCAGAGTACCGCTCGGTTGGATACCGGACAGAATGCGCATCAGACTAACTAAATGACGAATAGCGAATGTCGAATCCACGAATGATGGATGATGGGATTTGCTAATGCGTTACATCGTCACATCGCACCAGCCAGCACTTCCTGCTGGTAAACTCGGGCGGCAGCTATTAGAAACAACTCCGCAATGGCCAGAGCTTCCAACCCTGTTTCCGTCGTCACCGGAGGCGCGGGTTTTCTCGGCTCGCATTTGGTGGACCGGTTACTTGCTGAAGATCATCGTGTCATAGCCGTCGATAATCTTATCACTGGCAACACTGCGAATATTGGACATCTGGCCGGCAATGAGAATTTCCGTTTCGTTAAACACAATGTCTCGAACTTCATCTTTCTTCCGGAACAGCAAATCAATTACGTCTTTCATTTCGCGTCGCCAGCGAGTCCGATTGATTACTTGGAACTTCCCATTCCTACGTTGAAAGTCGGCGCACTCGGGACGCATAACGCTCTCGGTTTGGCGAAGGAGAAAAAGGCGACGTTTATTCTTGCTTCCACCTCAGAGGTGTATGGAGATCCGCTCGAGCATCCGCAAAAAGAGGATTATTGGGGTAACGTGAACCCGATCGGCCCGCGCGGCGTTTACGATGAGGCGAAGCGATTCGCGGAGGCAATGACGATGGCGTATCACCGCTATCATCGCGTTGACACCAGAATCGTCCGCATCTTCAACACTTACGGCCCGCGCATGCGCCTGCGTGATGGGCGTGTGGTGCCGGCGTTTATCGGTCAGGCATTAAGTGATCAACCGCTCAGCGTGTTTGGAGACGGCTCGCAGACGCGCTCGTTTTGTTACGTCTCCGATCTCATCGATGGAATTTTCAGACTCGCGATGAGCGACTTCCATGAACCGGTTAATCTGGGAAATCCGCGGGAAATGACGATCAAAGAATTTGCCGATGAAATTATCCGGATCACAGGAACGAGGTCTACAATGGAATATAAACCATTGCCGGTTGACGATCCGAAAGTACGCCAACCGGACATAACGCGGGCGAAGGAAATCCTCGGTTGGGAGCCAAGAGTGAAATTTGAACAGGGGATTACAAAGACGATCGACTATTTTAAAGAATCATTAAAGCGTTGAATGGGGAGTCGATATAATGATGTAACGCTTAAGGAATCATGCGCCTTGGCGCAAAATTCTACTGGAATTTACAGTGATTTGGTTTTGAATTTCCGCATGTCCAGAGGTGGGCTTGTTCTAGCGCTCGGTTTGTTGAGCGTTTGTTTCACGGTCGCAGCGCAGCAGGCCAAGCGCGCCGGCGGTGCACAACATGCTGTGGCCGTATCGGCAGTGACAGCGCTCAGCCCGGTTTCGAGTCTCACTCTTGACGCGCCGAAAACTCTCGGCGGCTCAAATAATTCTCTTCTATTTCACAATGGACCGGTCCGCGCGTGGTCCGATGGCGGACAGCTGGTCAGCGAGACTGCACTCGTTCAGATCGGTATGGCGCCACTCGGGCTGTTTCCAGTAACGTATCTGGCTACTAACGATGCTGGCCCGGTGCCGACGAAGAAATCAACCGTGCTTTCAAATTCTCGATCCGAAAATCTTTCTGCGGATGGAAAAGCTCTGCCGGGCGAAATGATGGCTTCGCCGTTAAATAATGTGTATTGCACCGGCGAAGTAGGATTCATGTACGGGCAATGGAGCGGCAAAGCCAGCGGCGATTACGTGGGAAGCTACGTTTGGGGCCAGACCGGCAACGATAAATTCCAGATTACAGCCGGCGCTTCGTTTGAGAATTGGGACGGACACGGAACGAAATTCCGCTCGTTCTCTCGATAATTCATTTGCCAGGCAGTGTTTGTGCTGAGCGGGTTATTTCGCAAGCCATCCCCAAATGGGGGTCTTTTTGATTGAAATTGTTCGTCGTACCTTCCTAATATTGCCGCAATCGGGGGGGGAAGTTGCGATTAACCGGCTGATCGAAGTCGCTTCAACACATTGATACAATGACGAGCCGAAATGTTGTGGCGGACAAATTGTTGTGGCAAACGCTGGAACGTTGGAAGCGTTCAACTCCTGAGTTGGATCGTATTGAATTTCTCAAGACTGTGCCGTTTTTCGACGAACTCTCGAATCGGCAGCTTAAGTGGGTCTCCGATATTATGTTCGAACGTACCTATGAGGTGGATGAATTAGTCTTTGAAGAGGGCCAACCCGGCGCCGCGCTTTTTTTACTGCTCGATGGGAAGGTGGCAGTAGAGATTTTCCGCGAGACCGGCACGACGCGTCTGGCTGTTCTGGAACGAGGTGCCTTTTTCGGCGAGATGGCATTGCTTGATGACGCGCCGCGCTCAGCCACTGCGCGGGCGTTGGAACGGACTCGGACGCTTGCGCTCTATCGGAACGACCTTCACGGGCTGGCGCAGCGTGATGCGAGGACAGCCTGCCAAATTTATCGCTCGCTTGCCGCAACCATTGCTGATCGTCTTCGTCTAACCAATGAGCTGGTGCAGCTCACAGCGCCTACCGAAAACATGGTATTAGGATGAACAACGGTCAGGAGTTCGAGAAAGTCGAGCGTGAGCGCAAGCTTCGCCGTACCGTGTTCTATGTCGCGTTTGCGACGCTGGCCTTGATCGTTGGCGGATTCCTGATCTGGAAATTAAGCAGTCTGATTCTGCCGATTATAGTGGGCGGATTACTGGCCTTTGTGTTTCGTCCAGTAAAAGACAGTTTTAAAATGCGATGGTTGCCTCACGAAGTTCAGGTTTTGTGTTCCTTCGCAGCGATCGGTGTGGTCCTGTTTTTCGCCTTTAATACGCTTCGTAAACATATTCCTGACGAGGAGCAGAAGCTCGAATTCAAGGTCCGCCTGAAATACAAACTGAATGAAAAATACCAGCAGCTGGTAGCGAACCCGGCGCAAGAAAAATCAAATGCGGTAGCGCCATTAATCCAGAAGGAAGTCGGCCCATTGATGGATAGGATCAATCAGTGGCTGGAATTGAATCCGGAGGAGCGCGATTTATTTCTGAAATATGCTGCGGGATACGAAGGGAAATCACCGATAGAAGGTAAGTTCGTTGATTATTTTCGAGCGAATCAACAGACTGGAAAATATGTGGTTCCTGAGAAGACGTCTGCCACGGCGGCGCCCCCAGTGGCGTCAGGAGCAACCGCTTCAGCTCACTCTGTTGCCGAAAGCGAGGGCGGGCAAAGTCTGGAGAGCAAGTTATCGGCATGGATTCTGGCGCCGTTAATTTTCGTCTTTCTTGGGTTCGATAATGGGCAAATTCGTCGTTTTTTCATTGGGCTGGTTCCCAATCGCTATTTTGAATTATCGCTTACGGTGCTCGACAGGCTTGACGTTGCCATCGGCAGATACTTGCGCGGGACTTTAACGGAGTGTTTTTTGGTAGGACTAACGCTTACAGTCGGACTGATCCTGCTGGGGCTTCCTGTTGAAATCGCGGTCACCATTGGCGTACTTTCGGGACTTCTCAATGCCATCCCGTTCCTGGGAACCGTCATGGCTTTGGTGATTGGTGTTGGCTACGCCCTGGTTGCGGAAAACATTAGGCCACTGATTCCCGGCCTGAATCCGAACGATTTGGCGGTCTATGTCGTGATTCTAGTCGTCGTGACGCACATACTGGACGACATCATATTTCAGCCGTTTGTGCTTGGCAGCGCGGTAAACGTTCATCCACTCGTAGTTGTGATCGCGATAATTGGCGGTTCGCTCATCATGGGTCTCTGGGGCATGTTGTTCGCTATTCCCACAGTAGTAGTTGTGAACACTGCCGTTGCGACCTTCTTCAAGGAACTCAAGGCTTATCGCATCATTTGATTGAGTTCTGCAAAGAGCGCCGTCTTGTGCCTGAGTCAGCATTCATCGGCCGCGCGTTATAACTCGCGCGTTCCTTTAGATTGAGAAGTGGGTAGCGCTGGACGAGGCACTCAGTACATCACCCGAATTCTGCCAGCTTGTTTTGCAAATGATCCTTCCGAATAGTTTGGGTGAAGGTAATTCCCTAGTAGCTGGTACCAGGTGGAGTGATCCAGGTTATGACGTCGTTTTTTACCTCATCCCAGTACTGGAATTCATGTGACTGAACGCTCACGTCCACAATTGTTGCCTTAAATGTGCCTGGCTCCGGCACGTTTGCATTCGATCTTCTTAACCCGATTGCCAGAGCTGTTGGCACAATGCCATTTGCACCGTTCTCAAGGGGGCCTGGGCGGTTATTCGGTTTGTACGAGTGAATATTAAACCCAGTGGATGTGGGAATACCGAGAGAATCTCTGCTCGAACACATTGCCCAAAACGGACACATCCCGACATGCATCAAGTGAGTCGGCGAAGCCTGCTGTGCAAGCAGCAGGTCATTTCCGATCGGCGGAGCTGGTGCGGTATCAACGATATGCAGATAATTTGCAATTACTTGGTGGGGACAGGTCTCATTGGCTATACACGGTAGCACCCATAGATTGGGGTCTGCCAAATTCGAGACACCGCACGAGAGAATCACCGCAAGGTCCGGCATGTCAAAGCCTGGCGTGCCTGTAGCGGCCAGGTAAAGCGCGTGAGAGCCGCCGGCGCTGCCACCTATCAAAACAACTTGGCCATTACCGCGAATATCGCTGCGATAATGAATAATAGCGTCGCGCACGTCATCTGTCTGCTCGGGATAAAGACCTCTGTCACGAATGTCATTTTGCCCTGGGAACGGATGCGAAGGGCTGTTCATGTTAATGTGAGGCGGCGCGAGGCGATATTCAATCGCCACACCCATGAATCCATGCTGCGAAAGCTCCTGGGCAACGTCTGTTTGCATGTTGCCGGTTTTGTAGCCGCCTCCGTGAATCACGATTACCACACGATGTTTTTGCCCATCGTCCACGTTGTACACAGTCGATCGAATGTTCATCCCATTGACGACCTTGTAGGTCTCAATTATGGGGGGCGGCGGAGTTGGCGTTGGCGTGGGCGTTTGCGCTTTCGCGAGATAACCACCACATACCAGGGCTGCAACGAGAATAGCTTGTTTCATTTTATTCCTCTGAATGATCATATTTTTTCGCGTTAATTAATAGAGACGTTGTAAGCGAGCTCTTGGACCCTTTGGTTGGGCTTCGCTAAGACTTGAAGTAGTGCGACGCGCGCACACAGACATGGACACCCCTGAAACCCACCCCATGTTCGAAATTCTATACGCAGAAAGCACGTACGCCAAACTTTTATCCGCGACCGATGCTGTTGAAATTTGGGTTGGCATTTTAGAATTGCGATTTAGACCTTTAAAGCCATGCCCGGACCGGCGCGCCTGATCACGCTTAATCTTGGATCTCAAACGATTGGTCTCGCGGAATTCCGAGCGGACCACGGCGGTCTGGCTCTGGTAAAATATTGTTTACGCGAAACACCCCTCGATCCAGAAACTGGACACCGGCGTGAGGCCCACCTTGCTCTCCACGAAACTGCGATTGCCTTAGGCGAGCTGATGCGTGAAATGCAAATTCATCAGGCGCCGGTGAATTATGCCGTCCCTGCGCAAAGCGTTTTTGCGAGGTTTGTGAAACTGCCGGCACTTGACGCTACAAAGGTCGATAAAATCATCGCCTTCGAGGCGCAACAAAACGTTCCTTTCCCGATCGACGAAGTCGTCTGGGATTACCAGCTCGTCGGCGGCGGGCTAGGGGAACAAATCCAGGTAGTCATCGTCGCGATCAAGCGGGACTTGCTGGACGAAATGAACAATGCCGTCGAGGAAAATGCATTGCCGACACGCATTGTCGATGTGGCATCGATGGCTCTCTACAATGCATTTTGCCATAGCTATCCTGACTTGGGCGACTGTTCGCTGCTGCTCGATATCGGTGCGCGCACCACGAATATTCTATTGATCGAGCCCGGCAAGTTTTTCCTTCGAAGCGTTCCGCTTGGCGGCAGCACAATTACCACGGCCATTGCACGAGAATTTAATGAATCATTTGCCGCAGCGGAGGCTCGTAAGAAACGCGACCGGTTTGTCGGGGTGGGTGGCGGTTTGGCGGAACCCGGCGACCCGGAGATCGCGCGCGGTTCCACCATCGTGAGCAGCATCATGACCCGTTTGCACGCAGAAGTGATGCGTTCCGTCACGTACTATTGCGCAGAACAACAAGGAAATCGGCCGGCCCGCATTTTTCTTTGTGGCGGCGGCGCAGGCATGCCGTACGTCCGCGAATTTTTCCATGAGAAATTTCAGGTGCCGATCGATTTATTCAATCCATTGCGCAATGTGGATGTATCAGCGTTGCCTCGGAAGCAGGATGCCGAGCGGTCCGCGCATTTGCTCGGCGAATTGGTCGGGCTGGCGCTGCGGGGTGTGGCCGTTTGTCCGGTGGAACTAAACCTGCGTCCAGCCAGCGTTGTTCGGAGGCAGGATTTGGAAAAGCGACGGCCGTTTTTCATCGCCGCCGCTGCCTGCGTTCTGCTCGCGCTCCTCGGTTGGTCGGCTTACTACACGCGCGCGGCGCGGGTGGCGCTGCCAACTACCGAGGCAATTCGCTGGAAAAACGATTTGATGCATGTCCCCGAAGCGCACCTCGAAAAAGTGAAAAAGCAAATCGCTGTGTTAGATAACACCGCCGCGCCATTGATCGCCGCCGTGAACGATCGCAAATTTTGGCCGGAGATTCTGGAAGAGCTGAACTCGCATCTGCCGGAGGCGAATATTTGGATCACGGAGCTTGCCGCGACTTCGGCCGGAAAACTAGTGGGAGTGCCTGAAAAACGCGGCGGGGAAGCGGTGCCTACTCCAGCATCTGTGCCAGCGGGTCCGAA
The DNA here is from genome assembly GCA_035713885.1 of Candidatus Udaeobacter sp. Classification (GTDB taxonomy): domain Bacteria; phylum Verrucomicrobiota; class Verrucomicrobiia; order Chthoniobacterales; family UBA10450; genus Udaeobacter. The sequence continues at coordinate 6,108 of DASTMV010000183.1, read as the reverse complement.
AGGAAAAATCACGGCCGCAAGCGCGAACATGATCGACGGCATCAACGTGCACGGACTTTACCTCTATAATTCAAGACAGCAGGAGATCGTCGTCGATTACCTGCGCAATCTTGCGAGCTCTCCTCTGTTCGTCATTGATGCGAGGACGCCGGAGCGCTTTATCAAATCCAATTCCGTTCCCAACGACACCGAATGGGCATTCCCTTATGAGCTTCAGCTCACCCTGCGTAAGCCTGTAAAAATGCCATGACGAAGCACTAACCACGAATGACACGAATGGTCGGAAATGACAAAGTACGGATGTCGAATGCCGCTGAATATGAATCTGGCCAATCAGTGGATGATAATCTGCCTCTCTGTGATCTCTGTGTCCTCTGCGGTGAAGAATAGTTTTGCGACATGAAATGGCTTCAACAAAACCGGGTGTTGGGTCCGTTTCTGATTGTTTCGGCAACTTGCATACTGGTCGCTGCGGGGCTGCTTTACTGGAGGTGGAGTATTTGGAGCGAGGCGAAGCGAACGTTCGATCAAGCTGTCGCGGAGCGAATCCGTTTGCAGCGTCTCGATCCATTTCCAGATGAGGCCAATTACCGCAAGCTACAGAGTTACGTTAAGGAATACACGGCCGCGCTGGAAAAGTTTAAACAACAACTCAAAAGCGAAGCTGTACCGGAGTTGCCGCTTGCGCCTAACGAATTTCAGTCGCGTCTGCGCCAGGCGACCCTTGCCACGCAGGATCGGGCCCGGACGAACAACGTAAAGTTGCCGGATAATTTTCAGCTCGGCTTCGATGAATTCGCCCGTACGATGCCCGGGACAACCGCGGCGCCATTGTTGGGGCAGGAGCTTTCCGAAATCCAAATTCTCATCAACATCCTGCTCGACGCGAAGGTGGACAGTGTTACAGCGTTTCGCCGCCAGTCCTTACCAGAGGAACATGGAGCGTTAGTGACGCCGACACCCTCTTCTGTTCGCGGCCGAACAGTGGCGAGCGGCGCGAAGCCTGGCAGCACAGCGGCGCCCATGTTGATCCAGCGCAACATTGTCGATATCACCTTCAAAGCGGCACCGCCGGCAGCGAGAAAAGTCTTGAACGAAATTACAAGTGCAACCGAACAATTCTTCATCATTCGTACGCTTTATGTCCACAACGAAAAAGACAAAGGCCCGCCGCGAGCAAAAACTGCAAATCCGACGCCGACGCCAGCATCCGAGACGAATGCCGGAAAACCCGGTGCATCTGGCCCATTAAATTTTATCGTTGGTAATGAGCACATCGAAGTCTCCGCCAGTATCGAAATGCTGCGCTTTACGTTTTAACCGCCAATGAACAGAAAAATACACGTAGCTCCGGACGTAACGATGTAACGAGTCCATGGATTGGATCAAAGCGAATTACGACCGCGCGCTGCTGATCGCTGCAGCTCTGTTCCTCTTCATTTCGTCTGTTGTGATTTCATGGAACGCAGTCCAGTTCGGTAACCGACGCATACCTCCGCCCAGCATTCGCGCAAAACCTGCATCGCGGCCAGCCGTGGCAGTGGAGCTCGACAGCGCCGCCGAACAACTTCAGAAACCTCTCCAATGGAAGTCCAGCGTGCGCTCGGGCCTTTTCGTTCCCGAAAAGCATTTCATCGGAGCTGACGGCATGCCTGCAACGCTGCAAAACACACAGGTGCATCCTCCGGTGCCTAACGAGTGGTTTGAAAAATATGGATTACCCATCGAAGACACCGACGCTCTCGATCAGGACGCTGATAAGGATGGCTTCACGAATCTCGACGAATGGCAGGCCAGGACCGATCCTGTCAGTGCCGAGTCACACCCGGAGTACACCACAAAATTGCATTTGATCTCAGCCACCGAGGAACCGTTTCCGTACACCTTTGCGTCCAGAACTAAAGAAACGTTCGGCATTAATGACATCGATCAGAGCGAGCCAACACAATTTCTTAAAGTCGGCGATATCATTCGCGGTACCGATTTCAGGATCGTTAGGTTCACGGAAAAAAAGGAGAGCAGCGGTATGAAGGCTGACGTATCGGAGTTGCTGCTCGAGGATCAACAGAGTCATGTGCAAGTGACGCTGGTGAAGGGGAAAATTGCCACGTCACCGCAATCGGTTGCCACGTTCGTCTACACCTGGGGTGGTCGCCAGGAATTTGCAGTACGCAAGGACCAGGAGTTTTCGCTAAAGCCGATGGAGCAGGTCAAATATAAGCTTGTAGAGGTTCGCCCGGACAAAGCGCTCATCGTGAAAACGCAAGACCCTGGCGCACCGGTCGAGATCGGCTTCGCGAATCCCTGAGTTCAGGGCGGCGGGATTTGCTGCTTTTTCCTGCACTCCCTCTATTTGTCTCTATTCGTGGTTAATCGATTCCAAAAAATCTTAATAAATTTTCCTTGAATAGCATAGAAGACATCGAGTAAAAGCGCGTCCATGTGCAGCTGGACCGGACAGTGGAGCTTAACCACTAAATGGACGTCCTATGTCTCGCAGTCGCGGGACTTCGGTGGGGAAACACAGATTACTCGGATGCACAAAATCAGAAGGATCAAGTGAGCCATATGAAAACCACCCAGAACCTAACAATCATTGCAGCGGTATGCTTCTTCATCATTGGTGTAGCCGGCTTTGCGCAAACGCCGGATAACATCGCCGAACGTGAAGTGCAGCGGCGTCAGGCGGCAATTCCAAATGGTGAAGCGGCCCTGGCGCGCGGCAAGTCGGCAATGAAAGCGCGAAATTACACGGCGGCATATCAGGAATTTAAGACCGCGATCGACTACCTGCCCGATGCAGTCGTTTCCGGTAGAGGACACGACGAAGCGGCCGAAGGCATTTGCAAAAGCGGCTCTGTTTTGGCGGAAGCACGGATCGCCGAAGGCGATTACGCCGGGGCGGAAGCGCTCTTGAGCGAAATTTTAAACCGTTACGATCCGAACTGCCGCAAGGCGCAGGACCTTTATGCGCATCTGCGGGAGCCCGGTTACTTCAACAAAACCGTCGATCCCAGCTTCATCAACAAAGTTGAGGAAGTGAAACGTCTGCTTGCCGAAGCCGACGGTTATTATCAGTCCGGCCAGTACGACAAGGCCATGAAGAGTTATGACAAGGTGCTGAAGCTCGATCCGTACAATACCGCCGCGCGCCGAGGTCAGGAAAAAGTCGACAACACCAAATATCAATACGGCGAAGAAGCGTACAACGAGACACGCGCTCGCCACTTGTGGAAAGTTGAGGAAGCCTGGCAACAACCAGTCAGGAAATATGGTGCCGTGGGACCCGTCGCTGATAATAAAGGGCGAGGCGGCGAATTGCGCGGCACCGCGCAAATGAGCAATAAACTCAACAGCATCATCATTCCACACATTGAATTTCGCGACACGACAATCCGAGAAGCGATCGATTTTCTCCGAGAACAGGCGGCCGAAAACGATCCTTCCGGACAAGGTGTAAACATTGTGCTGCGGCTGGTCCCCCTTGGGCAAGTGGCAGCCCCGTCGATGCCAGTGCAGCCCGTCGGATCGCCGACGGGGGCCGAATCCCCCGCGGCTGGTGCTCCACCGCAAGGTGCCAATGGCGCCGGTGCGCCTCCCGCAGGCGCATCGGCGGGCGGACGTCCTGGCGCATCGCCAGTCGTGGTGCCTGTATCCGGACCTGCAGGGGCCCGCATAACAGTCACGCTGGATAACATTCCGCTTGGCGAAGCACTTCGATATGTTGCGAATCAGGCAGGATTAAAAGTAAAGGTAGAACCGTATGCCATATCGATCATTCCCCTCGCTGAACAGAGCAACGATCTGATCACGAAACGGTATCATGTGCCGCCGGAATTTTTCGGCGGCCCATTGGATGTCGGTTACTACCTTGGAAGCCAGGTGGCCGGTGGCCAAAATGCTCAAGGTGGGAATGCGGAGGTAGCGCCCGTTGCCACCAATGTGGTTGAAAAGGAGGCAGTGAGTTTTCAAACCGCCTCCGGAATTGGAACCGGCGCGGGCGCTTCGAATGCAGTGAATCAACTTCAGAGCACAGCCACCACACGACAATCCCTGTATAACGACCGCCAGTTAGTCGGCCGTGCAGATGCGAAGACAATGCTGCAAAGCATGGGCGTATCGTTTCCATCTGGCGCCAGCGCAACCTTCTGGGCTCACAGCGGAACGCTGATCGTTCGGAATACGCAGGATAATTTGGACATGGTCGATGCGTTGGTAGATCAGGCGAACGCTTCGGCGCCGAAGCAGGTCGAGATCGAATCGAAATTCGTCGAGATCAATCAAAACAATTTAAAGGAACTCGGTTTCGATTGGTTGCTGGGTCCCTTTAGCTTGAACGGCAAAGTTTTCGGTTCCGGTGGAACGGCAGGAAACGGGGTTCCGGTGAATTCAGCGAACTATCCTTTCGTTGACCCTGTCACGGGGCAGCCGATCGGTCAGAATCCAGTTACTTCTGGAAACCAAAGCGGCAATTTCGCGATTAGTGCAAATGCGCTTGATGCCCTTTTGATGCCGGGTCTTGGGCAAGCAGCCGGCGTTGCTCCGGGAATCTTTGGGTTGGCTGGGGTTTTCACTAATCCGCAATTTCAGGTTGTCGTTCGCGCGCTGAACCAGAAAAAAGGTATCGATTTACTTTCGGCGCCGAGTGTCACCACTAAGAGCGGACAGCGCGCAATCATCGAAGTCATCAGAGAACTTCGCTATCCTAGAACCTATACGCCGCCTCAAGTTCCTTCCATTAGTAGCACGACTGGGACAACAGTCGTGGGAGGAGCCACAAGCGTTCCAGTTGTTGTTACACCGACAACGCCTCAGGATTGGGAGACGCGGAACACTGGCGTAACGCTGGAAGTCGAACCAGTAGTCGGAGGGGATAACACCACGATCGATTTGAATTTGGTTCCACAGGTCGTCGAGTTTGAGGGATTCATCAATTACGGAAGCCCCATCAATGCAATAGGTGTGAGTACTGCGCTGGGTATTTCGCTTTCTCAGCCAGTTGAATTAACTCCGAATGTGATTAACCAGCCAGTATTCAGTACGCGCAAAGTCACCACGAGCGTCAGCGTTTATGATGGTCAAACGGTAGTCCTCGGAGGGCTAATGCGAGAAGACGTACAGAAAACCGAGGATAAGGTTCCGATCATCGGCGACATTCCATTAGTCGGCAGAGCGTTTCGGACGAACACGGAGCAGCACACCAAGAAGAACCTTGTCATGTTCGTCACCGCAAAGATCGTTACTCCCGCAGGTTTACCGTTAAACGAGGAGGAAGAGGAAGGGCTGCTCCCCCCAGAGCTGCCTGAAGTTCCCGCTTACAAAAAGTAACCTTCGCTGCAGCTAAGGTAGGGGGCGGTTCGCCTGAACCGCCTGGCGATTGAGGTCAATCGCCGCTACCTGGGCCGTAGATCGGAAGCTCGAGTGGCAGCGGAACGCGCTCTGAATCAATGGTGTCCGTCCGCGGTTTAATCAGAGCTTAAAAAAGCGTAAAAATAAATAAAAATAATTATTGACATTATTTTCGCAGCCTGCGATAACGCGCGGCAATTGAGAGCAGGACCGGCCTTCGCGTAAGGGATGGCGGGCAGGCTCCCAGAACAAACCCTCAACAACAAAAACAAGACAAAACGAAGCCCCCCGGAGCACCTGTCCCGCCGACGCGAAGGCGGCGCCCCCTCAAAGTCAAACCCCAGATGAAAACCCTCTGAGCCCAAAAATGGTAGTGGCGGTTCACCTGAATCGCCCGTGGCGATTGAGGTCAATCGCCGCTACCCCTCAGAACAACCCCGCAGAATAAAACCCCACAATGAAACTAAAAAAAATAAATAACCCCTCCTCAGGATTCACACTCATTGAGCTGCTGGTCGTGATTGCAATTATTGCAATCCTGGCCGCACTGGCAGTGCCCGCTTTAACATCGGCGCTGAAGAAAGCCCAGATGAGCGGAACCATGAATAACGCGCGTCAGCTTTATTTGGCACAATTCCAAATGTCTAATGACGGCGCGGCGACCGGCGACGCCAGTTCGGCGTGGCCCGGTGATCTTATTCAAGGTGGACTGCTTACCGCAGGAAGTCTAAACGATTACTGTAACTTATTTTTACTCAA
>DASTMV010000182.1:0-5476 GCA_035713885.1 Candidatus Udaeobacter sp. | reverse complement strand
TGCCGGTCAACCACGGTTCGGCCGGGTATAGAGCCACGATCTATTGACGTTAGAGGCTCACTACCCCGCCGTGTCGGTAGCAACCCATAACGGGCCCCTGATCGAAGCTTGTCGCCATCAATGCGATGAATCACCGCGTCGATGGCATCGCATAGTCTCGCGGCATTCTCGGCAACTACATCCAAGACTGGCTGAATATCCGTGGGTGAGCTGGCAATGACGCGGAGAATCTCGCTCGTAGCAGTTTGTTGCTCTAACGCTTCGGTGAGATCGCGGTTACGGACTTGCAGTTCTTTAAACAAGCGCACGTTCTCGATTGCGATCACCGCTTGGTCGGCGAAAGTTTCGAGGAGCTTGATCTGGGCTGGGGTGAACGGGCGCACTTCGATCCGACGCGCGTTCAGTGTTCCGATGAGTTGCCCCTGCTGACGGAGGGGAACGATCAAGAAGGTGCGTGAGACGCCCCGGCTGGAACCTAGTGCGGGGAAATCAGTCCGCTGCGCACGAATATCGGGAATGTGGAGTGCGCCATGCTCGCGAATCCAGCCAAAATGCGACTCATCAATACTGATCTCCATGCGGCCAGCCGCTATAGGTACGGCACCAACATGAGCCCGCACTGCCATGACATTTCCTTCAAGAAGTCTCAGCACCACATCATCGATCCCACAAACCCGCGCCGCGCTCTCGACGATGGCGTCGAGCACCGGCTGCACGTCCGTGGGCGAGCGGCTGATGATACTAAGCACCTCGGCGGTTGCCGTCTGATGTTCCAGGGCTTCGTGCAACTCTGCGTTGCGCTCGCCGAGCTCTTTGAAGAGCCTGACATTTTCGATAGCGATAACCGCCTGCGCGGCAAACGTTTCGAGAAGTTTGATCTGCTTGTCCGTGAAAGGCCGCACCTCCGTTCGGCGAAGGCCGATTACACCTACCGGAACGCCCTCTCGAAGTAGCGGCGTGCCAAGGATGGTCCGATGACCAAGGCGTTCCTGAGATGCCTTCGCGTCCGGGAACTCGGTTTCGAGCTCGGCCACCAGGTCGTGAACATGGAGCGTTTTTCGGTCGACAAATATTCGCCCAAGTGGTGAGCTACGCCGGATAGGAGCTTCCGTACTTGACGGAACGCCTCCGTGATTGGCAACGAGTCGCAAGACACTGCCGTTGAAACGAAAAACTTGAGCGTTGGTTGCGTCACAGAGCCGCGCGGCGTTTTCTGCCACTACATCCAACACCGGCTGGACATTAGTCGGCGAGCTGGCAATGACGCCGAGAATTTCACTCGTAGCGGTCTGCTGTTCCAATGCCTCTTTTAGTTCGTTGAACAGCCGCACGTTCTCGATGGCGATCACCGCCTGATCGCCGAAGGTTTCAAGAAGTTTAATCTGCTTCTCCGAGAAGGGACGAACCTCCTGCCGCCGAATTACAATCACACCGATGGGAACTCCTTCCCGTAGCAACGGCATGGCAAGTATTGTTCGAGTGGTGCTTGGCTTGCCCGTCAACCGGCTTGGACTCTGTGGGAATTCGGTATCGATCTCTGTGGTAATGTCATGGACATGAATCGCTTGCCGGTCGATTACTGCTCGGCCGGTTGGCAAGCCACGACTCATCGGCAATATGCGGGCGGGTGCTGGAATGGGACCATATTGCGCTACTACGTGGAGGTCGTCATCGACAACCCGATAAACTACCGTGTTGAATGCATCGCAGAGCCGTGCAGCGCTCTCCGCGACCACGTCTAGTACCGGTTGCACATCGGTCGGCGAGCTTGCAATGACACCTAGAATTTTGCTCGTCGCGGTCTGATGCTCCAGTGCTTCGCGCAGTTCCGCATTGCGCGCGCTGAGTTCTTTGAACAAACGCACGTTTTCAATGGCAATGACCGCTTGGTCTGCGAACGTTTTGAGAAGAGCGATCTGCTTGTCCGTGAAAGGCTGGACTTCCGTGCGACGCATTACGATCGCGCCGATTGGGGTGCTCTCGCGGACTAACGGGATCGCAAGCAGCGTTCGTAAACCTTCGGGAACCGCACCAGTCCTTACACGCCAGAAATCATCTTGGACTGCTCGGACGTCATGGATATGTATGATCTGGCGGTCAACCATTGCACGTCCAGCCACGGAGCCGCGATCTAAAGGACGGATTTCTCCGGCCGCTTGCACGGGCGCAGAACCGTAAGTGGCAACGATCCGGTAGCCATCATCTTCGGTCCGAAAGATGGCGACATCTGGCATTCCACAAATGCGTCCCGCGTTCTCAGCGATGACATTTAATACAGGCTGGATATCAGTCGGCGAACTGGCAATCACGCCCAAAATCTCACTCGTCGCCGTTTGCTGTTCCAACGACTCGGTGAGTTCTTGGAACAGTCGCACGTTCTCGATGGCGATGACCGCCTGGTCTGCGAAGGTTTCGAGGAGTTTGATCTGCGCAAGGGTGAAAGGCCGCACCTCGCTACGACGTGCGTTCAGCGTTCCGACGAATTCTCCTTGCTGACGAAGAGGGACGCCCAAAAAAGTGCGCCAACGGCCGAGAACACCCAACATTGGGAAATCGTTCTGCGCACCAACGTCGGGAACGTGCAGAGTGCCCTGCTCGCGGATCAAACGATACTGTGGCTCATCAATACTAATCTCGACGCGGCCGATGGGTATGGCACCAAAATGAGCCCGTGGGACCGCATGGTTTCCTTCATGCAGTCGCAGCAGCACGTCATCGATTCCACAAACCCGTGCGGCGCTCTCGACGATTGCATCTAAAACCGGCTGCACATCCGTCGGTGAGCGGCTGATGATGCTAAGCACTTCGGCGGTTGCCGCCTGGTGCTCGAGCGCCTCGCGCAGTTCTGTGTTGCGCTCCTGCAGTTCCTTGAACAGCCGCACGTTCTCACCGGCCGTTGTGCTCTCTCGCTCCAAAGATTCGGCAAGTTCCTGGCGTAGCTCGGCAATCGTCTGCACTTGTTCAGCCGCAGACGTTTTCACCGCCGGACGGCGCGGTTTTGCCTTCTTACTTTTGGAGCCCTTTTTCGTCCTGATCGCCATAAAACAAACAGACCGAAACGAAAGTGTTGCTTGCGGGAAATACCGAGCGGACTTCGGCGAGAACGGGAATGACCAGCGCGTCGCTATTGACTTGCACGATTCACTCTCTATGTTCAATGCAATGCCGCTAAGACGATCAAACTCCGGTGTGGTAGACGGAGAATACGGTTCAATCTTACGGCCGAATAAATTAAGCCATTCTGAGTTCTTGGCAACAGAAACACTTACACGAAAACATAATAAGCTTGTACTAGCCCCGAGAATGCTGTCCCTGGAAAATTCTCCGTGACCTCAGCGCTGTATCGTAGAAAGGTATTCTGCAATCGCCTTAACCCGTGCGGCTGAAATAGTTGCGGGTTCTTTTTGCGTCGAGGTTTCCTTTTCGAAAATCTCTCCCCACACGGGCATTTTTGATTCACCATGCGCGCCAATTCGCGCCTTACCGTCGATCGTGGCGATCACTTGTTCCAAAGGAAAGACTCCTTTGTTCTTCTTTTTAAGTTGGGTTAAGTCTGCCGGCTTGACCTTTAAGGAACGGCTAACGGTTCCATCTCCCTTTCCTTCCAAACCGTGACACGAACCGCAGTAGCGAAGATAATAGGCACGACCTTGATCGCCTTCAGCTGCCCACGACATCGGTCGGACTATTGCCATATCTAACACAATCGCCACTGCCATAATGGTGAGTCTTATCATGACTGCCTCCATCCGTTTCCTTTCACACGCACATGCACGGCAGGATTCGACGACAGGTCGTTTAACATTTCGTATATCCGATTGAGACAACCGACTTTTTCACGCCATAGCAGCCTGCCGGCTATTTCCCGACTGGCCCAGCCTATTTCGTCTGTTTGACCAGAGTCAAGCTCTGTAATTGACAGTCAGATTGAATTACAACGACACTTCAATGTCATTTCCAGAAGAGATTTGAGTCATGAGTCAAAGGAGAAATCAGCTCAATTCCGGCGGAGTGTTTAGTTTTTCCGTCACTTGATCACTTGATTCGTTCGCTCGAGCACACGGTTCGGAATTGTCAGACCGATTTGCTTTGCCGCCTTGAGATTGATAACCCAGCGGTGTTCTCGCTCTCAATCCGTGCTCTTAGCTCTTGCTTTATCCCTTGACCATTCGCTATGTGCGATCTGCTCCCGCCACTACTTCTTGTCGCGCTTGTACAGATCATTGGTAAAACCACTTTCGTCCAGTTCCCTGACGAACCGCATATCGACGAAATCCTCAGGCTTCGCCGCTTTCGCCTTTGGATCAGTCTCCCCCAACGGTTCGAGAATTTTTTTGATCCCTTCCAGAGTTGGATACTGTTTTGGGGGAAGTATCTCGTCATTAACTCCGTCATCATAAGCTTTTTCCAAAATTTCTTTGTCCTGTAAAGCGAGGTACTTTGCTAATACTCTCATCCCTGCTTCGCGATTCGTCTTCAGACGGTGCACGGCTTCGACTTGGGATCGGATATAGCGGCGCACCACGTCGGGATTTTCTCGAATGAATGCGCGTGTCGTACCCACGCCGATTCCTTGGTACGGCAGGCGCACACCCATTAATTTGTAGAGACCGCGTTTCTGTGCCCTGAAGTTATCGGGTGCGCTGAGCATAGCACCCTGGACTTTTCCCGAATCGAGAGCGCTTAGACGCTCCGGGATCGTGCCGATTTGGATGAGAGTAACGTCTTTCACAGGATTTAGTCCGAGCTTCTGTAGAGCAATACGAGCCATTCCGTCCGACAAACCCCCAAAGGTGGCGATCGCAACAGTGCCGCCTTTGAGCTGCTCGGCGGTTTTGATCTCGGACTTGCTCATGAGCCAGTACTCTGCGATCACGTTGCCTCCCGCGATTATTACCGCATCGGCCCCTTTCAGAGCGGCGCTGACCATCGGCGGACCGGAGACCTGACTAATGGGCGTCTCCCGGGCAACTAAGGACATGGTGGTGATCGTGCCTCCTCTAAAATAGACGATCTGTATGTCGAGGCCATGTTTCTGAAATATCCCGGACTCTTTAGCTGTCCATGCGGGAAGACCAGCGGCGCTAAGAGTGTTGTTGCCGATCGTCAATTTGGTGAGCTGCGCCGACGCCACGGCCCCCCACATCGAGAGTGCAATGAGGATAGTGAAAAGCCCAATCCAATTTCGATTGTGAATCCTTCGACTTCGCTCAGGACAGGTTTTAGATTTCCGATTGTCGAATTGAGGACCGAAGAATCGAACTCGGAATAATGTCTTCATGTATTTTCTCCTAATCCAAAATCCCAAATCGCAAATCCAAATTATTTAATGACCTTGTCCGCTCGCGCCAGCACCTTCTGCGGAATCGTAAGTCCAATCTGTTTCGCAGTCTTCGCATTGATTATCCATTCAAATTTTGTTGGCGCTTCAACCGGCAAGTCGGCTGGCTTCGCGCCTTTGAGAATTTTGTCCACA
>DASTMV010000181.1:0-23692 GCA_035713885.1 Candidatus Udaeobacter sp. | reverse complement strand
CACTGGAATACAGTTGAGATTGACGCCGGCATTCCTGATATCGAATTGCGAGAAATGATTGATCATTCGTACGAACTGGTGATCGGGAGATTGCCAAAACCTAAGGCAAAGGTCGGAGCTCGATCTCGCCGAAGCTCAACTGCAGTGCGTCGCGCGCGACGTTGAGAAAATTGTCGGCAGCATCGGTGAGAGCGACGTGTAGTTCCCCACCGTCTGTGGTTGGTGCGCGCAGGGATTGTCGATCCAGGATTTCCTGCACTGCGATCGCGCAATTTTGGGCGGAATCAACGAGCGTGATTTCGCGGCCGAGCACGCGTGCAATGGCAGGGCTGAGCAGCGGATAATGCGTGCAACCGAGCACGAGCGTGTCGATCCCGCCGGCAAGGAGAGGTTCCAGATAACGGGCAATGATCCGGTCCGTTACATCGTCGTCGAGCAGCCCTTCTTCGATCAGCGGGACGAGCAACGGACATGCGTGACTGCTCACGTGCACACCGCTGTCCGTGGCGCGCAGTGCCTTTTCGTATGCGCCACTGCGGATGGTAGCGCGCGTTCCGATTACGCCCACATGCCGGTTACGGGTTGCCTGCAATGCCGCTTGCGCTCCCGGATCAATCACTCCAATGACAGGGACGGAAAATTTCCTCGTTAACAGTGGTAGCGCGACTGACGAGACCGTGTTGCACGCCACCACTAGCGCCTTGGTGTTTTTCCTCATCAGCATATGCGCGAGCTCTAACGCATATCGGCGGACAGTGTCTGGACTCTTCGGACCGTAGGGAACGCGTGCCGTGTCTCCGAGGTAAAGAATCGATTCGTTGGGTAATCGATCGCGAAGCGCTTTGACCACGGTTAGCCCGCCGATGCCGGAATCAAAAACGCCGATCGGTTGCGGGTTGCTCATGCCGCGGGAAACTGCTCGCATTGCGTGGGTGCTGCAACTGTATCGCCTTTACAATGGAGAAGCTGACCGTGCTGCGCACACAAGGTTGGTTATTGCAAACGCGCTCCGCTTTCGGATGATTGATCGCGATGCCTGAACTTCCCAAGAGGTACGATCCAAATGCGGTTGAGCCGAAATGGTATCAACGCTGGCTCGAGAATCGCGATTTTGTGGCAAATCCAGAGTCGTCGAAGCCGGCGTTTTCGATCGTGATGCCGCCGCCGAACATCACCGGCGTGCTCACACTGGGCCATGTTTTGAACTACACGATCCAGGACATTCTCGCTCGCCGTGCACGGATGCAGGGATTCGAAGTTCTTTGGCTGCCAGGGATGGACCATGCCGGGATAGGAACGCAGAGCGCCGTGGAGAAATATTTGAAGCGCACTGAGAATAAGACACGCCATGATCTTGGTCGTGAAGAATTCTTACGGCGCGTGTTGGAATGGCAGGACAAGCACGGCGGCATCATCATCGAGCAGCTCAAGCGGCTCGGTTATTCATGCGATTGGTCCCGCCAGCGTTATACGCTCGACGATGCTTACGCTGGGGCTGTCCAAAAAGTCTTTGTCGAGCTTTATAACAAGGGTCTGATTTATCGCGGTCTGCGCATGATCAATTGGGATCCCGCTGCGCAAACTGCCGTTTCGGACGAGGAGGTAATCAGCAAACCGCAAAAAGGATATCTGTATTTCGTTCGTTACGAAATTGTGGAAGAGCCTGGCCGTTTTCTTGAAGTCGCAACGACGCGGCCGGAAACGATCATGGCGGATACCGCGATGGCGTTTCATCCAAGCGACAAACGATATTCCGATTTGTTAGGCAAACATGCCTGGCGTCCGCTTTCACGCGAGAAGATTCCAATTATCGCCGATGAAGCAATTGATCCGGAATTTGGGACAGGGGTACTAAAGGTCACGCCCGCGCATGACACACTGGATTTTGAAATCGGCCAGCGCCACGACCTGCGGATCATCGATGCTCTTACTACTGATGGTCGAATCAATTGTCCGGCAGTTCCAGAGTTGCATGGACACGAACGTTTCGAAGCGCGGAAGAAAGCGGTTGAGCTATTGGAGGCGAGGGGACTTCTGGCGAAAGCGGAACCATATGAAAATAACGTGGGATTCAGCGATCGCAGCGATGTACCCATCGAGCCGCGCATAAGCGAGCAATGGTTCCTGCGGTACCCCAAAACAAAAGAAGCGCTCGCAGTCGTTCGTAACCACCTCATTCGTTTTTTTCCTACACATTGGGAAAAGGTTTACGCGCAATGGATGGAGAACATTCGCGACTGGTGCATTAGCCGGCAGGTTTGGTGGGGACATCGTATACCGGCCTGGTACCGTGAACCCCAAACCCCCAATTCTAAATCTCAAAGCGGCGAGGAAATTTACGTCGGCATCGATCCGCCACCTGATCCGGAGAAATGGATCCAGGATGAAGACACGGTCGACACTTGGTTTTCGTCGTGGCTTTGGGCTTACGAAACCATGGACAAAAAAACCCGGAACAAGTTTTATCCTACAAGCGTCCTTGTTACGGGGCCGGACATCATTTTCTTCTGGGTCGCGCGAATGATCGTCGCCGGGCTCGAATTCAAGCCGGGTAAAACCACAAAAATCCAGGACAACATTCCGTTTCATCACGTTTTCTTCACCAGCATTATCCGCGACAGACTCGGCCGGAAGATGTCGAAGTCGCTAGGCAATTCCCCCGATCCGCTTGAGTTGATCGGTAAGTACAGCGCCGACGGTCTGCGCTTCGGGCTGATGCGCATCGCGCCTACGGGACAAGACATTCGGTTCGACGAAAAACAAATCGAAGAAGGCCGCAACTTTGCGACAAAGATCTGGAACGTTGCGCGCTTTCGCCAAATGCACGGCCCCAGTGAAGCAACACCAGGCATTCACGTTCGATCGTTATCGATCTACGGAGTTGAAGTTCTCGCTCGATTGAATGAGACACTCGACGCAATCGAGTCCGCGTACGGTGAATATCATTTCAACCTTGTTGCCCAACATCTGTATAATTTTGTTTGGAGTGATTATTGCGATTGGTTCGTGGAAGCGGCCAAGACCAACATTTTCGGCAGCAACGAAGATAAGAAAAAATCCGCCCTGGGAGTGATGGATTTTGTGTTTTCGGCGATATTGCGATTGCTGCACCCCTTCATGCCGCATCTCACTGAGGAGCTGTGGTCATTAATGGCCCTCGGGCCAGCGTCGATTCAGTTTACGGCTCCGCCCGAAAAGCTCAGCTTGGAAGCCTTCGGTGATGTTGCGGACAAGCGTCGTCTGGTCTCAGCCATCTATGAGACAGTGCAACTCGGCCGCAATCTGCGTTCGGCTACCAAGCTTCCTTCGAATAAGAAGATACGATTCATTTTACGCACCAATGATAAAACGCTCTCTCACGAAATTTTCACTTTAACCCGGTTATTGAATGCCGAGGAGATCACTCTTGACGACGCGTATCAAGCGCCTGCTGGCACGCCGGTGGCAGTCACGCCATTGGGCGAAATCTTTCTGGCAGTCGCTGCCGCCGACCAAACACTTGAACGGGATCGGTTGGACAAAGAGATTACCGAAATCGAAGGCGAACTGCGAAAGGTAGAAACGAAGTTGCAGAATGAAGCCTTCGTCGAACGCGCTCCAGCGCCTGTGGTGCAAGAACACCGGCGACGGCGGAATGATCTTAATGAACAACTGTCGAAGTTGAAAGAGGCGCGCGAAGGCCTGAGTTAAAAACAATCTTCTGTTCGTCTATTTTGGCACCGCGCTTTGCGAAAAATTCCTTCAGCTCGGATGTGTAGAAAGTCCCGTCGTATTCCTGATTCAATTCGAGCCAGACCCGGCCGCGCGGCCTTAAATGCTTTGCCAGATCATCCAAAAAAAATTCCCATTCCGGCGTGCCCCAGAGGCCCGGCATTTTGTGATTATTGAAGCAAACCATGAAGGCGGTAATAACATCGAACTTTTGTCCCAGGTTCGGGAGAGGACGAAATGCCTGAATTCTTTGAACAACACGGCGGACGCCGAGCAGGCGTGTTATTTCTCGAAACATCGGCAAGCGATCTATATCAAGACCCACCCCGGAATGACCGAGCAATTTTGCAATGTAAAGAAAGTATCCTGCGCCGCAGCCGAGATCCAGTATCCGCTTTGGCCGCGACAGATCGAGTTCAAGCTGACGGATCCGGCGAATGTTGACTCTGATCCAGCGCTCGAGATCAAGATACTTTGGCCAATCTGCTCCGGGATCTGCTACGGCATACCGTCGGCAAATCTGTTCAAATTGGACCGGATCAATCGTATCGATGACGCGCTTTGTCCCAAGCACAAACCGGTTGGAGTGCAACACCCTGAGCGTGTGCTTTCTCGCACTAGCCAGGCTTCTGCCATCGACCAGCTTTCGTATTTTATGCCGAAGTCGCACAGCCCACACCTTGTAGCGAAGCGCCACAATTTCAATTAACCTTTCACGGCGTGAGCATCTGGAAGAAACTGCTTTGGATCGGGATAGCTGGTTTGGGCACGTGGGCTGTCGCCGTTCTCGCCCTATCGCGTGGAGAGGAAATCAGCGCGCTCTGGATCGTCATCGCTGGATTTTGCGCGTTATCCATCAGCTACCGTTTTTACAGTAAATGGCTTGCAACAAAGATACTCGTGCTAAATGAGGAGCGTGCCACGCCTGCAGTTTTGCGAAATGATAACAAGGATTATGTGCCAACCAATAAGTGGATGGTGTTTGGACATCATTTTGCCGCGATTGCCGGGCCTGGGCCACTGGTTGGGCCGGTGTTGGCGGCGCAATTTGGATTTCTTCCCGGCACTCTGTGGATCTTAATCGGCGCGACACTTGGCGGCGGCGTGCATGACATGATCGTCTTGTTCGCGTCGATTCGACGTGGCGGGAAAACGTTGGGCCAAATGGTAAAAGAAGAAGTCGGTCCCGGCGTGGGATTACTCGCTCTCGTAAGCGTATTGGCCATCATGATCATCTTGCTCGCTGTTCTCGCGCTCGTCGTGGTGCAAGCGCTGGCGCAAAGTCCGTGGGGCGTTTTCACCATCGCTGTGACAATTCCTCTGGCGTTGATCATGGGAATTGCGCTGCGCACCGGAAAAGTCGGCGTTCTCGCGGTCACGATTTTCGGACTACTCGGCCTGGCGTTTGGGGTGTGGGGCGGACAATTTCTCGGTCAGTTTCCGATGGTCGAAGCGTGGTTTCGTCACGACCAGAAATGGCTGGCATGGGCAATCATGATTTACGGCCTGGCCGCGTCGGTTTTACCCGTTTGGATGTTGCTTACCCCGCGCGATTATCTGAGCACGTTCCTAAAACTTGGCACAGTCGCCTTGCTCGCGATCGCTGTAGTGTTGATTAATCCGACCCTCCAAATGCCTGCCATTACGAAATTCATCGACGGCAGTGGCCTTGTTTTCGCCGGGCCGGTGTTTCCATTTGTGTGTATCACCATCGCATGCGGCGCTGTTTCAGGTTTTCACTCGCTGATTGCCTCGGGCACTACGCCGAAAATGATCCGACGCGAGTCACTAATTCGAAGCATCGGCTATGGCGCGATGGTCACCGAAATGATGGTTGCTTTGATGGCCATGATCGCCGCGTGCGTGTTGGAGCCCGGGCAATATTTCGCGATCAACACAAAGGGTACGCCCACTGAGGTGGTGGCGAAGGTTTCCGCTTCGGGTTTTCCCGTCACCGAACAACAGATGCAAACACTCGCCGCCGATCTTGGCGAGTCGACAATGTTCAACCGCGCGGGTGGCGCGCCGACGTTCGCGGTCGGGATGTCGCATATGTTTGCCCGAGTCTCTGCGGAACCGACGGCGCTGGCGCTCTGGTATCACTTCGCCATCATGTTCGAGGCCCTGTTCATTCTGACGACGATTGACGCTGGGACGCGCGTAGGTCGATTTTTGCTCCAGGATGTTCTCGGTCATGTGTGGCGGCCGCTCGGGAATACGCGTTCATGGACCGCGAACTTTCTGGCCAGCATCTTGCTGGTGGCAGCATGGGGATGGTTTTTGTATGAAGGCGTGGTTGATCCTCTTGGAGGTATCAACTCGCTTTGGCCGCTATTTGGACTCGCCAACCAGTTGCTTTCGGTTATCGCGCTCTGCCTTGGCACAACGCTGTTGATCAAGATGCACAAACTGAGATACCTCTTTGTGACGCTTGTGCCGCTATGTTTTATGTGCGCAGTCACTTTTTCGGCTGGTTATCTCAAAGTGTTTTCATCCGACCCGAGGCTTGGTTTCTTGAGCGGCGCGCGATCACTCTTAACTCAGGCATCGACAATGCCGAATGCAGTTAAGGCAGCCGAATTAGTGCGACAAGCAGGCGTATGGCGGTTTGATGCACTCGTTGCCGTCTTCTTTCTTGTGCTCGTGGCGGCAATCGTGCTCGGCTCTGCGCGACAATGGTGGCAACTAGTTCGTGGGAGACAACGCGTCGTTTTACACGAAAGCGAGTTTGTGCCGATTACATCTACGCAGCTCGCACAATTTTGAAGTCGCATGGATCTGGATGCTCGAATCGCATAACAAGTGCCTGCTGATCGCGAAATCACATCGCTGACCGACGTTGCTTCGGAGAATGCCGGATATGGGGATGCAATATTTTCCACAACCAACTGGAGCGTGATACTTGAAGCGCAAGGCCAATCGCCCGCGGCACAACAAGCGCTCGAAAAACTTTGTCGCACATATTGGCGACCTGTTTACAGCTTTATCAGGCGAGAAGGCACCAAGCCAGAGGAAGCGGAAGATCTAACCCAGAGTTTTTTCGCGTTGTTGCTGAAGCGCCGGAACTTCGATGCTGTCCGTAAAGAGAAGGGGCGATTGCGTTCCTATCTGCTGACATCGCTCAAGCATTTCCTCATCAGTGAACACCGGCGCGCAGTGACGCTAAAACGGGGCAAAGCACAACAGCCGGTGCCGCTGGACGAACTTACCGCGGCTGGACTTGCAGAATTGGAACCCGCAGATCATCTCAGCGCCGACCGCGTGTATGAGCGCCGCTGGGCCTTAACACTTATGGATCAGGTTCTGCGGCGATTGAAGGCTGAATACTGCGCAGCGGGCAAGGCGGCATTATTTGATTCGCTTAAGAAATTATTACCCGACGAACCGGACGGACAGTCACGAGCGGACATCGCAACAGAATTGGGCATGACTGACAATGCACTTCGACAAGCCTTCCACAGGTTTCGCCACCGTTATCAACTTTTGTTACGTGAAGAAATCAGTCACACTGTCGCCATTGCCAGCGACATCGAAGACGAGCTGCGTTATCTAATCACTGTTTTGCGAACGTAACGTATGCCAGAAATCCGCGCAGTACATGATGGGGAGCGCGCATTCGACTCTCCCATCATGAGCAGCGCACCGAGGGTTTGTCGAAAGTGCGGCGCGGAGATTCTTGCCGACGCGCCGGAAGGCATTTGCACTGCTTGTCTGTTCGAGACAGGGCTGAATTTCCCTGCTGAAGAAACCGACGAATCGCCGAAGGCAGGTAGGGCCCGACCGCCGCACGCGCCGAAAATCACCTCAGGCACCGCAAAAGCGTTCGCCGACTTTGGCGACTATGAATTACTGGAGGTAATCGGTCGCGGCGGCCAGGGTGTGGTGTATCGCGCGCGCCAGAAGAGTCTCAACCGGATTGTAGCTCTCAAAGTGATTGGCCTCGGCCATTGGGCGACGGAAGGACATCTGAAGCGCTTCCGTCGGGAAGCGGAAGCCGCAGCGAGACTAGATCATTCTGGTATCGTTCCCATTTACGAAGTCGGCGAACGCGATGGCTCGTGCTACTTCAGCATGAAGCTCATCGAAGGCGGCCAGCTCGATGAACTGGTCAAACATGAACCAGTACCGATTCGACGTGCTATTGAACTAATCGCCAGCGTAGCGCGGACGGTTCACTACGCACATGAGCACAACATCCTTCATCGCGATATCAAGCCGGGAAACATCCTACTGGACATAAAAGGCGAACCACATCTGACTGACTTCGGTCTTGCGCGACTGGTTGAGAGCGAAAGCACCGTCACGCGGACAATGGAAGTGTTGGGCACCCCCAGTTACATGGCGCCGGAACAAGCGGTGGGAAACAACGCGGCGGTGGGTAGAGTGTCGGACGTCTATGGACTAGGCGCCGTACTTTACCAACTGCTCACCGGCCATCCGCCCTTTGCGGGTGGAACGACGTACGAGACAATCAAGCTATTGTTAGACACAGAACCGCGACCACCGCGGTTGTGGAATTCGAAGGTAGATCGCGATCTCTCGACGGTCTGCCTTAAGTGCCTTGAGAAAGATCCAAAGCGCCGATATCCTTCCGCACTGGCGCTGGCTGAAGATCTCGAGCGTTGGCTAAAGCATGAGCCAATTCTGGCGCGTCACACGGGAATTTTCACGCGAGGAAGGAAATGGGTCCAACGAAATCCAACCAGTGCACTACTGGTGACCTCGCTTCTCGGGCTCGCAGCGGCTGCCGGGTGGATTGTTTCCCAAAGTGAATTCATCCAGCATCCCCTAACGACTGGCCTTGCAGTACTCCCATTTGAAAATCTAAGCGACGAGAAAGAACACGCGTTTTTTGCTGATGGCGTGCAGGACGACATTTTGACGAAGCTGGCAAAGATCGCCGATCTGAAAGTGATCAGCCGCAGCAGCGTGATGCACTATCGCGGTAAACAAGATGTGCGGCAGATCGGCAACGCGCTGCGAGTGTCACACGTGTTGGAAGGGACTGTGCGACGTTCTGGGAGCAAGCTGCACGTCAATGCGCAGTTGGTGGACACTCGAACCGACACAGGCATCTGGGCCGACGAATACGATCGCGATTTAAATGATGTGTTCGCTATCGAAACGGAAGTAGCGCAATCAATTGCCAATCGGCTTAGAGCCAAAATTACAGCTCGCGAACGCGCCGCCATACAAGAACGACCGACCAAGGATCTTGCCGCTTACGATTATTATGTCCGCGCGATTCCGGCGCTTGCGGAGGGTGATGATTCGACTAAACCGAAGGACATTCTGGACACGGTGGATTTGCTTAATCAGGCGATCAATCGCGATCCCGCTTTCATTCTTGCCTATTACTGGTTAGCCAGGGCTCACGACTGGCTCTACTTCAACAACGATCACACGCCCGCCCGGCTGGCTTTAGCGAAAGGGGCCATTGATTCGGCTTTCCACCTAAATCCAAACTCAGGCGAAGCGCATCTGGCTTTGGCGTTGCATCTTTACTGGGGATATTTCGATTATGACCATGCGCGGGCTGAGCTTGCCATTGCACGACGCACTTTGCCTAACAACCCGCAGCTCTATGAAATAAGCGCGTGGATCGATCGCCGACAGGGCCGCTGGGCTGAGGCTGTGCGGGATATGGAGCGCGCCAGTGAGTTGGATCCTCGAAACGTTCGTTTGGCCTTGAATGTTGCAGGATTTACTTTCGGTCTGCGTCCCCTGCCATATGAACAGACCGGGAAGGCTTTGGATCGCGTGCTCGCCCTAAAGCCGAACTTCATCGACGCAAGGATAGATCGCGGTGGTGGACTCGAAATGCATTGGCGAGGCGATACGCGGGATTGGCACGCCACGATTGAGAAGATCCTGGCGGATGAACCCGCGTCCGCTAACGATCTAAATATGAAGTTGCAACGCTTTCAATTGGCTGTGTTCGAGCGCGATTTTGATGCCGCCGGTCGCATTGTGGCGGCGGTGCCGCAAGAGCAAGAATGGGCTGACGGCTTTCCCCGTGATTTCTGGGTCGGTGTAGTCGCTCGCGCGAAAGGAGACGTGACTGCTGCGCAGAGCGCATTTACCGCTGCTCGTGCCCAGCAGAAGCAAAAGGATCGCATCGCCTCGTCTGCCGACCCTTGGCCGCTCTGTAGGCTGGCGGTCATCGACGCTGCACTCGGGCAAAAAGAGGCAGCGCTGCGCGAAGGGCGGCGTGCGGTCGAACTCATGCCCATCGCAACAGATTTGGCGGACGGTCCGCAGCTCGTATGGCACCTGGCTTGGATCTACGCGTGGACTGGCGAACGCGACCTCGCCATCGAGCAGCTCGAAACAGTTTCGAAAATCCCAGGCGGCCCGACGTATGGCATGCTGCGTCTGGACCCGATCTGGGATTCTCTCCGCGGCGATCCGCGCTTCGAAAAAATCGTTGCTTCTCTCGCGCCAAAGTGAACGCTTACCACGGATCATATGGATAATGCAGATATCACATCATCAATGGTAGAGCGCGATCACAGCCTGCTCGCCATGGCGAGAGCGCGCCAAGTCCAGCACCGATGAAATCCAGATCAGCTTAATGAAACTGTAGCCGCTGTAGCCACGGCCCCGTGGGCCGTCGTCGAACGAACGCCGAGGGTGACCGGCCGCAGGCCGGTGGCTAGAACGTTTTTAAACCGTTCAGAATCTTTTCTTCAACTGAGCGTACCAGAAGCGGCCTTTGATCGTGGCTAGCGATTCGTCATAGCCATTCTCGAAACTGCCGGACACAAACGGTGGGTCCGAATCAAACACATTCTGCATACCAACTGAGATCGTGGTGTTATTGAGCCACCACTGCCAATTGCTGCAGCCGTACTCAGGAGTTGAGAGTGGCATAACTTCCTTCTCCTTGTCGCCTTTCATTTTCACGTTCTTGCTTCCATCCTTGGCAAGACCCGGTACCAGTGCAGCAGCGGGTGGTAGCAGATTGAATGTGTAGGACGCAATCAGATCGAGCGTAGTCCACTCCCGCACCTTCCGCGCGCGCCAAGGCAAAGGCCCACTCCTCGGCGTTTGTGGCTTGGAAAGCAAAAAGCTTTGAGTCAGGCTTAAATTATCGTCTTCGTATTGGCCGGTGTAGTGGACTACTGCGCCAATATCCAAACCCTGCATCCAACTCTCAGTTGGACCATCGTAGAACAGACTGAGATTGGCGCGGCTCCATGGCAGCGAACCCGTCAGGATAAATCCCGGAGGTATGACTTCGCCCGCGATCCCAAACCGTTTTGTTTCAGGCGCAATCTGAAGTTCAGCACGCGATAACCACGTTCCATTGAGAGTTGCCGTCAGTCTGCCGAAATCGCCATGTCCAAAGATCGCTGAATCCAGAATATAGATCGCTTCATAGTCAAGACCTTCAAAGATGGCGCCCGTAAGGTTCTCGTTGGGATCAATGACCAGGATGATCGGTCCTGGTATGCCGGGACTGGTGGAAGGACCACGGATAACAAGACCTGGAAGGTTATTTTCGATAATGAATTGGCTGCCGAGGAGAGAAGCGATCGATCGTATATCGATATGCCACCAATCCGCGCTGAGGGTGAGGCCCCTGATCCATTTAGGGCTGTAAACAGCGCCGTAGGACCATTCATAGGCCACTTCCGGTTTTAGGTTGGGATTTCCGATCACGCGTGCTTCCACGTTCACGAACTCTCTCGATATCGGATCGACACCTCCGGCGGAGCTCTCTGTAGAAGCGGGCGAAATCTCTGACAGTGACGGCGCATGAAACGCTTCGGTGTAACTTCCACGCAAAGTAAGGGCGCCGATATACTTTGGATCAAGCGGTTGCCAGCGAACTGAGACCTTGGGCTTCTGAGCATTGTACTGGCTGTGCGCTGCCGGTTGAAAAGGAAAGGCTTCAGAAGCCAGAATGGCGGAAGTATTTTGGCTGTACCATTCCTGGCGCTCAGCAAAATCAACTTCGAAGCTGTAGAAGCCGGGGAAGTTCCAGATCGGACTGGTAAGAGGTACGCGCACTTCCTGGTAGATTGACCAAACATCCCGGTTCACCCGTGCGCCTTGCCCATCAGTGGAGCCGATGCTCTGAAACGTGGTATTAAGCGAGTCACGGTTTCGCGTCCACCTTGCAGCGTCATACTCCCCGCCCAGGGCAAACGAGACTGGACCTGCAGGCAGATTGAACAAGTCACCATTGACTGTTATATAACCAATCGGCAATTCATACTCGCCTGAGTTATGCAGCGTGACATAAACTCTACTCCGGGCCGCCTTGGTGTTATGCGCACTGAAATTGAGAAAGGGATCAAATGCCGTGGCCGGGTCAGTATCTAAAAGTGCTTCGCGCAATCCAGGCTGGCTGGCTTCGTTGACAGACAAGTCTTGACCTTCGTTCCGGGAATAACGAAAACCCAGCTCCCAGTTCCATGCTTTGAAGTAATCGCCAAATTCTCCCATTTGGCCGCGTAGCCCTACATCAAAAAGCGAATCCCAGTAAGTGAACTTTTCATGCCTCGGACCGGTGTCGTTAATACCGCGAAACGCAACTCCAGTAGTTACCGGAAGGCCCCTTCCATCAGAAAAGAAGTTTGGAATAGTCGAATCCGCGACCGTGAACGGATTAAACGGATTCTGGATCGGCACGCTGATGCCGAAAGGACTAAATCCCAGGTTATTGCCTGATTGCTTAAATGGGTCGGGCCCGAACGGCACCGCGGCGAGCGACGCATCAAAGGACGAGCGGACAAATTTAAAGTCGGCAAATGCGGTCAAATATTGATCACACAGATCGCGCACAAAAGAACCATAGAAGGCCTGGCGATCAGCTGTCGCAAGAGCCGGCGTTACATTTGCGAAGTTATACGCCCAGTAATTGCCGCCTCCTTTATAATCGGTGCCAAACTGTGGAAAGAATTGGGACGCATGAGGGCCGATAACACCGGGAGCGCCTGGGTAGGCATTGGGATTGATGAAGCCCGGGGTTCCGGGTGGAATTCCCAAGAGAAGGTAAAAAGGATAATAAGGCGCTTTATAAAATGGCGAAGTTGCCGCATTTGGTGCTGAGTGGGGAAGAGGCGTGTTCACGCCGAATTGCGGCGACCCGCCCGGGCCGAAGAACATTTTTGGGCTTAACCCGAATTGAAAAGGGAACGCTGCGACGAGGCCAGGGAATATAAAACTGCGACCATCGCTTCCACCCCAGGGGATTCTAAAGGCGTTACTCGATAAGTCGCGATCCGCGCTGAAAAGGCCGCCAGTACGCTCCCAGAAATCGGCAATAACCACAATCTCCGTCTTGTCGTCTCCTGTGCCGGCTTTGATCCACGCCTCCCAATCGCCCATGTCGTTAGACGCTCCCAGATTTGTATTTCCATAACTGCCGCCGATCTCGAGTCCGCGGAATTTGTGGACCAAAAAGAAATTCACCACGCCGGTAATCGCGTCGGAGCCATACACCGCCGATGCGCCATCCTTTAAGATGTCAATGTGATCGATCATTGGGAATGGGATCAGGTTAATGTCCACGCCGCCGCTTAACCCGACGGCATTCAACGAACCGAAAGCGACACGTTTTCCATCAACCAGCGCGAGGGTCTCCTTGGCTAGCAACCCGCGCAGGTTGAATTGGACAGTGCCGTCCCCGCCGTTGGCGATGTTCAGATTTTCTGTACTACCCGACTGCTGTGGCAGAAAAGTTGTCAGGTCCGTTGCATTGCGAATGCCCAATTTTTCGATGTCTGTCGGACGATAAGTATCCACTGGGTTCGGTCCGACTTCTTGTGCCGTTGGAATGTTCGAGCCGGTGACGATGACTCTCTCGACTTCTACAACGCCTGAGGCTGACGTCTCCTGGCCAAACCCGTTCGAGCCGAAAATTTCAACGCCTCCCAAAACCAGCATGAGAGCAACACGGCAGGATCTTCTATCGAGCAAAGCATTCATTTCGACTTAAACAGGATCGGCGAACGCGATTACACAGATTTCAACCGAGACTTTCAAGCTATCTGAGATGCTGCCCCTTCCGCGGACAGCCAGAGCTTACCGATCAACGTAACCGTCGCTGACAAAAACTAATTAGAGCGGTGCTCTAGGGGCCCACCTCACAAAATGCAAACATGTAGCCCCGGCGTTGTGCGCCGTTCGTAAGATCTCGTTTTAAACACAATTAACCTCCGATAGGACCTGGCTAAAACATTCGCCGAATCCGTAACATTAGTGTAATCCGCGTTTTCCCAAGCCTTCCGCGTAACAAGCAGCCACTTGCCGCGCAGTACACCGATGAACGGCCAGATCGGATTTTCCCTCGCAAGCCGAGGCCCGTGAGTGCGGGACGAGGTGCCATGGTGAAGTCGGAATGGCACAACAACACAAGGAGAACTAAGATGAAGAAATTAGGTATTACATTCGTTGCAATTCTGTTAGGAGTTGGCTGCTTCGCGCTTTCGTCGGCGGCGCAAGCATCGGCCAACGCTGCCCATCAACCGAGATATAGACAAATCGACTTCCCGGGAGCCTCTTTAACGACTCCAAATGCGATCAATGCACGAGGTGAGATCGTAGGTATCTACTTCGATAGCAGCGGCAACCCACATGGCTTTCTCCTGAGTAACGGTGCGTTCACGAGCATCGATGTGCCGGGAGCAATCTTCACCCTGGCGTTTGGGATTACCGCAGAAGGCCAAATTGTGGGCGGCTATCTCGACAGCAGCGGCAACATTAACGGTTTTCTGCTAAGCAACGGTACTTTTATTACCATCGATGTAACTGGAACCACTTTCACACTCCTGGACGGGATCAATCTGCAAGGAGACATGGTCGGCGATTATCGTGATAGCGACGACAACGTTCATGGTTTTCTGCTGAGTAAAGGGGCTTTTACAGCCATCGTTGTACCGGGAGCCACTTCAACTGATGTAGAGTCGATCAACCCACGAGGCGACATCGTAGGACTTTACAATGACACCAACGGCAATCCCCATGGTTATCTACTGAGCAACGGGGCAGTAACCACGATCGATGTACCAGGCGCGGCGCAGACACTTGGTGCCTTTGGTATCAACCCGCAAGCCGACGTCGTTGGAAGCTATGTGGATGGCAGCGGGAACGATCAAGGTTATCTGTTCAGCAATGGTTCCTACACAACCATCGAGGTGCCAGGAGCTGTCTTTACAGATGCGAATGGGATCAACTTGCGAGGCGACATCGTAGGAGACTATGGCGACAGCAGCAACAGCGTTCACGGTTTTCTAATTCGTCAATAACAGCTTCCTCGTAACAAGCGGCGAAACTTCGCGCAGTACAGCAGTGAACGGCCAGAACTGACTCGAAAGGTTTCGAGCTCGAACCAGGCCTGAAACAAACAAACAAGGAGAATCAAAATGAAAAAACTAAATGTTAGCTTCGTAGCAATCCTGCTGATGCTTGGCTGCTTTGCGCTTTCGCCGGCGGCAAAAGCAGACCAGGCCGGCCCGCCAATTGTGGGTTTATGGCATGAATATTATGTCAGTTATTTCGGTCCGCCGTTTGAAACCTACACGCAGTGGCACAGAGACGGACTGGAGATCGAAACCCCCAATTTCTTAAATGGGGTTTGCATGGGCACCTGGAAATACGTAGGAAACAGGACGGTCCAATTATTCCACGTGGGATGGACGCCCGGTGGTATCCCGCCGGCCCCCACGTCTGTACGGTTCGAGTTGACGGAACTAAACACCGTCAGCGCCGACGGTAATAGCTTCGATGGGACGTACGACCAGAAATTCTTCGATTTGGATGGGAATCTCGTGTTCGAAGACTCGGGAACACTCAGCGCAACCCGCTTCTCCGTGGATTGACCACAGATCGTTCGCATAACTCATTCGGAGGGGAGCCTCTTCGGTGATTGTAAAAACCAGCCGGAGAGGCTCTCGGCATTTCATCGAGAGCATTGCCAACCGCGAGGTGATTGACTAACCGTATAAATCCCGGCGGCGATGGCCTAACGACTGCACACGCTGGCGAACCAAGGATACAAGGCCTTGAGACAAGTCGGCATGAATGAGTTCTTCGCGGTCTGCCGATGCGGCTGCAATCACAACTCCGCGCGGGTCGATGATGGCGGAGTTGCCACAAAACCACAGCTCATCGTCTTTCCCTACACGATTGGAGGCAATCACATAAGCCTGGTTTTCTATCGCGCGCGCCTGCGTGAGCACGCGCCAATGCTCGACTCGTGGGAATGGCCAGGCGGAAGAAACAATTAAGGCGTCGACGTTTTGCTCAGTTACGAGCTTTCGGTACATCTCAGGAAATCGAAGGTCATAGCAGATGCTAAAGCCGAATTTTAAATCGCCAAGGCTAAAGCTCGCGAACGAATTGCCCGGCGCAAAGCACTTTTGCTCTTCTACCGGGGCCACGGCATAGAGGTGAGTTTTGCGATATTTTGCAGCAATGCTCCCCACTGTATCGATGAGCACCTGAGAGTTGTAAATTAAGGAACCATCTCGTTCGGACACACCGCTTACGATTGCGATTGAAACATTCCTGGCGACCAATTGGAGCCCCCGGACGAATCCCGTTGTCCAGTCAGCGGCGTGCTTCTGGATTACGGGCATCGCGTAACCAGTGTCAGTCATCTCCGGAAAGACGATTAGCTCTGCCCCAGCCGCTTTCGCCCGCCAGGAAAAGTCATGAACTTTGGAGAGATTCGATTCCGGATTTCCGAGAGAACAGGCAATTTGGGCGACTGCGATTTTCATTCCGATACGAACAAGTATCACGTAGCGACCGCGACTACGGCCAGTTAAATAAAATGGCCGGGCTGTAGCCACGGCCCTGTGGCCGTCAGCGCGATGGGAGCTTGCAGAGCAACGATAAGTACCGGCCACAGGCCAATGGCTGCAACTATCGCATGTCTACGCAGCAATCGGCTGGCGATATCCGAAAAATTCGCGTTTCTTTATAATATGGGCCACTTCCGGTGGAACCATCTGTTCCCATCGGGTGTCCCCGGATCGCAATTTCGCAAGCACGTCCGGCGGCTGAATTCGCAAATACTCGGGATGATAATCAGTGATCTCCTGAACGTATTGATTGTCGATCAAATACTGAAACAACGAGCGAAGATTCGGAGCAACTTCGACGTGCGTTGCGGTCGTGATCTTTTGAGTCGTGTTGTTAACGACTGGATAAACGTAAAGTTTCAATCCTCCTTTAAACATCCTGCCCAGTGCTTCAAGAATTCCACCTTCCAGATTCGTGTAATATTTCTCATTGAAAATCTCGATAAGACTAGGCACACCCATGACAAGGCCGATTGCGCGGTTGGTGTAGCGAAAGAGGTATCCGGCAAGGCGATAATACGCGCCAAACTTCGAGATCAAGACGGTTCTTCCGAGCGCGCGGAGAATGTCGACACGAGCGAGAAAATCCGCGTGATCCACCCGGCCATCTGCCAGCAAATTTTCGAGCGTCATTTCCATCAGGACCATTACCTGATCTTCCGAACAATCGCATTGTGTTAGAAAGACGCGACGAGCTCCATCAAGCATGTCATTTGTGGCATATGTGACAGGCCGAAAACTTCCACGCTCGACCAGAATTGCTTTTTTGTGAAAAACTTCGGCTGGCTGAACGGTCTCACCATCTGCTGTAAACATTACCGCATCGGTCAGGCTCTGACTCACCAATTGCAAGCTCATTAATCGGTTATCGACATTGTGAAACACCGGTCCCGAGAATTTGATCATGTCCACTTCGATTCGCCCCGAGGGTAGATTTTCCTGAAGGGAGGAGATCAATTCTTCCGGCCGCCGACAATAAAATGCGCCGTGGAGAAGATTCACCCCAACGACACCAAGAGCCTCTTGCTGATCAACGTTTGATTCATCGAGTAACCGGACATGGATAATAATCTGGCTTGGTTGTCCGCGTGGTTGCGATTGAAACCGCACGCCGAGCCAGCCGTGCGATTCGTTACGCTCTTTGAAACTTCGCGCCGCCACAGTATCGGCGAAGACAAAAAACGTTTTATCGGCCCCAAACTTTCGATCGAGCCGCTCGATGAGAAGATTGTATTCATGGTCCAGCATTGTTTGGAGACGCACACGGCTGACGTAGCGTTGCGCGGGTCCATAAATCGCGTCGCTGAATGTCATATCGTAGGCGGACATAGTCTTGGCCACGGTGCCTGCTGCGCCGCCCACGCGAAAGAACCTGCGTGCTACCTCCTGACCTGCCCCAATTTCAGCGAAGGTCCCATACTTGGCTGGATCCAAATTGATGTGGAGAGCCTTCTCGTCAGTGCCGATCTCCATCTGTGGGTTCACACAATTTCTCTAAGGGCAATTCGCAACCGCTGCAAATCATCGCCCGACGGAGTAAAGGTCTCTGTACCAGATACGTTTTGTTGCCGCAAGTGGCGGTCTGGCGTGGACGCCTGCAGGAATTTCTATAGCCGTACTGGCTCGACGTCTTTCGACGGAATCCAACCGCGCAAGCTATTCGGCAACGCGGCGTAGGTCCAATCACCGCGGCTACTCAGAACTTTAATTTCACTGCCCGGCGGTAATGCGAGGACGCTGTTGGCAGTGTCTGCTGTAGCGAGGCGCGCCTGCACGTCTTTGCCTGTGATAACTGCGAGCGCACGTCCTTCGGTTCCGTATTGAAGCGTGTAAATCGCCCATATGGCGAAAGCGCATATGAGCAGGCAACATACGGAGAAGACGATTAGTGCTGCTGATCGGCGACGCAAAAAAATGAAAGCAGCAACGGCAAAAACCATGAGCCAAAAGGCTGTATCTGCAATGATGGTAAATTGGTTGGCAGTTGCGAATTGGAGATAGCCCTCCAACCGGGTTGGTTGGAGCTCAAGCGCCCGCGCTTCGTCACGTGCAATCTGCAAATTGGCTGTGGCCTCCGGATGACGTCGGTCCAGCGTAAGCGTGCGCTCGTAATTCAAGATCGCCCGCCCAAAGTCGCCAACGCGGAAATATGCGTTACCGAGATCGTAGAACAGGTTTGCGTTCAATTGGCCTGCGTGGACCAGCGCCTCGTAATCAGCGATAGCCTCCTTGAAATGTCCCTGGGCGTATTCCTGATTGGCTTTTGAAAATTCTGCGTCTGGTTGCGCGAACGCTATCAACGGAAAGAATGCGCAGAGTAGAATCGTCAACACTCGCAAGCACAACGGTGCGCATTGCTGTTCCTGGGGAAGCGCGAGCATTTTGCGCGTCCCGTCCGGCACGTTGCCGGGTGATGATTCAGCCATAAGGAGTTGTCGCGGCAGAATGTCGCGAATAACGGGCAACGTGCCCGCGCTCCCGAAAGACCGACCCTGGGAACCATTGTGAGCAGAGTCTTTTCCCGAAGTCATGTCTTCAAATTTTCAATCAGCTCCAGCACATCGCGCCGATTTTCCGGCGACAGTGTTCCCGGGCCGTTATGGGTTCCGCTGTATTGCCATTCATCGTTTTGCTCGAATAAACGGCGAAGACGTTCGCGCGAATTGGTGTCCAGCTTAAAGGTGTTGGCGGCTGTTTCTGCGTCTACAATGTTGGGATCAATTGCCCGGTTACCGGAAGCCAGGGCGGCCTTTAACCGAACCACTCGCGAGGCTTCGGCGTAGTACTCCATTGGGGATGGGTCGTCACGACGGAGTTTGTGCATCAACTCGGCTGCTTCGTGTTGCAGCGCAGCGACCCGGCGTGCCTGGCGATTATCGAGTCTGGCACGCCGGACCTTCCAGCCAGCGAAGACGAGTAGCGCTGCCAGCGGGACAGACTGCGCGGCCCAGAAGATGCGACGCGTGTAAATTGGCTCGAAGGATTGCACTGTGCGCGATGGCTCTGTTAGTTGATAAAGAATATCCTGCGGCTTTGTCGAAGCCGCGACCACTGGATGTGTGGGCGCTGCGCTTGGCGGCGGCGATAATGGGGGCTGAGCGGCCACGTTCGTAGAAGTAGAACCGCCTTGAACAGTGATTGCCACCGGTTCACTGCGGAGTGTCATATATTTATCTTTCGCCGGATCAAAATAAGAGAAGGCGAGGACTGGCAAACTCTGCTTTTTCTCGTTAGGCGAGAGCACCATCTCAAATGTTTTCGCGCCGCTGATCCCCACCTCATCATCCTGCTTGAACTTTGAGGAGGGAGGATATTTATGCCAGCCGCGCTCATCCTCGATCACTGGTGCATTGACTCGATCGAAATTACCGCGCCCTGAAATTGTTGTTGTGACAGTGATCGGATCCCCGACCTGCACGCTCTTCGGTTTCGCGTCGGTTGCCATGGTAAAACTCCCGATTGCACCCGAAAAACTCGGCGGCGCGTTCGGTGGCAATGGTTTCACTTCGAGCGCAACGGGCTCGCTGCTGATCTGTATGTCCCGACGCTCGCCGAACTGGGCGAATGGATTCGAGAAAAACGGATCCGAAAACGGATCATCCTGATCGAAGAGATCGAAGGGCGAGCGCGAACGGGGAGCGCTTCGTCTTCGGGGAACAACGACCTGTGCTTTGGCTTTCACTGGCCCAATTTCAAATTTGCCAGCGCGCGCCGCAGCAATGGCCGTTTTAAATGTTACCACTTCGTAAGGTCTGCCGTTGATGGTCTCCAGATTTTGCGATGACTGTTGCAATTTCTGAGCAGTAAATCCTTGCCCGGTAACTTCAGGCGGCTCGACCAACCTCGGATGAACACGAGCATCAAATCCCATCCGGATTTGCACGGGAACAATTTCGCCTACGTAAGCCGTCTTTTTTGGGACGATCAACTCGGCGAAAACCATATCGCCCCCGTTAGTAGACTGCGGCTGACTTTGCGCACCTCGACTTGGCCGTGTGGTGGTGGGTTGCCCGGGTGAATCGGCGACGTTCAGAACAAGTTCGGGAGTCCTGAGTGTCTTGCCGCCTGCGAAAACCGTTTGCGGCGGAATGATGAATCGTCCCGCTCGCAGCGGAAGGATGGTATAGTTGTAGGTCACACTCGAGTTAGTTGAGAAATTATGTATCTCGAATTGTCGCGATGTTCCGGTGGAGTGGATCTCCAATCCATCGATCGCAATTTCTTCCGGAGGTCGCGCATCTCCTGGACCGGTGACCTTGATTTGCAGTTCGACCGTTTCACCCACAACAGTGTCGGAATTGATTAACACGGCTGTTACGCTGGGTAAATCGGCAGACATCGCTTGCACGCATGCCAGCGTCACGAAAACGGCGATCAGGACTCGTTGAAGCATTCTAAAACCTTGTGAGTGTCGTCATTCCGAGCGAAGTCGAGGGACCCCGCAGCATAAACCGAGGGACGAATTCACGGGATGTCTCGATTTCGCTCGACATGACAAACCTAGCCTACCAGTCGTTATAGACATGGCGCGTTACTTTGCGTTCATCAAGACGAACTCGCGCCTCTTCGTCTTTCATCGATTCAAGCAGCGCCAGTGCCTGACGTTCGCTCATCTGGCCTTCTTTCTCCTGTTCGGCTTCAGCGATTTGTTGGTTCTTATCGGCCGGTTTTTGTGATGTGTCTCCTGCAGCGCCTTTCACATCGCCAGCCAATTTCTTCTGCGGTGATTCCGCTGGAGTAGGCGATGGATTTTCTTCTTCGCCTTCTCCGGGCGACGGCGACGGCTCTTCGTTTTCTCCTGCACCGGGATTGGGTGATTGCCCAGCTTGCTGTTCGCCTGGCGAAGGAGAAGATTGGTTTTTCTGCTGTTTTTCCGCGCCTGGCGATGGAGATGGCGTTTCACTAGGATTCTGCTGTTGTTTCTTTTGGGGCTCGTTCTTCGCCTGAGCCTGGTCTTTTTGCTGTTTTTCTTTTTGTTGCTGGTCCTGGGCCTGCTGATTTTGTTGCTGTTGCTGCTGGTTTTTTTGGTTTTGCTGATTCTGGCTCTGGCTTTGCTGCTGTTGTTGTTGTTGTTGATTCTCCTGTTGCTGCTGTTGGTCCTCGTTTTGCTGTTTCTGTTGCTGATCTTGTTTGTTCTGTTTGTTCTTTTGTGGCGGGGTTGGGGAGGGAGAAGGCTGTTGCTGTTGCTTCTTGTTTTTTAATTCGTCGATCTTCCTTTTGATATATTCGTAGTTGTCTTTCGCCTCCTTGTTCTGCGGATCGAGCTTGAGGGTTTGCTCGTAATGATCGAGCGCATTGGTCCAGTCGCTTATTTTCTTGTCGTCGTTCTTCTCCATTTCGCCGTGCTGATACAGCGTGTTTCCAAGATTGTAATGCCCCTTGCTTTGCAAAGCGCTATCGGGCGTGAGCAACGCCTGACTGAACGATTCAAGAGCTTTGTTGTAGTCTTTCAGTTTGTAAGCGGCCGTACCTGAATCGAATTGAAGTTCGTCTTCAGCGCGTGATTGCGGGTGGGATTTCAGCGTTTCCTGAAACTCCTTGTAAGCGTCTTCGAATTTGCCTTGCTGATATGCGCTGATTCCCGGCGAGGTTGCAAAAGCAAATGAAGATAACAAGATCATGAGAGCTACAGCTGCGCCCGCAGTTTTAGCTGGCGCAGGAATAAAGGCCCGCTGGCGGGAGCGTCCTCGTTCGGGGATCAGAATCGACAGAGCGATAACAATTAAGGCGGCGCTAAGCGGCCACTCGTAACGTTCAATTGGCCGCCGCGACAAGCGTACGTCCATCTCGGCTGCCTGCATTTTTGCCAACCCTTCAGTTTCAACCTGCTGCATTGTTCGCGGTCCGTTTTCCAAATGGACATAAAACCCGCCCGTCGCCTCTGCGACTTCGCGCAAACGCTTGTCGTCCAGCTTTGATTTAACCACCTGACCCGCTGAATCCTTGACAAAACCTGTTTCGCCATTGTCACCAGTAATCGGAATGAGCGAACCCTGTGGCGTTCCGACGCCTACGGTGAAGATCCGCACACCTGAATCAGATGCAGCCTTAGCCGTCTTCACCGCATCGCCGCTCAATTCTTCGCCGTCGGTGAAGATGATTAGTGCACGATTTCCCACCGCGCTCTTGCCGAAGCTCTGAGTAGCAAGCGTGATGGCGCTGGAGATGTTCGTGCCGCCTTCAGGAATCGTTGTTGTGTCGAGATCATTGATCGCTTCAACGACGGCGTCGTAATCAATCGTCAGCGGTGCCTGCAAAAAAGCGCGTCCGGCAAACGCAATCAAACCAACGCGATCGCCTTGCAGTTCGTTAATCAAATCCTGAATTGCCAATTTAACCCGCTCCAGACGATTTGGCTGAACGTCATTGGACAGCATGCTGCGCGAAGTATCCACGGCGATGATCAAATCGAGGCCTTTTCGTTTTACGTCCTGAAACGTGTAACCCCATCGCGGCTGCGCCAGACTGATTATCGCCAGCGCGAGCCCAAGCAGCAGCAAAGCGAACTTAACTATGCGGCGTGGGCGGTTGACGGTGCCCGCGAGTTGCGGCAGCAGGCGCGCGGAAACAAATTCTTGCAATCGCTTTAATCCGCGATTCTCGGCGCTCACAAACAGAGCTATTAAAAGCGGCACCGCTAACAGTGCCCAGAGCCATTCAGGTGCGCCAAAGGTCATAACTTCGTTGAAAGCTTGAAGGGTTGAACCGTTAAAACGTTCCCCAAGTTGTCATTCCGAGCGAAATCGAGGAATCCTGAGGCATTGTCATGAGTTATCTCCCGGGGTCCCTCGACTCCGCTGGGCTTCGCTCGGGATGACGCAGCATTCATGGCAGTTTTTTCCAGAGGGTCTGTGACAAAAGCATCTGCGCCAGCAACAAGCCGCTCCCCCCCATGAGACACAGCGGGAAGAGATCACGGTATTGCTGATATTTTTTCACGCTGACCGTCGATTTCTCCAGCTTGTCGATGTCGTTAAAAATTTGTTCCAGCGATTGAGTGTCCGTGGCTCTGAAAAATTTCCCGTCCGCAATTTTCGCGACCTCCCTTAAACCGTTCTCGTTAAATTCCACGTGCTGGTTTTCGTAGAGGATTTCTCCCAAAGCATTCGTCAACGGCCCGCGATTGGTAAAAATGGGCGCGGGAGCGATTCCATTTATGCCAG
>DASTMV010000180.1:0-6874 GCA_035713885.1 Candidatus Udaeobacter sp. | reverse complement strand
CAACAGCTCGATCGGCCCGAATCCGAATCAATGTACCGTTAACCTAACGAACGTAAGCAATGGTCAGTATCTCACAGTCAACTTGAACGGCGTCGCCGATAGCGCTGGCCGCAACGGCAACGTCAACGGCCCACAAATGGGCGTACTTATCGGCGACACCACCGGGAATGGCTCGGTCAACGCTGGAGACGTAAGCCAGACCAAAGGGCAATCCGGTCAGGGTGTTACTGCAGCAAATTTCCGCCAGGACGTGAATGCCAACGGCTCAATCAATGCCGGCGACATTAGCCTGGTAAAAGCCCGGAGCGGCACAAGTCTTCCGTAATCGGCAGAGGAGAAATTTTTCAAAACTCGCTGCCGAAATACGGTGCAATTCCCATCGCGTCATTCACGTGAGGCAGTCTCGCAGAAAAATAATTGATATTCCGCTCGACTCCCGCAAGAGATCGTCTAATCTTCGACTGTTCTGGGGGGAACAACGCCGTCTCTCAGATCTCCTCAGAGTATGAGAGGCGGCGACTTCCAACCTTCTCTTCTATCGAGGTCATCGATTTCCAGCCTGCAACTTCTCGCTTTCTCAGAGGCTCCCCCATCTTTTAATCAGTGGCATGAACAAGCTATCTTGCGTCCAATCAATGCCGCGAGCCGGCAGTAGCATCGACGAGCTTGCGACGGGCCTGCGCGTTGTTGGGACTTAGTTCAACCGCTTTCTTGTAATGGACGATCGCATCGGCGGTCTGTCCCCGCGCCAGAAACACGTCGCCCAGATGCAGATGGATATCAGTAGAATCCGGCTTTAGTTCCGCAGCCTTTTGCAGCTCAGATAGCGCCTCATCGAGTTTTCCCTCAATCGCCAGCGCGTAACCGAGGTTACCGTGAGCGCCGGCGAAATTGGGGTTTATCTCAATCACCTTTCGAAATTGCGCGATCGCCTCGGTAGTTTGGCCGTTTTGCGCAAGGGCTGTGCCGAGATTGTTGTGGATCTGGGGCAGACCCGGAACCAACTCGAGCGCCTTTTCATACTGAGCTATAGCCTCCGTAACTCGCCCGGCCCGACACAGTGCGTTGCCTAAATCATTGTGTTCTTCTGCGTAGCCGGGCTGTATTCGTTCCGCCTTCTCATACTCCGCGATGGCAGCATCGACTTGCCCCTTCGCATCAAGAACAAGCCCAAGGTTAACATGGGCAACAAAGTTATCGGGCGCGATGGCTAGGACATAGCGCCACAACCTTTCGCTATCGTGCCAATAGGAAGCCTGGACCCGCGCTTGCATAACGAGCAAAGCAATCACAACCAGGCCGGCAAAGGTCAGCACCCCGCGACGCCAGGCCCAGGCGCGCGTCAGATCGACGGCTCCCCAAACTATCAGAAGATAGAGTCCGATATGCGGAAGATAGGTGTAACGATCGGCCCGCGCATAGTAGGAGATCTGCACCAGGCCTATGACTGGTAACATCATTACCAGATACCAGAGCCAGCCGACGATGAAGTATGGGCGCCGTTCTCGATACAGGAACGCGGCGCCGGAAATTCCCAGTAGCAACAGGACGCAGGCAATTACTTCCCATGGTGGGAAGCCTCCGGGCGGATTGAAGTAAGGTAGCTCCAAGCCGACCGGATAGAACATTTGTTTAATATAGATGACATAGGAAACGATTGCGTTTTCCATCCGCGAAATAAGCGACGCTTGAAACACAGGCGTGATTTTTTCCGGCGAAAGACTGGTCATTACGCAGGAGGCAACCGAGAGAACAAGCAACGGAATTTTTTCACCTACTAAGCGTGGTAGATTGCGGGCAGGTTGTTTTCCTTCGACATGTCCGAAACGAGCGAGTGGCCAATAATCCAGAACTAACAGGACTAACGGCAGAGTAACTAACATGCTCTTCGACATCAGTCCGAGCGCGAACAAAATAACCACTACTGCGTACCGTCCGAGACTAGGGCGAGCAGTATAACGGACATAGGCGAGAATTGTTGCCATGAAGAACAACCCGCTCAGCACGTCCTTGCGCTCCGAGATCCAGGCTACCGATTCGACGCGCTGCGGATGGATGGCGAAGAAAGCAGCTACCGCCGCGCTTCGCCACAAGGCGCCAGTCATTTGTTTCAACGCCAGAAAGAGCAGGAACGCACTCGCGATGTGCAGTAGCACATTTGTGAGATGATGGCCGCCGGCGCGGCGTCCCCAAACGGACGCATCGAGCATGTGTGAGAACCAGGTTACCGGATGCCAATGACCAATCTCAGCAAAGGTAAAAGCCCATCGAATTCCTCTTAGGGTAACTCCGGCGAGAACGTCCCGGTTTTGGTAAACATACGTTCCGTCATCGTAATTGATGAAGCCGTGCCGAATCGTCTGGCCAAAGACAGTCCACACAATGATTACGAGAAAGAGACCGACAGTCAGGACTGCCAACGAATCGTCGCGGCGCAGCCGGAGGGTGTCCCCCGAGGAAGCGGTTGCCACGGACTATTGAACCCGCCACATCAATCGGCGGATCTGCTCCTGTGTTAGGCCGGCCAGCTCGGGATGTTCTGATTTATCGAGAAGGCGAGGATCAGGTCGCGAGCGGTAGACTGAGGATTGGTTGGTCGCGCAACCGGCAAGGGCAAAAATCAATGTAATGATGACTGCGGTTTTCATGACGTGGCCGCGGGTTGACGCCGAATAAAGCGGATGCTCGGAATCATTCAAGCGCTGTCTCGACTTCGCTGGACATGACACAAAAGATACTATCGCGATTGATGGCGACCCGACAAAGGACGTTAACGTAAGCGAGAAGGTCGTATTGGTGCGAAGGATGGCGTAACCTTCACGAATGACCTTGCACCGACGGTTGCAACGGGAACGCAGAAGTTACTTCACTTTAAAACGAGGCGATCGGCCTTCCATTTTAGCGTCAGGACATAACTATGTCCGCTCTCGACGTGAATGCGCCGTTCCGCGGGAGTTCGAATCATATAGTAGGGATGTCTGGTCACGGAAAGAAGATGGTCGCCGGGCAAGATCGCGCCATGATAAGATTCGCCCCAGCCAATTCGAGCTACAAAGACACCATCAATCGAGATGAACGCGCCCACCCCACCCCCAACGGTGGGTAGCCGGTTGATTGTGAGATATCCCGGCGTGACGTCGTTGCTTGAAGCGGCGCATGCGCTGCCACACCAGAAACAAGCAAGCGCAGCCAACAATAGAAGACGAATCGCCCGCTTCATTCGCAGTTGTTGGAACTCGTCGGAAAACCGAATGAAAATGGAGCGCGCCGCGACCTATACCACGGCGCGCCCCGTGTGAAGTAAAATAGACTTACTTCAGGGTAACTTCGCGCATGAGCTTGTCGCCCATGATCTCGCGAATTTCCATGCGCTTGACGGCCGTCGCTCGCTGTTGATCTACCGTGCCTTCGACCTTTTTGGCGATGGGATCGAATTTCTCGCGTGCGTTGTCGAACGCAGCCATGTTTTTCGACTCAACCATGAGCATGATATTGAAGTCTTGCGCATTCGCCGCATCGCCGACGAGGATTTTGTAATCCATGATCAGGTCCTGCTTCTTTGCTTCTTCCAATGATCCCTTAAAGGTCTTGGCGAGACCTTTGAGGTAATCATCCCCCATTCCGTATTTGGCTTTAACCATCGTGATTTGCCAGACCGGACCCTCGGTGTAAGGAGCGTCGCTTTGTGCAGAACAAAGACTCGTCCATGCGATAGACAAGGCGGCGGCAACCGCCAGACATAGATGCTTTTTCATTTAATTTTTCCTTCTATTGGTTTGAGCGGCTTGGGATTAAGCCGAATTTGCCGATTCTGATACGTGGCAAACGCGAGTCAATGCAATTCGTTCTTACGAATGCTTAGGTGCCAGAGAGTCCAGGATTTTTTGAAAACGTGGATCGCTACGAAGCGAATCCCAATAAGGCTGAAACTTCAGCTCGCCGTAACTGATGCCACCCGGATTTTTCACGGACAGATCGAGTTGCTCCAGCGCCGAATCTTTTTCGCCTAACCATGAATAGATAATCGCAAGGTTAATAATATAACTCGGTCCCTCCCATGAG
The DNA here is from genome assembly GCA_035713885.1 of Candidatus Udaeobacter sp. Classification (GTDB taxonomy): domain Bacteria; phylum Verrucomicrobiota; class Verrucomicrobiia; order Chthoniobacterales; family UBA10450; genus Udaeobacter. The sequence continues at coordinate 2,812 of DASTMV010000180.1, read as the reverse complement.
TCTTTTGACAGCGGTAATAACTCACAAGCACGTCGGCCTTCAGAAATCGCCTCGGCTTTGCGACCAAGCCCGGCATCAAGGAGGCCAAGCATACTCCAAGCCGGCGCGTAATCTGGTTGTTCCTGGACGATTTTGGCTTCTATCGCTCGAGCGGCGCTGAAAGCAGTTTGCGCGCGACCATCGTCACCAAAAGTATGAGCCACCAGGCCGACAAACCAACCGCGTGGTAGCTGGAAATTCTCAACATCGTTCACCACACCTTCGTCTGGCACGTAGGTCAGAGCCTGCTCGGCTGCCGGCCGATCGCGATCGGCTAATGCGCAACCGACAAATGCTTCTGCCGCATTTGAAGTAGCCTCCGCACCTTCCTCCTGGAAGATTTTTAGCTGCCGCCGCAACGGTCCCAGGTCGCCGCTAAGAGTGTAAGGCAGTTGTGCGAGGGAGATTCGGGCAAAATAATCTTTGGGCGCTAGCTCAACCGCGCGCCGCAATAATCTTGTCGCTTCGGCAGTTCGGTTTACCCCTGCATAGGTAAAGGCCGCTTCCTCGGTAAGAACGAAACTCCGTGGATCTAACTCAACAGCTCGATCGAAACTCTTCAACGAATCATCCCAGCGCGCTTGCCGGCGCGCGACTGAACCGAGATAAAGATAAAGCCGCGATGAGTTCGGCAGAGTTTGTCGGGCGCGCTCAAACTCTGCGCGCGCAGTTTGGTAATCACGAAAGCCGTGGTAGGCAAATAATCCCTTTTCCAGATGCACCTCTCCCGCCTCGGGCTGAAGACGCTCTGCCGCTTGCAAAGCTTCACGACCCTTGTCCAGACGCGCGGGCGTATGATCAAACCCATACCAGAAAAGATCGAGCTGTATTTCGCACATCAAACAATACGCAGCGACGAAATTCGGATCACGCCGCACCGCTTCCTCAAGCAGGCTAACACCTTGAAGCAAATATTGCTTCGCTCCGGGATTGTTAGCCATGTCGTCGAGCGCGCGAGCGCGAACAAACAGATCGTTCGCGACGACATCTTTTGTCGGCGCCTGCGCAATTGCCTCCTTCTCCCTCGGCGATAAGTGCGCCTGGAGCTGTTCGGCGATTGCCTTGGCTATCTCGCTTTGAATGGCAAAAACATCGTTGATCGGTCGATCGTAATTCTCAGCCCACTCATGCGCATCCGTTCGCGCGTTGATCAACTGCGTATTGACACGGACTTTTTCCGCCGCGCGCTGCACACTACCTTCGACTACATGCGCGACACCGAGTTGTTGCCCGATTTCGCGCAAGTTGCGCGCAGCACTATTGCGATACTGCATCACACTGGTGCGGCTGATGACCTTCAAATCTGCGACCTTTGCCAGGTCCGTCAATATCTCGTCCTGCACGCCATCTGCGAAGTAGGCGTTCTCTTTGTCGTCACTCAGGTTTTCAAAGGGAAGGACGGCAATGCTTTTTTCAGGGATGACAGTTGAAGCTGGCTCTGTTGTCGCGACTGGAGCAGAACCACTCATTAGTCTGGGACGGAGGAGCTGGAAACCGAACAATCCCGCCGCCACGACTGCCACCGCGATCGTAATGCCTACTAATTTGCGACCTGCCTTGCGCGTTATTGACTCGTTAGGCGCAACGTCTTCTGCGCGCTTGATCCCTTCCGGCGTGATTTCGAAAGCCCAGGCCAGGATCAAAGCCACCGGAAACCCGAGAATCAAAATCAGCACAACAAGGCGGACGGCCCAGTTAGGAATCTCGAAAAAGGGAAAGACCTGCGTCGCGACTTGAATGATTAACCAGGAGACAACGGCATAGGCCACAGCGACTTTGTAAACGTTGCGCCGCTGAAGTTCGGAAAAGAAGTTACGAAAATTCACCTTCTCAAACTTCACTGCGGCCCGCCATCCTTCGCGACGTTACCAAGCGCATAGGTAGCGTAGGCGGTAGGCTTGTCTCCTTTGGCAATGATTCGGTCGACAACCTGCGCGAATTCTTCCGTGTGCCAGTGCCTGCGTGTCTTCCACCATTCCTGCACACCAGGATACGCAAGAAAATCGCTCATTGTTCGCTCGATCTCGCCCCACAATGCAGGAGCAAGAATTCCATCGCGGCGGGAAAAATACATTCCCTCGAAGTTCTTAAAGAAGCGATTGAAGAATGCGCTAAACCGAAGCTTTGATACGGCGTCGAGGTTAGTGAACGATTGGACGGCGCGTAGAAAGACTGCCGCAAACTCCGCGTTATCGTGCAACGACCTGGTAAGATCGCCCCACTGCGCAGTGAGAACGTTTACAGCTGCGTGGCGACGCTCCTTGGTTTGCTCTCTAATTTGGACGGCGAGATAGATAAGGGAAGGAATACCAACAAATACAGCCGCGAGCTGTCCGACCGCCGTAAGCATTTCCCAATTCATAAGCAAGTTACCAGCCTTATCCCTGACGATTACTGGCAGCGAACATGACTCTCATTTTGTCCCATATTTTCCGGATAGCAAAGCTACTACTTTGACCGCAGCGGGTCGTAAGAGCACCCGTGAATAGACTAATGCGCAAAAGAATTCAAAACCTTCTCAAAGCGGGGATCTTTTCGAAGGGGATCGAACATGGGGTCGAGTTTGAGCAAAGCGGGAGTGAGCGGACGAACCCACACCAGCGGACCACGATACGGAAGCGATTTCAGTTTCTCCAACGCGGCGATGGCACGATCCGGCTCATTCAAGCCTGCGGCCACACGCGCGAGAATTTCAATCGAAAACGGACCATACATCGCGTCCTTCTCGACCGGATTCGCTTCGGCCGCGCGTTCCGCGAAGGCGAACGCGGCC
>DASTMV010000179.1:0-15978 GCA_035713885.1 Candidatus Udaeobacter sp. | reverse complement strand
CCTCACCAATTCCTTGCTGCTCACCTCGCCGGAAGCCATTGCGGCCTGAAGTTGAGGAATGCTTTTTTCAAGAAAATCAAACCCGCTCGCAGAAGCAGAGCGTTGAAGGAATGAAGTCAGGCCCCCAGTTAAGAGTGCTGCGCTACCGAGGCCCGTTGTACCGAGAAATTTTCGGCGGGTGATAGTGTGGTCGACTTCAGTCTGGCTGGTGTGTTGTTTGTTCATGTTACTGTTAGGCTGTTTCGTACCTGATCATGATCGTGAGAGCCTGCTAAAAAAAGTGCATCGCCCGACGCCCGATCTTATTTAATTCGGCTTCGCGACGTCAAGCTAATAATGAAGTTGAATGAATTTTAATTCGCTGCCCTTGTTCCCTGTGGTCTGCCGCCTGACCGGGAAGTCAACTAAAAAGACTCCTACCCCTCTTTAGCCTTGATCTATGTGCATACGATCTGCCGAATTTGACGCTCGCTACGTCCTCCGCAAATTAATTGCCTCTCGCTCGGCGCCCGTAGCTCAACTGGATAGAGCATCTGACTACGGATCAGAAGGTTAGGAGTTCGAATCTCTTCGGGCGCGTTTTCTTACTGAATTTCAGGCTTGGACCGGCACGCCAAAACTGGAGTTGAGCGCACTCCAAGTGCCCGCGCACAATTCGCCTCGATTCGTGTGATTCGCAGCTAAACGTTCGAGCGATGCAGACGTTTATTGAAAATACGGCCGGATCTGTGCGTATTTCTTGTCGCCGATTCCGCTGACTCTTTTTAGATCGTCAGCGCTTCTGAATGGTCGCGCCGCGATGATGCGCGCGGCCATCACGTGCCCGATTCCCGGCACTGTGGTCAGCTCCTTCTCTGTCGCGGTATTGATCTCGATCTCGCCGAGCGGCGCGCTTTTCTTGCCATGCGTTTTGCTCGTTTCGACTGGATTGGTAGCCGCAGTTGAGGCGAGCGGCTGCGCAATCGAGGAAACAACAACGGATGAATTTGCAGGGGCCGGTCGTGAGCGTGTTTCTTGTTCCGCAACAAAAGAACTGAAGCCCGATGCGGTTTGTGGAAGCAAGTTCAATCGCCCTGTGTTAATACCCCAGCCTCCAATCCTCTCCTGCTTCGCCTGCTCCTCTAGCTGCTGAAGCTTCGCCAATTCCTGTTGCGAATTCCTTAAGCCGGGTGGTATCGCCTTGAAACCATAAGATCTGGCTAGTCCGTTGCGCACAAGTTGCTCGCCGAGATCGCCCTCGCTCGTCTCAACAAACGCATAAAACCGTTCGAGCCTGCTTTGGCCCATTGCATCGGACATGTGGGTGAACACAGTGAAAGGCGTTGACAGCTTCTGGCGAGTAAACTCCTTTGCTGCGCGACCTACTTCGATGGCTTGTGGCACAGTGATCGCGAAATATTTCGCCTGGTCAACTAGACGTCTCGGAGTCATTTCGTCCGTTTCAGGGGCATCAACGAAATAGAGTCGAAAAAGGTATTCGTTAGGGCCGACGCTCACATGAAAGCTGTCGCCGTCATTCGCCGGGTTCGGAATCAGCCGACAATCTTTCAGAATAATCCATGCTTTAGAGCCGCCTCGCGCCGAAACGTTGGTGACCGCAGTCCAAAGAACAGCAATGCCAATGAGCGTGCTTATGCTGATTCGCGAAAAGATCGAAACGCGAAAAATCAAAGGTTCACCTCGAATGGCTCATGATCTTGAACAACCAAGTGCGCCGACTCAAGCCCTTTCGAGCCGGGCGAAATGCACCGCGTACATGGCGACTAGTGCTCCTAAGACGCTGCCGGCAATCACGTCGCTTACAAAATGATAGTTCATCGCTATAAGGCTCAAGAGCATCGGAACAGAAAGAACGATCGCTGTTACTCGACTGCGGGGCATTGAAAACATCCAGACCCCGCCAAACCCGAGGATACGGCAGGCGTGGCCTGATGGAAAACTGCCGATGTCGTCGCCGCGCTGAAACGGATGAAAACCGTATGTTCCGGTCCCAATGAGCGACGGATTATCATGGGTCCAGGTTTCAGGCCAATAACGACCGAAGACATCGCCTAACGAGATGCGGAAATCATCGGCCACGATCAAACTGATGCACGCGACGAGCAGCGCTTTTTGCCATCGCAGAAACGGACCCCATGCGCGTCGAACGATCAGGATCGTCAACACTAAGGCGGCCCAATTCTGCACTTCTGGCGGCGGATACGTGAGCCAGCGAAAGACTTCAATCGTATTGATGTGATGGTCATAAACAAAAAAGGCGACGCTGCGATCAACCCAGAAGTAACAGATTACCACCGCAGCAATGCACGAACCGGCTGCGATTAGACTGTGGCGCAGCAAACACCCATACTCACCGTCGTTAGTCGTCATTCGGGCGGCACTTCAAACTGACTCATCTTTTTGAACGTTTCGTAGCGTTTTGCGATTTCCTCCATCGACAGGTTGCGCAGGCGTTCCAGGCTGAATGCTTCCACACAGAAACTGGCCAACACGCTCCCGTAGATCATTGCTTTGCGCAGATCGTTGAAATGCACCTTCTTCACTGTGCCGGCGAGATATCCCGCCATGCCGCCGGCAAATGTGTCCCCTGCCCCGGTTGGATCGTGAATGTCTTCCAGTGGATACGCACCACAACTAAAGAACTGATCTTCCTGGCCAAAAAGCAGCGCACCGTGCTCACCTTTCTTTATGGCAACGTTGGGCGGCCCCATTTTCTGAATGCGACGTCCTGCCTTGATTAGACTTGTTTCCTTCGTCATTTCACGGGCTTCACTATCATTCAGGATCAAGAGATCGACGCGTTGAAGTAGCGCATCGAGATCTGGCCTCGCGGTCTCGATCCAAAGATCCATCGTATCGGCAACGACGAAGCGAGGGCGCTCCATTTGGTCAAGCACGTGCGCTTGGAGCGAGGGGGCGATATTGGCAAGCAAAACGAAATCGGTCTGCCGATACGGCTTTGGCAACATTGGCTTGAAATCTTCAAACACGTTCAGCGCAATCGAACGGGTCTCGCGCATATTCAGGTCCCAGGAATATTCACCAGACCAGCGGAACGTCTTGCCGTTCACCTGCTGCACGCCTTCAGTATCGATCTTGCGAGATTTCCAGAAATCGAATTCCGAATCCGGGAAATCATCGCCTACGACGCCGACGAGCCGAACGGGAGAAAAGAAACTTGCCGCAACCGCAGCATAGGAAGCCGAGCCGCCTAACAAGTCCGAATGTTCCTCCACCGGTGTCTTAACGGTATCGATTGCTATAGAACCAACGACGAGGACGGACATGATCAGAGTGGCGAATGATCTCGCCGCCTTAAACCGTTGAAAGGTTGGAGCGTTAAAACGGTAACGCGATGTAACATTGTAACGATGTAATGATTCACGCGGATATTATTCATTCACGCCAGCATATCGGTGGCACAGCGGGCGTAATCAACAATGCTGTGCGCTTTCAACAAAGCTGAAACCATTACAACACGCTTGGCTCCGGCATCGATCACGTTTTGCAAATTGTCGATGTTGATTCCGCCGATACAGAAAATTGGCAGACTCACTTCTGAATGGACCCGAGCGATATCTGTCAGACCGATCGGCGCGTAATCCGGCTTTGTGGGCGTGGCGAAGATCGGGCCGAATCCGATGTAATCAGCGCCTTCGCGTTGCGCCGCACACGCTTGTTCGAGGCTGTGGGTAGATTTTCCTACAAGAACGGTGCGGCCGGCCTTGCGCCGCGCGGTTTCAATCGAGTCGTCGTCCTGACCGACGTGAACTCCTTCCACCGCGACCTGCCTGGTAATTTCTGCGTGATCGTTCGCGATCAATGGCGTGGAAAATTTCACCGTCAATTCGTGCAACTCCGCTGCGACATTGGCCAGTTCGTCAATTCGCTTATTTTTTCCACGCAACTGAATTACATCGATGCCGCCTTCAATCATTTTCTCGACAATGCGGCCAGCATTCGCGCCTTCGACGTAGCCGAGGTCAATGATTCCATACAAACGGCAATCGGAAAGCGGTCTGATCATGCGCGGTCAGTATCCCTTGTCTTCAACTGGTTCGAGTCCCATAAAATCCAATAGGATGACGAAAGCGCACCCAGCGACCCGAGATCCATCAAGCTGAACTTCACTCATGCAAACGGAGCGGACGCGATCTTAAATTGAGTTTGCCCGCTGAAACGAGGCGCTCGAGCAAACCGGTATCGTAGTTGCCGTCGCGGAAATCGCCGTCGCGCATCATCGCAGCATGAAATGGAACTGTAGTTTTAACACCGGTGATGTAGTACTCGTCCAGAGCACGCCGCATTCGATCGATCGCATTGATTCGCGTTGAGCCAACCGTAATGATTTTCGAAATCAGGGAATCGTAGTAAGGCGGAACGCTGTACCCAGTATAAACGTGTGAGTCGATCCGAACGCCGCGGCCACCAGGCGCATAGTAAAAATCGATGCGGCCGGGCGTCGGCTGAAAACCGTTCGCGGGATCTTCGGCATTAATGCGGCATTGGATCGCGTGCAAGCGTGGGACTGCCCGCGCGATATGCGGCGAAAGCCGTTTCCCGGCCGCTATGCGGATCTGTTCTTTCACCAAATCGCATCCGAAAACTTCCTCGGTAACCGTATGCTCCACCTGAATGCGTGTGTTCATTTCCATGAAATAAAAACGCCTCTCCTGGTCGACGAGAAATTCAATCGTTCCGACGTTTTCGTAGTGAACTGATTTGGCCAATTTCACAGCAGCATTTCCCATCTTCTTGCGAAGATTCGGCGTCATGAGCGGCGAAGGACATTCTTCGATCACTTTTTGGTTGCGCCGTTGAATCGAACAGTCGCGTTCGCCGAGATGCACGACATGTCCATGACTGTCGGCGACGATCTGAAACTCAATGTGGTGCGGATTGAGAATAAGCTTTTCTAGGTAGACCTGATCATTTCCAAACGCTTTCTGCGCTTCGTGCCGTGCCGCGTGAAAGGCCGATTTTAGACTGGGATCATTATGCGCAGAACGCATCCCGCGGCCGCCACCGCCGCCAGCCGCCTTGATCATTACCGGATAGCCAAGTTTCCGTGCGATCTTGATGGCCTCCTCCTCTGTCTCGACGATTCCATCGCTTCCGGGTGTTACAGGAACACCGGCTCTGCGTGCAGCGGCACGAGCGGCGTTCTTATCGCCCATGGTTTGCATCGCATGGGAAGACGGTCCGATGAACCTGATATTGCAGCTCTCGCAAACTTCGACGAAATGCGGATTCTCGGCGAGAAATCCGTAGCCGGGATGAATGGCATCAACATCCCCGATCTCGGCTGCACTCATGATGCGATCAATTTTCAAATAACTTTCCAGGCTCGGTGCAGCGCCGATGCAGATTGCCTCGTCCGCGAGCTGGACGTGCAGAGAATCGATGTCTGCCTCCGAATAAACCGCCAGGGTTCGAATCCCGAGTTCTTTGCAGGCGCGAATCACCCGGAGCGCGATCTCTCCGCGGTTAGCAATCAGTACTTTCTGGAACATTGAACACGCGCAATTCGGCGCTCCGGCGGTCGCGCCCTACCTTGTTTGGTTTAACGGACACGAAAAAGCGCCTGGCCAAATTGAACGGGCTTTCCGTTCTCAGCGAGCACTTCCGCGATGACACCGCTGGTCTCAGACTTGATTTCGTTCATTACTTTCATCGCTTCGATTATGCAAACGACTGTGTCTTCGGTTACCGCCTTTCCTACTTCTATGAAAGCCGGGGCATCAGGCGAAGCGGCACGATAAAACGTTCCCACCATTGGCGAAACTATCTCTTTTAGCGGCACGCTTTCGATGGGTTTCGCGGCAGGTGGGGGCTCAACTCCGGTGGACCCAGCCTTGATCGGGCTGGCGCCAGTTCCTGGCGCAACAGCGCTGGCTTGCAAAGCGGAACCGCCTCGCTGCAACTTAAGCCGGAAACCCTCCTTCTCGATCTCGAAGACCGATAGATCATGCTTCTTCATCAAATCGATGATCGCTTTGATTTCTTTGATGTCTTTGGAGTCCAAGGTGCTTTTAGTTAAGGCGTCTTAGCTTAAAGCAGTTTTGCGGCCGAACGTCAAGCACTGCATGAAGATGTCCGGTATCGGAGTGATGGAGCAATGATTCTTTGAACCCGGGCGTTTTTGCTACTCCATTGTTTGATTACTCCAGCACTCCATTTTGAAATCGTTGACGAGACCGATGACTACGTGGTCGTGAATAAGCCACCGCTTCTTCTAATTCACCCAACAAAGCCAAATGGCACACCGACTTTATGGAAACAATTGCGTGAGTTGCTCGCCTTCGAGATCGTCAACGGCGGGCAGGTCTCAATCGTGAACAGACTTGACCGCGAAACGAGCGGATTGGTGCTAGTTGCAAAAACCGGTGCCGCGGCGCGCGATTTTGGCCTGTTGATGCAGCGACACCAGTTGCACAAAGAGTATTCTGCGATCGTCTGGGGCTGGCCGGAATGGGAGCACAAAATCGTTGACGCTCCGTTAGACCGTCAGGGTAAACATCAACACTCCGCGATCTGGCTCAAACAAATGATTCATCCTGCAGGTGCGCGCGCACTAACGGAGTTTCGAGTGGAGCGGCGCTTTACCAAGCGGACATCTTCCAGCGACTGCTTCAGTCTGATTCGCGCGATTCCGCGGACGGGAAGGACTCACCAGATTCGCGTGCATTTGAGCTCACTCGGGCACCCGATCGTCGGCGACAAAATCTATGGCCTTAACGAGCAATTCTATTTGCGTTTCATCGAAACAGGGTGGACTCCGAAACTCCAGGAAAAACTGCTCTTGCCGCGGCATGCTTTGCATTCAGCGAAACTGACGATCGACGGAGAGCGCCGGTGGACCAGTGCCCTGTCTTCTGATCTGGCAGAATTCTTTAGCGGTGGTCTCTGACCACCAGAAGCCTGTACTGCTTCGATGTTCGATCGACACTCAGGGAGCCGCCTCCAGGGGAGCATTGCAATCGAATCAAGCGCTCCTATCGTACGCCCGCTAATGAAACAGGCTTGTGTATGTGTCGTCTTGCTTCTCACCAGTACTTTCCGGCTCTTCGGCGGAACGACAGAATCCCGCGTTGAAACTCTGCCTTCGGAATTTAACCCGCAACGCTTCGAATTTGCAATTGAATCCGGCTATTTGTTAGGCGCGATTAATGCCCCTTCTGGCTATGAAATTGGAGCTGAATTCCTGACAGGGCGGATTCGATGGGGAGTCGTCGACAGCGATACATGGCTTCGCGGTTACAATCAGTTTTATGTTAGCGGCATGGCGGAGCCGATTTTTCGCGGCATCGAAAACTACTATTTCGGATTTAACATCGGCTTTCGTTATAATTTTGTCCCACCGGGCAGCAGACTGATTCCATACATTTCGGGTGGAGTCGGGGGAGGTTGGATCGACAGCCATGCGAATATTCCCGGGGCACAGGGGCAGGATTTCACGTTCAACATTCTGTCGGCAGCGGGCGTTTCCTACATGATGAATGATCATTGGAAACTGGATGTAGGCGCGCTTTACCAGCATTTGTCCAACGGCGGACAAACGGATCCTAATCCGAGCCTCAACCTGTTCGGTCCGCAGGTGGGCATGACGTATTCATTCTAGCGTAGCTTTGTCATGTTGAGCGAAGCGAGACATCTCTGGACGACGCTGGGAGGCGGGACAAACAGATGACCCGAGATTATCGGCGTCGCTTGGAATGACAGTGCGTTTCCAAGTTTATCGATGAACACACCTAACGAAAACGTCCTTGTGATCAGGCGAGAACTATTTGATCAGCTTGAGAGTTTCCAAGGTCTTAACTTCGAGCCACAAAAATATCTCGACTCCTTCCTATCACGCGGAAATAATTTTTTCCTGCCACGTTCTGAAGCAGAGATCAATCCTGCCTACAAACAGATTATTCCTTACGCCTTGTTCGCGTTTAAGAACAAGCTGGCATTTTACGTCCGTGGGAAAAAAGCCGGTGAACAGCGTCTCGTGGCTAAAGGCTCCATCGGCATCGGCGGTCACATGAACGAAACCGATGAATCGCTGTTTGCCATGGATGAGCAGGCGTATCGGGCCGGGGTCGAGCGCGAAGTTAACGAGGAGATCAAGATCGATACCGGGTTCGAAGATCGAATTGTCGGGCTTCTAAACGACGACACGACCGAAGTGGGACGTGTGCATCTAGGGATCGTTCATGTTTTTAAACTTGCCGAACCGAAGTTGCAAAAACGCGAAGCGATGATCACCGGGTTAACGTTTCTCACAAAAGAAGAATTACTCGCGCGCCGCGACATCATGGAAACATGGTCGCAGATTTGTGTCGATTCGCTCGACCGTTTGTTGCTGTAAAAGCTGCTGCAGCGCAGCCCAGCGCGAATCCCGTCCTTAGCCAGCAGGAGGAGAAGTTGCCGGGGAAGTTTCAGGGGCTGCTGAAGCTCCAGTTGCGGGCGAACTCTCACTTGCAGGCGAACTCTCAGCTGCAGGTGGACTCTCAGCTGCAGGAGAACCTGTTGCAGGCGAAGCTGCTGCAGGCGGAGGGGCAGCAGCAGGTGGGGCAAGTGCAGCTCCGGCTGCCGGCCGCTGCTGCGGAATGAATGCTATGTCATCAATTTGCCAGCGACCAACCGGATGGGAAATGCTGAAGGTAATGTCCGCGTATTCAGCAGGATAATTTATGCGCGCTTGAAAAGTCCCATGCGGCTCGAAAAATTGTGATTGGAATTCCATCTTACCCTGCACATTGATGGCGCCAACTGGCGTTCCGTGCCTGGCAATCTCATTTATGAACTCTTGCTGGGCAGTCGGCGCTGCGAAGTTCATCCGCGCTTGCGGGCTGAGACGGGACGCGAAAAAATTCAGGTCACGCTGAACGACAATTTTTTGAACTAATTCATTAGCGAATTGGTTCCCTTCTTTGGCCATTTCCTGCTTGGTTGATGAGAGCCACCAATAGGCCACGCCAAGCAACACCAGTACAATGATAAGCAGGACGATGACCTGTCCGGACGACTTTCGTTTAGAATTCAATTTCAATTTTTTCATCTTCGTTTAATAACCGAACCCCATGCTCTTGATGATTTCACCGTTACGGATGAGCACGGAATGTTTTTGCTTGCCTGTGTAAGCGCCGAACTGGTTTCGGGCGTTCACTGTAAAATTAACGAGATACCCGAAGACGGCTTCGGCGCCGTTGCCCAACTCTGTCGCTTTTGGTTCGCCGCCCCATTCAATTCGAGCGCTGTCCGGATCGATTAATTGTTTATTCAGCCACTGCATCACGATCTCCTTATAATTGGCGGGGAACGGACCGTAACGCGCCTGATCGGGAGAAGGCGTTTGGGCTTTTGAGCCGCCGACGATCGCCAGTCCGAGCAGGAGCGCGGAAAACAGCGACAGCGATACGGGCGTATTCATGTTGTTTAGTTATCGTCCCTCGAGTCGGTTAGTCCAGCCTAATGACACGGCAACTGTCAAGCTTCCAAACGAACGCGGTCTTTAACGGACGGTCGTATTGGCAGCACGCTCACGCAGTGCATGGGTATGTATTGCGGGCAATGATAACGCTGCTTTCTTTGCGATCGCTGACCGTTACCGAGGCGTATCCGTGAACAAATCATCGCTTTCATTTGCAATTGCTGTCGGAATGGCAGCAGTATTCGCGTCAGCGCGGCCACATGAAATTGCCGCGCAAACTTCAAATCAAACGGACACATCAGAAAACAGCGCGGCGGGAGTCGTTGCTGGTGGGGGCCGGTCCCCTGCAGAGCAGCAAGCAACGCCGTTTGATCCGGCTGCGGCGACACAGTCATGGCTGAACAGCGTGCCCAAAGAACAGCGCGAGAAATCAGATGCCTATTTCGAAGGCGGTTACTGGCTGCTTTTGTGGAATTACCTTCTGGCCGCTGGCATCGCAATTTTCCTGCTGACGTCGCGGATTTCAGCCGGCCTACGTGATTTTTCGGAACGGCTGTCGAAAGTCAAAACGCTCCAAGTCACCTGCTACAGCATTCCATATTTGCTGCTCATTTATATCCTAAGTTTTCCACTGAATGCTTACGAACACTTCTTTCGCGAGCATCAATACGGCCTTGCCACACAGAGCTTCCCCGCGTGGCTTCGGGAACAACTGATCGGCCTCGGGATCTTAATAGTCGGCGGGACGATATTCTTGTGCCTGCTGTATGCGGTGTTTCGTCGGGCACCGCGAACATGGTGGATTTGGGGAACCGTTATCGCCATTGTTTTCTCGTTTGTTTTGCTCTTGATCGCACCAGTTTTCATCGAGCCGCTCTTCAACACGTACAAACCGCTGACGAATCCCGAAATCAGCGAGCCGATTCTCGCTATGGCGCGGGCGAACGAGATTCCGGTCAAACAGATTTTTGAGGTCGACGCTTCGCGACAGACCACTCGCGTCAGCGCGAATGTGTCCGGCATACTTGGCACGACGCGCATCGCGCTGAACGATAATCTTCTCAAACAGTGCACGATTCCAGAGATCCGCGAAGTGATGGCACACGAGATGGGTCATTACGTTCTTAACCACGGAGCGAAACTACTGACCTATCTCGGGATTTTTATTCTCATTGGCTTTGCACTCTCGCGAATTTTGTTTGACGTAGCAATGAGACGCTGGGGCCATCTCTGGAGCGTGCGCGGCATCGCCGATCCAGCGGGGCTTCCCCTGCTCGCTTTGATTTTCAGCACATTGCTTTTTATCGCCACGCCGCTTCTCAACACGGTAGTGCGCGTCACGGAGCGTGAAGCTGACGCTTTCGGAGTCAATACTTCGCGCGAACCTGATGCGATGGCAAAAGTGGCGCTGAAACTCGGCGTATACCGCAAACTCGATCCAACGCCGCTCGAGGAATTCATCTTTTACGATCATCCAAGTGGCCGCGCACGGATTCGGATGGCGATGGATTGGAAAGCAGCGAATTTGCCGGCGGGCGAATCATCCGCATCGGAAAACGGTTCGCCATCTCGATAGGCATGATGTCGCCCCTACCCGCAGTGGTGCAAGCGATCAAAAAGAAGGGCACCACGTTCAATTTGCCATAAGCGACATCGCTCGGGCGACATCGGCCGCGTATTTTCCACAAAAAGGAGGTCAACGGTGCGCTTGCTTTTAGTGGGACTTTTTGTTTGCATCGCAATGTGCCTGTTGACAATGATCAGGCGTCGAGGGATCAGCTCGCCTCGAGTTCGCAACGCGGCCCGGTCGCATTCACCACAACCCACTGGAGTGTCGTTCTTGAGGCGCAAGCACCGACTCCGGCGGCACAGGCAGCGCTGGAAAAGCTTTGCCGCACTTATTGGCGACCAATTTATGGTTTTGCGCGGAGACAGGGCATCGAAGCGGAAGAAGCAAAAGATCTCACCCAAGGTTTTTTTGCGCTGCTGCTGGAACGCCGCGATCTGGACATGGTTCGGAAAGAAAAGGGACGCCTCCGTTCTTATCTGCTTACCTCACTGAAACATTTTCTTACCAATGAGCGCAACCGCGCGAGGGCTGTTAAGCGGGGTGAAGGTCAACACTTGATTCCGTTGGATCTATTTCGTGAAGGCGAACCTACCGGATTCGAACCTGCGCATACATCGACTGCCGACCAAATCTACGAGCGGCGTTGGGCGTGGTCGCTGATGGACGAAGTGATGAATCGGCTCGGACAGGAGTATCAAAGTGCCGGGAAGGTGATTTTGTTCGAACGTTTGAAAGCACTACTCACCGACGAAACGGATCGCCTGTCGCAGAGGCAAATCGCCGACGAACTTGCTATGACTGAGAACGGGGTCAACCAGGCCTTCCATCGTCTGCGTGAACGTTACCGCCAATTATTGCGCGAAGAAATCGCTCATACCGTGACGGCTCCGGGCGATATCGAAGACGAGCTGCGTCATTTAATTGCTGTGTTGCGGGCGTAAGCTACGGAAGGATTTCCTGCATAATCTTATTGAGAGCGTCGCTGCCCAATCGACATCATGACGACTGTCACCAGAACTTGCGCAAAGTGTGGCGCGAAAATTTTTGCTGACGGGCCGCAGGAATTTTGCACCGCGTGTCTCTTGGAAACCGGACTTGGTCTGCTCGCCGATCAACGTGACGTCGCCGTCGATTCTGCGCCGAGGGGCTCCAACGACCGCGCTACACGATCGGCAAAGATGCTCGGTGATTTTGGCGATTATGAACTTCTGGAGGAAGTCGGACGCGGCGGTCAGGGCGTGGTTTATCGAGCACGGCAAAAAAGTCTCAACCGCACTGTCGCTCTCAAAGTGATTGGCCTTGGCAATTGGGCCACCGAAGCGCATGTGAAACGTTTCCGTCGAGAAGCGGAAGCCGCCGCGAGTCTTGACCATCCAGGCATTGTTCCCATTCACGAAGTAGGTGAGCGCGATGGCTCCTGTTATTTCAGTATGAAATTCGTCGAAGGCGGACAGCTCGATGAAGTAGCTCGCCTTCGACCGATGCCGCCTCGACGCGCGGTGGAATTGATCGCCAAGGTAGCGCGCACCGTCCACTACGCACATGAGCATGGCATTCTGCACCGCGACATTAAACCGGGGAACATTTTGCTCGATGGAAAAGGCGAACCGCATCTGACTGATTTCGGTCTGGCGCGGCTGGTCGAGACAGAAAGCACCGTCACGCACACACTCGAAGTGCTCGGCACGCCCAGTTACATGGCACCCGAACAAGCTGTCGGAAATAACTCGGCACTAACCGCAGCGACAGACGTGTATGCGCTTGGCGCAGTCCTCTATCAGCTGCTCACTGGTCATCCCCCTTTTGCTGGCGGAACAACCTACGAAACGATCAAGCTATTGCTAGACACTGAGCCGCGGCAACCGCGTCTGTGGAATCCGAAGATAGATCGCGATCTCTCGACGACTTGCCTGAAGTGTCTCGAGAAAGATCCAGAGCGCCGTTACTCGTCTGCTCTGGCTCTGGCCGAAGACTTGGAACGTTGGCTAAAACACGAACCCATTGAAGCTCGGCACGCTGGAATCGTCACGCGAGGAAAGAAATGGGTGCGCAGAAATCCCAGCAGCGCGGTATTAGCCGCATCATTAGCAGCGCTGGCAGTCGCTGCCGGTTGGATCGTTTGGAACAGCAAATTAACGCAGAGTCCGATTACGACTGGAATCGCCGTGTTGCCCTTTGAAAATCTGACCGAGGACAAAGAGCATGCGTTTTTTGCCGACGGCGTGCAGGACGACATTTTGACCAGGTTGGCCAAGATCGCCGATCTCAAGGTGATTAGCCGCACAAGCGTCATGCAATACCGTGGCAAGCAAAACGCGCGGAAGATCGGTGACGCGCTGCGTGTTTCCCACGTGTTGGAAGGAAGCGTACGCAGGGATGGACCCAGAATTCATTTGAATGCGCAGTTGATTGACACCCGCACTGACACTCACGTGTGGGCCGAACAATACGATCGCGATTTGAGCCAGATGTTCGCAATCCAAAGCGAGATTGCGCAAAAAGTCGCCGCGCAGCTTCACGCGAAAATCTCAGCTTCTGAGAAAGTGGCCATCGAAAGCAAGCCAACCAGCGACGTCAGCGCGTTCGATCTGTACACGCGCGGCAAGAATATTCTTGTAGCGGCGGAAAATCGCACGAAAGCAGAGTTAATCGAGGCAGTCGATCTCCTGAACCAGGCTATTGCGCGTGACCCATCATTCCTCGATGCCTACTGCCAGCTCGCTTACGCCCATGACTGGCTTTACTTCGGTGGGGGCAACGGCCCAGACCATACCCCCGCGCGGCTGGCGTTAGCAGAAGCAGCTATCCAAGGGGCGGCTCGCCTTGATCCCAACGCTGGTGAAACGCATTTGGCGCGCGCCCAAAACCTTTACCGGGGGTATCTGAATTACAACGGTGCGCTGGCCGAACTGGAGATCGCCCGTCAGACTTTGCCAAATGACTTCCGCGTACCCGATCTGATGGGCTACATTCAGAGGCGTCAAGGACATTGGGACGAATCGACGCGAAACCTCGAGCGCTCGGCGGAGCTCAACCCGCGCAATATGGGAACAAGAGTGGGAATTGCAATCAATTACACGTTCTTGCGGCGCTATGCGGACCTAAAATCGGCGCTGGCCCGTACATTAGCCGTTTTTCCGAACGATTCGGAGACGGCGTATTGGCCAGCGTACGTGGAATTTCAGGAAAAAGCCGACACCCGGCCGTTGCATCGAATGATCGAGTCAATTCGAGCCACAAATCCCGCTCCAATGCCGCATATCGCTGAGTGGTGGCTCGCCTGCGCATTGGCCGAGCGCGACGCTGCCGCGGCAAAAAAGGCTTCAGTGCATACTGAAAATTTAATCGACTTGGGCGGAGAGGTTTTTTTTAGCCGCTCATTTGTAGAAGGTCTTGTTGCGCGCATGACAAAAGACGAAGGCACGGCACAGTCAGCTTTTATCGCTGCACGCGCGGAGCAGCAGAAAGTGGTGCAAGCTGAACCCAATGACAGCCAGGAATTGGGCCTGCTTGGCTTGATCGACGCCTATCTCGGGCGGAAGGAGGAAGCGCTGCGCGAAGGCCGGGGTGCAGTCCAGCTTGTTCCCATGGAAAAAGATCCAATCGAGGGAGTCCGTCGGGTGGCAAATCTGGCAATGATCGCTGCATGGGTCGGCGACAAAGATCTCGCCGTCGAACAGCTGGAAAGCATCATCCGTCGCCCGAGCC
Source organism: Candidatus Udaeobacter sp. (assembly GCA_035713885.1). Taxonomy (GTDB): domain Bacteria; phylum Verrucomicrobiota; class Verrucomicrobiia; order Chthoniobacterales; family UBA10450; genus Udaeobacter. The sequence continues at coordinate 1,279 of DASTMV010000179.1, read as the reverse complement.
CTCTCAGCTATGGTGGGCTGAAATTGTTCCCATGGTGGGACCCTCTGCGCGGCGATCCGCGCTTTGAGAAAATCCTAGACGAAGCCAAGCAGCCAGTCGCGCTGAAGTGAGATCTGGGTAGCGAACGCGCCTTGCCTGCTGGCGATAATGCACCGCGATTGCCTTTCAAACAGAAGGCAACAAAAAGACAAAGACTGTTCTCTTAGTTGGGAGTGAGATTCGATTCTTTCGCTACCTTCGTTCGCTTCCGTTTAAAAATTTCCCGAATTTCCCGCGTAAGATTTCCGCGGTTTTCCTGCAGTACATCAGCGAACGGCCAGCCGACTTCGCCAAGGCCACGACGGCCAAGGAAATGGCGGAAGGCCAGAACGATCAACAAACGGAAATTAAAATATGAACAATCGAAATGTTAATTGCAGAACCACAATCCCAGCGCTTGTCATGGCGGTGGCAGTTACTTGTCTGTCTTCACTGACGGCACAAGCACAAGGAACCCAGGAGAGTGCGATCGTGGGCACATGGCATGTCCAGGTTTTCTTCGACCCTGGGCAGACACAATTGCTCTTTGAGAGTTATAAGCAATGGCACAGCGACGGCTTGGAATTCGAATCCGCCGACCTCGGCCCGGGCGTGTTGTGCGTGGGTACTTGGAAAGCGATGGGACGCTATGGAGCGCGGCTCTACCACGTAGGATGGACCTACGGCAACCCTGTTGGGACCACCAGATTCGTGTGGACCGAAACAGAGACTGTCAGCGCCGATCGCAGTAGTTACGATGGGAGCGGTCAGATCACTTACTACGATGGGAATGGAAACCAAGTCGGGGATCCGCTTCCGACCTACCCCCATGCAACGCGTCTTCCGCCGCAGTGATCAATCAAATGGCACCCCGGACAAATAACTAATCCCGCAGGAGAGCCTCTTCAGTCGCCGTGAAAACGCGACGGAGAGGCTCCTCTGGTGTTTGGACGGATATCCCTTGCATCAAACCAAGATTTACATTCCGGCGTTATCACTCGGCGCGGTGATTTGCATTGCATAATCGGGCAGTTCGCAGATTGGCAGCGAAGTGGGTCTGCCGACGCGGCTTGAAGAACGGAGAGGAATACCAGCCGTCCGTACCGCAACTTATTGAGCGTCGCCGCAGGATTTTCACCCCGGATTGGAGGGAGTAGGAAGGCGGTGGCAGGCCGTTTGCCAAAGGCACTGGCGCTCCTCCTTCCGATCCGTCGCAACGGTTGATCTAGCGATGATTACCGAACCTCGCGCGGATGTTGGG
>DASTMV010000178.1:0-4987 GCA_035713885.1 Candidatus Udaeobacter sp. | reverse complement strand
AACGATGCACATTCACGATATGGCGGCAGAGTCCGAAGTCGACTTTCCAGAAGGTGTAAACTTTCAAAGACGTTTTGGACATCGTACCCTACTAGCCACTCCGTTGCTGCGGGAAGGAAATCCGATTGGAAGCATTGTGATTCGCCGCACCGAAGTTCGACCCTTCTCGGATAAGCAGATCAACCTTTTAGAGACTTTTGCAAGACAGGCCGTCATCGCGATTGAGAACGTGAGGCTGTTCAAAGAGATCCAGGAGCGCAATGCAGAACTGCGTGAAGCCTTGGAACATCAGACCGCAACCGCAGAGGTGCTCGGTATAATCAGCCGCTCACCCACGGACGTGCAGCCGGTGCTCGATGCCATCGTCGAGAGCGCCGCGCGGGTGTGTGGGATCGAAGATGTAGTACTGCGACTCCACGAGGGGAACACTAGGATTGCACGGGCTCATTTTGGTCCCATGCCCATTGTCTACCCCGAAGTGAGTAGAGATTCGCCAAATGTTCGCTGGATGCGCGAACATGGCACGCTCCATATTCCCGACGTGAGAGCGGTGCAGCGCGATTTTCCGACCATTGCATCTGCCGGCTGGCGCACCTGGTTGGCCGTTCCCCTTCGTCAGCAAGGAGAACTCATTGGAACGCTGAATGCACGTCGCACTGAGGTACGTCCCTTCACCCCAGTGCAGATCAAGCTGCTTGAGACCTTTGCCGATCAGGCGGTGATCGCGTTAGAGAACGTGCGGTTGTTCCAAGAGCTAAAGGAATCACTAGAGCAGCAGACTGCGACCAGTGAAATTCTGGGCGTCATTGCCAGCTCGCCGACGGATATTCAGCCGGTGCTGAACGCCATCGCCGAGAGTGCCACGCGGCTGTGCGACTCCTACGATGCCGTTATCCAGCGGGTCGAAGATGATCGCTTTCGAATGAGAGCCCATTTCGGTCCTGTGCCCCTTGCGGAATTCCCAGAAGGTGGGCGAGCCATTAATCGTGGTTCACCTATAGGCCGAGCCATAACTGATAGACAGACGATTCATGTTCGTGACCTCGCAGCAGATATCGACAGCGAGTTTCCGGATGCCCGGGATATTCAGCAAGTAACGGGCAGTAGGACGGTTCTAGCCACTCCCCTGCTTCGTGATGGTATTCCGATCGGGGCTATCTTGATTCGCCGATTAGAAGTCCGTCCTTTTGCTGATAAGCAGGTCGCGCTCTTGAAGACCTTCGCCTCCCAAGCGGTGATCGCTATCGAAAACGTGCGGCTGTTCAAAGAATTGCAAGAACGCAATGCAGAATTGCGCGAGGCGCTGGAACATCAGACGGCAACGTCGGAGGTGCTGGGCATCATCAGTCGCTCGCCCACGGATGTGCAGCCGGTGCTTGATGCCATCGTTGAAAGCGCCGCAAGGGTTTGTGGGATCGACGACGTGTTGTTGCGACTCCGCGAGAACAACGCTACGGTTCCGCGGGCTCATTTTGGTTCGATAGCCATTGGCCGCGCCGAAATCAGCATTGATGAGCCACAGTATCGCTGGATGCGCGAACACGGCGCGCTCCACATTCCCGATGTCCGGGCGCAAAACGAATTTCCGGGGGTTGGCTCCGCCAGAAACTTCCGTAGCTACCTAGGCGCTCCCCTACTTCAGCAGGGGGACTTCATTGGAGTATTGAACGCACGTCGCACCGAGATGCGCCCCTTCACACCGGCGCAGATCAAGCTCCTCGAAACCTTTGCCGACCAAGCAGTGATAGCCATTGAAAATGTGCGGCTGTTTCAGGAACTCAAGGAGTCATTGGAGCAGCAAACCGCCACGAGTGAAATCTTAGGCGTCATCGCCAGCTCGCCGACGGATATTCAGCCGGTGCTGAACACTATAGCCGAGAATGCTGCACGATTGTGTGAATCGGTGGATGCAATGATTACACTCGTCGATGGCGACGTTCTGAGAATGGACGCACACTATGGACCCATTGACCTTCCGAGAGGTGCAACAATCCCGCTCACCCGAGAGCTGGCTACTGGCGCGTCCGTGTTGGACGGTCACACTGTGCATCTCCCTGACGTTTTAGAAGCCGCCGCTTTTCCGGCAGCCCAGGAGTTTGCGACTCGTGCAGGCAATCGAACAACGCTCGCGACACCGCTTATGCGAGAAGGGAAAGCAATAGGAGCCATAACGTTGCGCCGGATAGAGGTCCGCCCATTCTCTGAGAAGCAAATCAAATTACTTGAAACATTCGCCGATCAGGCAGTCATCGCCATCGAAAACGTGCGACTGTTTAAAGAACTCCAGACGCGCAACCGCGATCTCACCGAAGCCTTGGAGCAGCAAACAGCCACGAGCGAAGTGCTCAAGGTTATTAGCCGTTCTACGTTTGACCTCCAACCCGTGCTGCAGACGCTCGTCGAAAACGCGGCCAGACTCTGCCGTGCCGACACCGGGTTCATTATGAAGGTTGACGGCGACGTTCATAGATGGGCCGCGGACTTCGGAGCTTCGGAGGAATGGAGACAACACGTTGAAAAGAATCCCATTCCTCGCGGGCGGGCATCGCTGACAGGGCGGGTAGAGATGGAGCGTCGGCCGATTCATGTTCTCGACGTGCTGGCTGACCCTGACTATCAGCTATCCGAGCATCAAAGAATAGGCGGTTACCGCACCATTTTGGGCGTCCCCATGCTCAGGGAAGGCGTTCTTGTCGGTGTATTTTTCCTTAGCAGAGGCCACGTCGAGGGATTCACAGATAAGCAGATCGATCTAGTCACCACCTTCGCCGACCAGGCGGTGATCGCCATCGAGAATGTCCGATTATTCAATGAATTGGAGCAACGTAATCGTGACCTGACTGAGGCCTTGGAGCAGCAGACGGCGACGAGCGAGATTTTGCGGGTGATCGCCAGCTCGCCGACTGACATTCAACCGGTACTAGACACTGTGGCGGAAAACGCTGCAAGGCTGTGTGACGCGAAAGACGCCGTGATCTTTCGTCTTGACGGTGATGTCCTCCAGCAAGTAGCGATATGTGGACCGATCCCAATGCACGCGGTTCTACCGGTCAGTCGCGGCTCAGTGACTGGTCGCGCCGTGGTCGACCGGCAAACAATTCACATCCATGACATCGATGCCGAATTCGAAGTCGATTTCCCGGATATTGATAAGACGGGAACCCATGGCGGGAGCCGCGCTAGAACGAGACTCGGAGTACCACTGTTGCGCGAGGGTGTTTCGCTCGGGGCGATTCTTGTTCGCCGAATGGAGGTTCGTCCCTTTTCAGATCGGCAAATCAAACTCCTCGAAACCTTTGCTGATCAAGCCGTCATCGCAATTGAAAATGTCCGCTTGTTTAAGGAATTGCAGGAACGTAACGCCGAACTACGCGAGGCCTTGGAGCACCAGACGGCAACATCTGAAGTGCTTGGCATCATCAGTCGCTCACCCACGGACGTGCAGCCGGTATTGGACGCCATTGTCGAAAGCACGGCGCGAGTTTGTCGAATTGATGACGTGGTGCTGCGACTGCGCGAGGGCGACGTGATGGCGGTGCGGGCTCATTTTGGACCAATACCGATTGCTCAGGTTGAGATCAGTATTGATGAGCCACGGTGGGACTGGATGCGCGAGCATGGCACGCTTCACATTCCCGATGTCCGCGCGCAGAATGATGTCCCAATGTTGGCGCCCTTCGGCAACTACCGCACTTTATTACTGGTGCCGCTTCGTCAGCAGGGGAAACTCATTGGCGGACTGGGCGCACGTCGCACGGAAGTACGCCCGTTCACTCCGATTCAGATCAAGCTTCTCGAAACCTTTGCCGATCAGGCCGTGATCGCCATCGAAAACGTGCGGCTGTTCCAAGAACTGGAGGCTCGCACGCGCCAGCTTGCCCAGTCGGTTGGGGAATTGAGAGCCCTGGGCGATGTCAGCCAGGCCGTTAGCTCAACTCTAGAACTTGAGACCGTACTTGCGACCATCGTTTCACATGCAGTGCAGCTTTCGGGAACCGATTGTGGCGTTATCTACGAATACGACGAGGCGGCGCAAGAGTTTCATCTAAGAGCTAGTCACCGCATGGAAGAAGAGGCAGTTGAAGCGGTTCGGTCAACGCCAGTCCGTCTGGGTGAGGGCGCTACGGGACGAGCGATGACCATTCGGGCGCCGGTGCAGATTCCCGACATCTTGGATCAACGGGAATACACCGGCACGAGGGCGCGGCCCCTGCTTACGCGCCTTGGCTATCGGTCGCTTTTATCAGTGCCGCTATTCCGCGAACAGCAGATCATGGGGGCGTTGACGGTTTGGCGGCGACAGACCGGCGAATTTAAGCCAGAGGTGGTGAATCTACTGCAAACCTTTGCCACCCAATCCGCCCTGGCGATTCAGAACGCGCGGCTGTTCCGGGAGATCGAGGATAAGAGCCGGCAGATCGAGGCCGCCAACCGCCACAAGTCGGAATTTCTCGCCAACATGTCTCATGAGCTGCGCACACCGCTCAACGCCATCATCGGCTTCTCTGAAGTCCTGCAGGAAAGGCTGTTCGGCGAGCTAAACGAGAAACAAGCCGAGTACACCGACGACATTCTAACTTCAGGCCGCCACTTGCTGTCCCTTATCAACGAGATTCTCGATCTTTCCAAGGTCGAAGCCGGGCGCATGGAACTGGAGCTGGCTACGTTCGATCTGCCGTTAGCAATAGATAACGCGCGTACCTTTGTGCGGGAGCGGGCCACAAAGCACGGCATCAACCTGGACGTTACAGTCGACGGGCGACTCGGGGACTTTGTCGGTGATGAGAGAAAGATCAAACAAATACTTCTCAATCTGCTATCCAACGCTGTGAAGTTCACGCCGGAAGGGGGACGGATTAGAATCAGCGCCAGACAGGCTGATGGTGCAGTAGAAATCTCGGTCAGCGATACTGGGATCGGGATCGCTCCGGAGGACCAGGCAAAGATCTTCGAGGAATTTCGCCAGGTGGGGGGCGACTACGCTCAC
>DASTMV010000177.1:0-8005 GCA_035713885.1 Candidatus Udaeobacter sp. | reverse complement strand
GTGGCATCTTCCCAGCGAATCGCGGCTCGCAGCAGTTCGCCTAAAGAGCCAACGCCGAATTTTTCCTTCGCGCGCGCGCAGTAAGCCTGGACAGTTTTCAAACTCAAATGCAAATCCTCAGCAATTTGCGCTGTAGTTCGTCCCTGGCCCAGAAGCCGGAATATCTCCAGTTCGCGATCGCTTAAACGCTCTACCGGTGAACTCTCGGCTCCTTTGGACGATGAGCTAAATCGGCGAGCCATGCTGTTGACGACCCTTTCACTCACATAAACGCCACCCTCCAGCACGCGTCGAATCGCGGCGAGCACACTTTTTGTGCTTTCTCGCTTCATTACGTAACCGCGCGCACCAGCACGGAGCGCACGTTCAGCATAGAGAGCTTCATCATGCATTGAAAGGACGATGAGCGCGACAAGTGGAAATTGACTGTCAAGATTCTTGACCAATTCCAAACCGGACTCGTTCTTCAGTGAGATATCGACGAGAGCGACGTCGGGTCGTGTCTTGCCAATCCCCGTCATGGCGCCAGGGGAGTCCTCCGCTTCGCCGCAGACAAGAAGATCATCCTGGCCGTTAATGAGATTCGCCAAGCCCTCACGAACTAGCGGGTGGTCGTCGATTAGAAAAATACGGCGTTTTCGTGACGTGGCTGTCGTGGATGTTGTATTCATTGTGTTAGTTTCGATTACTTTCATCGTGCAGGTTCAATCTACAAGTTACAATGGTACCGCGCTGACTATTCCGTCGAACATCGAAGCTCGCGCCCGCCAGGGATGCCCCATGCCGCATCAATCGCAAACCAAGGCCCTCTGAGGCGGGTAATTTCTCGGGAAATCCGATGCCATCATCGCTAATCGTGAGAGAAAGTTCGGAGAGTCCCATCGTGAGCCGAATGGTAATTCGCTGCGCGGAAGCATGCTTGATTGAGTTCATTACCGCTTCCTGAGCAATCCGATAGAGTTGAGTCGCAATTGCAGCGTCGTGAATTCGCAATGAGTCTTCACCCTCGAAAACGCAATCGATGCCGAAGCGCTCTGTCATATTCTCCGCCAACCCCTGTAGGGCAACTATCAAACCGTCTGCATCGAGTTCTGGCGAGAAAAATCCACGCGCCAGATTACGAGTAACGTCAATACCTTCCTCAACGTAACGAACAAGCTTTTCTGCCTCTGTTGTTTCCGGCGCCGATCTTAACAACAGCTTTTCCTTTAACACTTGGGCGGCAAGGGCCGTGCCCGTCAAATGTTGACCCAAACTATCATGAAGGTCCTGACCCAGGCGATGCCGTTCGCGATCGGCGACTCGCGCAACTTCCCTATCAAGCCGCTGCCGTTCGGCGACTTCGCGCTGAAGGGCTGCTGTCCGTTCCAGCACGCGCCGATCGAGTTCACGCACAAGCATTCGCAGCTTTGATAACATCCAAGCAAAAAGAGCATACGCAGAAAAGGCCATACCTGCATTCCAGTAACGGAGAGAAGGGATTCCAGCTGCAACGTCCGACACCATCCACGCGACAAGGCTGGCAAGGGCAACTCCCAACCCAATTGGAAAGCCCGCAAACCACGTGGCGAGAGAAATTGGCAACAGATAAAAGAGAAGGAGTGGACGCTCGTATCCCGTCTTGTAGTCAATGCAACCTATGATTGCTACCAGTAAGAGACAGGCAACGATCAAGGCTCCTTTGTGGCAAAGAATCCAGTGTGAAACACGATGCAGCCTAGCCATAGTTTGTTAAAGCCAATTCGGCGTCGAATGCCATTTGGTGACATGGCTGTTCGCGCCTGTTGAAAGCGAGGATTGTCAATACCGCCTTCAAAACAAAGGCCCATCCGTTAGGCCTTCCCTTTTTCCAAGGCATTGCTTTCCAAACTCTCAATCCTTCGCCGCGCTTTTCGGAGCTGTTCATCCACAGTTGCCATATGTTGCACTTTCCTGTAAAAGGCAGTTTCCATTTCATCGGCAACGGCTGGGACCGCCTCACCGGGCAAACGTGTTCTTTGCAACTCTGCGTAGAGATTAGTGGCTTCCTCAACGACCAGCCGGTCGGTAGCGGGATCACTAGCGACAAAATCAGCCGGTACGTTGGAGCTGTTAATACGCTTGCCCAGAGGTTCGAGGCACCGGCTGCAATAAGCCTCGCCAACGAACTCCAGCAACGAATGCATTACACAGTCCGGATTCTCAATTAAGTCCGCATAGGAAAGCCGATGCACCACACGCGGCCCGTAAGCTTGTTCAGCCTGAGCGCACGCCTTAACCGTACGTAGCCAATACTTGTAAGCCTCATTTTCATTCGGAACCAGCGCGAACCCCGCGACGCGATGGAAGTTAAGCATTGAACGAACGACGTCGCGCACGTCACGTAGCACATGGATAAAGCATGCTTCTGGGAAGAGCTTGCGTAGAGCATAAATATGCAACGAATATTCCGGCGTTCCATCTACCCACCGCATCTTCAGTTCGGATGGCGGCCGAGTGGTTCGGCGTCTTCTTTCCAAATCCGCTCGGTGCCGCAGAATTAGACTGTCGATGCTATGGCCAAAACCGGCGAAGAATTCCTCGCGTGATATATCCATCGCGCTCAAGATACTTCGGTCACCACGCGCAACACCAATTTGATAGCTGGCTGCGACGCTCGTTGCGAAATCGCTCATCCAGCTCGATTCTGGAACCGGGAATATATTTGGATGCTGGCCTAGACACCAGGTAAGGATGCTGGTTCCAGAACGAGGCGAGCCTACCACGAAAATTGGCCGGTTTGCCTCTTGCATTTTGTCCGAACGAGTCACTTTAACTGGGATTTTCTGCGTATCCAGAAGCTTCCGCCGATCCACTTGACTGCATTTGGAATCGAAGGGGCGAGGCGTTCCAGAGTCGGAAATGCAGCTTTGAGTTCTTCCGGATATTTGTGTTCCAGATAACGATTAGCCATCAGAACCTCGAACTCTGAATTAAAAGTCAAGAACGCTTGCAGGAGATATTGCTCAGCCCAGAAGCGGAATTCATCCATCACCCAATCGCGCCGGTATTCAAACGGCAAAAAGATGTCATGTACATGTATAATGACGCCCGGCTTGAGGCGCGGCAGAATCTCGAGGAACAGATAATTGACGTCCCCGCCAATTTTTACCGTATGAGAACTGTCGATAAACAGGACGTCGGCCGATTCGAGCTGTGAGAAAAACTCCAGATTGATGTCTTGGACCTTTTGCTCAATCAATGCCCGCAACCCCGGGAATCCTTTTCGGACAAATTCGCCCGGAAAGGGATCGATACAGATGAGATTTGAACTGCCGTTCCTGCGCGCGGCTTCGGTCAGCAGCAGAGAGGACATCCCGCTGCCGATCTCGATCATCAAGCGTGGCTGAAATTTGCGGACCATGCAGTAAGCAACCAGTGCATCGGTTCCATCAAACAGGCGGTTATTAAAGTGAAAGCCGATCGTTTCACCGGTTGGTTTCGTTGGAAATTGTTCGTATTCGTCTCGGAATTTCGGAAAATGCGTTCTCAGCAAATCGAGCTGCTCGGCGTCGTTCATATCGATGCCCGCCAGTTCGCTCGGCCGGTCCCACAATGCTTTGGACAACGTTCGCGTATCAGGAATTGGCTGATAGAAATGCACGGGCGTCACATGGAAACCGTGTTGTTCCCAAAGTGAAAAGACTTCACGGAAAGTCTCATTGCGAAGACATCGCGGCATGACCGTAGCAATAAATCGCGAAAGTTCGGTGATATCGATGTTTCCTTGCGTCGCTGCGGTTTCGAGGTCATGCAGTATCATCGGCGCAGAGTCGACGTCGCGTCTGACTTTTACCGAGTCGACGGGTTTCTCCGGCTGGCTGGCACCATAAAGGCGAAAGTCATACGTGATCGAATCCGTGATCCATGGAATTTGCACCGTTCCAGATTCGCCGCCCCTGCTTACCAGCCTTTCCTCGCCGGAAGAGGTGGAAACGCGTACCTCTCCCCCAGCGCAATCGTTTGTTTTCCATGAAATCAGGACGCAGCCCTGTCCGAAAGGGACAGGATTCGGATTCGCGCTGATGTTCCCGGTGATCCTGTCGGTTCGGTCTGTGTCAGTCATCTCGTGGAAGAAACATTTGCTATGGCAATCTCCGGTTGTGAGTTCTGGGGCGGTTCATTGAAACGACGCAGATGTTCGTCGCTAAGCAAAAAATCCAGCTTCTTGCGTGCTGCGTCAGGAGAGTAGAGCTCGCGTGTTTTTTTGATCCCGTTTTCCGATAGCCTCGTCCACAGTTCTTCTGATTCGTAGAGTTCAAGCAAAGCCCGGGCAAAATGCTCGGGCTCGTCGGCTACGAGAATATCTTCACGGTCACTGAGTTCCATTCCTTCTACGGCGAGCGAGGTCGCGACTACGGGGACGCCAAAAGCCATGCTTTGGTTGATCTTGCCTTTTACGCCTGCTCCAAATCGTAACGGCGCAACGGACAACTTCACGGTATCGAAAAACGGACGCACGTCTCTCTGCAGTCCGGCAACAACTATCCTTTCACTAGTTAAAGCAACAATCTCCGGCGGTGCCTTATCACCGATGATGTAAAATTTCGCATCCGGTAGTTGCTCGCTAACCAGCGGGTAAATTTTTTGCACGAAATACACAACCGCATCGATGTTCGGCCTGTGCTGGAATCCACCGATAAAAAGCCAGTCCCGTCGGAGGGAAAATGGTGTCCGCGATGCGGGAATATCGACAATATTTGAAACCACTTGAATAGACTTGCCAGGCCAGTCCCGCCGGAGCAATTGCTGCTCCACGGGGCTGACTACCCAGGTTTCGTCAGTTTGCTCGATCAATTCATGTTCCAGCCGGCGTTTCTCCTCTGCTGTCTGACGCCTACCAGGGTCCTGAGTTAGTTCCGCTTCGCGATCTTCACGGAGGTAATGAAGATCAACCGTATCGAAAATGATGTGGGCCTGCGGCGCGTGCAATCGAACGTCTGCAATATGCCTTCTTGCAAAATCGCACCGGCTCAACATCACTACATCGAAGCTGGAGCCGTGCGAGGCCAGATAGTCGCGCACTTTTCTGATGTAAGGATGATAAACAACTTCGATGCCTCGCTTCTGCAGTTCACCGACATAAGGAGATTCGTTTGCCAGATTGTCCGCGACGAAAGTGATCCTATGGCCAAGTTGATGAAGTAACTTCAGGATCTGAAACATCCGGAGAGATCCTGAATCGTGATCCGGTTTTGGGGCATGATGGTCGATCACGACAATATTCTTTTTGCCTCGCGACGCCTGCCGCAAGAACGACATGTCGCTATTAGCCGGCTTTGTCTTTAGTTCGGCAGCCCACTTTTCCGCAAATACCAAGCGATTGATCTCCTGATGCTTTTTTGTACCACTTGCCAGGTCGGTTCCTCCAGTTGCTCCCTCGTAGTGGACTACCTCGCTTAACGGCTGGTATAACACATTATAGCCCGCCCGGCGGACTTTGAATGCCAGATCCGTGTCCTCGTAATATGCCGGTGCGTAGCGTGAATCGAACCCACCCACCTTGTGAAACAACGCTTTGGGAATCATCAATGCTGCTGCCGAGCAATAATCGGTTTCGCGAAGATAATTGTATTCAGGTTTTGCTGAGTCATCGAACTTTCCGAAGTTCCAACCAGAACCATCTTGCCAGATGATCCCGCCAGCTTCCTGCAAGCGGCCATCCGGATATAGGAGCTTCGATCCGACAATGCCTGCCTCTGGCTCTTCCGCAAAGGTATCGAGTAAAGCCTCCAACCAGCCGCGCCTAACGAGTGTATCATTATTAAGGAAAACGAGGTATTTGCCGCGCGCCTTTTCCGCCCCGCGGTTGCAGGAAGCGATAAAGCCAGAGTTCGCTTCATTGCGCAGATAAACAACGCCTGGCATCCGCGGGACAGCCTCTGCAGTGTCGTCCGTGGAACAATCATCCACCACAATAACTTCAAACCGCTCGGTTCCCTCGTGCTCCTGTAGAGAAGCCAGACACGCGTGAGTGAAGCGAAACTGATTGAACACTGGAATGATGATTGAAACTTCGATTTCTTCATGCAGTGGAAATTCAATCGGACGCGTTGGAACAGGAGGTTCAATGGGTGCCAGTCTCTCGCCGTGGGCACGAAATGCGCCTGAAATAAGTGCCTGAATTTGTTCGTCGATCCCCGTGATCTCTGGATGCATGGTTCGCCACTTCTGATAAGACGCGATGATCTTTTCCAAATGTCCGTAGCCTAACAAGGCCTGCGAGCGAGAAGGAGAAAGCTTCGCCTTCAGGGCGGCCGCGGGATTTGCAATTTGCCAGCGCAGCGAAGAGCGAAGCTGAGTTGCCGCGAAATCGGTCTCCTCCAAAAACCGGCAAAGCCTGTCGGTTGCCTTCAATTGCAAACGCAGACGCTTTCTTAAGTCATCTTCCAGCGTTTCGCTTTCCGCGAGGTTAAGGCTCGTTTCACGAAGAAGCTCGTTGGTCCGCTCCAACTGGACACGGAGTTCCTCAACTTGCGCGGTGTGTCGAGCTTCCGCCTGCGCAAGCAGTTCTTGATAGAGTTGCTCAATCTGCGCAATCCTTTCGGGAACGAGAGCATTTAACCGGGTGACGGCGCCTGGAAGCAAATCGCGTTCGTTTAGTTTCCCGACATGCTGTGGTTTGGCCGTGGGTGCTTTGCCTTGTCTTACTGCTGACGACTCAGCAATCAAGGCGCGGTAAAACTCAATTATTTCTGGCGCAACGCGCGCATCAATGAGGTGCTCAACCGCGAAATGAGTATGGCGTCTTCGCGTTCTTACGAGTGCTGCGGCCCTGGCGATTTCTTTGTCAGGCAAACCGGCGAATTCTACAATCCGCCGCAGTTCTGCTTTGGGGTCCTCGAAAAAGAGATCGTAATGAGTAATAAAGTAGTTGTGCTTCTCTGCCGCCTCGATTAACCGCCTGTTGTAAATTTCCCAAAGGCGCAACCCGAGCGAATAAGAGGTTCCGTTTCGCTCACGCATTGAGTGAGCCGCTTCGAGCGGATTTCGCACGATGATGAGCGTTTTGAGCTTCGGTAAAAGCTCCTGCCAGAATGCCAGTGTCAAACTATTGCGCGGATCTTTCCAGCCCCACAGGTTTGCTGAATTGAATCGTTCGATTAGCATTCGCGCTTTCATGCGCAAGGGATCGAGGCGCGAGTCACTGAAATCTTCATCACTCTTTGGTGGCAGGTCCCACGCGCCGCCCAAAGCGTTTAACAACTCGTCGTTCACTGCTACGAACCCCAGATGTTCCCAGAACCCTTCAGGATTATCGGCCTGTGGAGGCATCAATTCGCTTTTTGGACCGAGGTAGAGTCCGCAGGTGTGCAATAGCCGTGTGAGCATCGATGTGCCTGAACGGTGGGCCCCGGCAATGCAGATCGCTGTCTGGGTGTCAGCGCTATTTTTCACTCAAAAAACTTACACAACGATGGCGAGCGCAGTGCGTCAAGCCAATTGCTCGGGCTTGACACTACCAGCAGGCTGTGAAAACGCGATCTTCGCGGGCCATTTATCCGACGTTCTAAAATCTTTCGTCGCGCAAACTCCAGCGCCATCTAGATTCGCAGCGATGCAACGAACTGACAGCCGGAGCTTCGATGAGGTCCGCCCGATCAATTTCGAGCTGAACGTCGCGCCGCATGCAAGCGGTTCGGTGTTGGTCTCGATGGGGCAAACACGTGTGATCTGTGGCATCACAATCGAAGAGGCCGTGCCACGCTGGATGAAAGAGCAGGGGGTGACTGGCGGCTGGCTCACGGCTGAGTATTCGATGCTCCCCTACTCAACGCAGACGCGAAAGCCACGGGACATTGCGAAAGGTCGCCTCGACGGTCGCGGGGTAGAGATTCAGCGGCTGATCGGTCGTTCGCTGAGAGCAGTCATCGATCTCGAAAAAGTCGGACCACGCACGATCTGGGTGGATTGCGACGTTTTGCAAGCCGATGGAGGAACGCGCACCACCGCAATCACTGGAGCCAGTCTGGCGCTTGCTATCGCC
>DASTMV010000176.1:0-13873 GCA_035713885.1 Candidatus Udaeobacter sp. | reverse complement strand
TGACAATGGACTTGATCGTCATTGATGCGAGTGGACTCAATGATGTGCAGCCAGGCGACGATGTCGTTCTTATGGGACGCGATGGAAATGACGAGATTTCCTGTGCCGAATTGGGCCAGAGAGCCGGGACGATCAGCTGGGAAATCATCACGCGAATTGGCGCGAGAGTGCAGCGAGTTTATATTTAATCGCTTGGGTCGCCGCTCAAAGACCGAGGTAAAAGACAACCACGACAACAATTCAGCCATGTTTCAAATCATTTTCAACGAGCTAAGCGCAGCCGAGATTTCAGCATTGCCGAAACGGTTGCAGCTTGAATTGCTGGCCGAGTTCCAGATTTTACCCGAAGATCTGGACCAGCTCGATTCCGAGCGTTTCGGCGTGATTCAACGCGAGGGGAAAAAGCTTTATCGTTATCGTGCGAACAATTACCGGATCTATTTCGCTAAAACCGACGAAGGAATCAAAGTCCACCGTGTCTTGCACAAAAATACAGTTCGGGATTTTCTATTCCGCAGTAAATTGCCCGTTTCCGAGGATACGCGATTGGGCGAGACACACGAGTTTTGGAAATTGATCGAAGAAGGCGAGCTGAAGCCGAAAGCGTAACGTCACGCCTGATTCGTCCCGCACTGGGGACAACAAACGCCGGTCATTTCATCAATAGCACCGAACGGCTGCGCTTGATCTCCCGGGTGATTTTCCGGTGCATGTAGGCAGGCATTCCGGTCACGCGACGCGGAAGAATCTTGCCGCTTTCAGTGACGAATTTCTTAAGAAGATCAGGGTTCTTGTAATCGATTGCTTCCATGGCGATATCGATCCGGCGCCGGGGCATGGGTCGATTAGCGCGGCGAAATGCTGAACGGCGTTTTGGAGTTTTTGGCTGCATCGTTAGTTACTTGATTTCGCGGTGCAAGGTGCGCCGTCGCAAAGATGGATTGTATTTTTTCTTCTCCAGGCGGTTCGGTGTGCGCGGACTTTTCTTGTTGCGAGTCGTCATGTAACGCGAAGGCGATTTGCCAAGCGCCTTCGCTTCCGTGCATTCAAGAGTGACAATCTCCTGCGCCATAACGCTCGCTTACTCCTTCACTTCCGGCGGAGAAGCTTCCTCCTCCTCAGACTCACCGCCCTCCTCCTCGGTCAGGCCGAACAAGGAAGTGACCGATGGACGAACTCGGGAGGCTCTGCTCTGCTTTTCCAACTGCGACTGACATTCCACCGTGAAGCGGGCAAAGGGAATTGCTTCGAGACGCGCCCGCGGAATTGGTTTACCCGACATTTCGCACTTGCCGTAACTTCCGAGCTCGATCCGCTTGAGTGCCTCATCGATTTCATAAAGCGCGTCCTGCTCCTGTGACAACAGACTGAGCGCGAAATCCCGGTCGTATGCATCTGATCCGGCGTCGGCCTGGTGCATTCCAAAAGCCGAGGCTTCGCTCCCTTCGGCCCGCGACCGCAGTGTCCCCTGAGCAACACCAGCCATCGAATCCACAACGGCATCACGAAGCTGCAGCAGATTTTGTTTTTGCTTGCGGATGAATGGATCCAGCTTCTTTTCGCGATGATTTAATCCCAGCAAAACCGCTGCGGGAGATTCGGTGCTCTCCACGTTTGGCTTGGCCGAGCGGCGCACCGTCTTCTTTTCGCGAGCCGAATTTTTCAAAGTCGCTTTCCTGGCCTGAAGCTTACGAATCGGCGGCCGTTTTCGTCCGGCCGAACTTGCCGCGGAATTCTTTTTTTTCTTTGATTTAGCCATAATGACTGTTTTAAGCGCCACCTTAATCGACGGGCGCGGGAAAAATGGACGCTTAATTAAAAACATTTATCTCAGCGCGCAAGCGGATTCGCCCAAAAAGTTTTCCTTGCGAGGATGAAATAGCCTGAACCATAAGATCCAGAGGTCGAGCGAGATTGATCGGACAGCTCGTGCAAACAAATTGTGCCGCTTCTCACCGGAGCGCCAGTCGCAAACCTGCCGCTTGCTGACTAAGTCCGCAGCTCAAAACAACTACACGTCGAGCGTTTGGAATTGGCGTGCGCGAGCGGGCAAGCCGTAACGGAGCGTCTGACTGGATGTGAAGGACCGGCGGAATTTCTTTCGAACCCAAAGCTTGTGCCGCGATGATGACCTGCCACAGTCCTGCTGCGCCAACACTCTCGCCCAGGGCTGGTTTTGCTGTGTAAACCAGCGCATTTGGCGTGAACTGGGGAAGTACCCGCGATTCCGCTCGATCGACAAACGTCCCGTTCGCGCTCGCTATCACAACGTGAATTTGAACCTTAGCCAGATCGCGCATGATGCGCTCCAAGGCTGCCCCGGCTTGCGATTGCGTTGCAAAGTATTCGCCGGGATGCGCGGATTCAATTTCGAAGCGTCCGTTCCGTGCGATAAGAATCGCGCCTGCACCTTCACTTAGAATCATCCCGCGGTTCTGACTGCCGTACGGCTCAATCGGAGGCGCCTGACGAAGCAATCGCCACCGCCGATAAGCGTCGCACAGGAGCCAATCGACTTCTTCGGTTCCCACCACCAGACAGTAGTCCACAGCCTTATCCAGCATCAGGTCCTCAGCCATTTTTATGGCTGCGAGACCAACCGATCCGTCTCCGACGAGGGTGTAACTGGCTCCGGTCAGACCGAGAATAGCTGCCAGGTGGCTAGCCGGCGCGTTGAGAACCGTTTCCGGAAATAACAGCGGACTGGCTGCCTTCGCGCCTCCGTCGACGATCTCACGATAAAAACGTTTGGTGTAAATGACGCCTCCGTTTGAAATCGCGAAAATCAGGGCAACGCGTTCAGCATTCTGCGATTCGAGTTTTAATCCTGCAGATTCCAAGGCTTCCAAGCCAGCTGCTGCAGCAAACCGCGAAACGGCACTGGCGCGGCGAAGCCTTGGATGGGAAACAGATTTCAACGTTGATTCCGGCACACGGAACACGTTGTAACCGCGACTTGAGAACTCTTCGGAAAGCCGGGTCGCAGAAGCTTCCTCTCCCTGAAGCAGACGCTCCCAAACCAAATCGAGACCACTACCCAGCGGCGTTACCCATCCCATGCCGGCGATCGCCAGGCTCATCCGTCGAATCTGCGCATTATAATTGAAGCATTTGTACCGCCGAAGCCAAAGGAGTTCGAAATCGCTGCGCTCACGACAGCTGCTCTCGTTTCGTTGGCGACAATATTCAGATCCAAACCGTCATCTGCAGCGGTGAAATTGATGTTGGCTGGAAGAAACTGGTGCTGAAGCGCAAGCAAACAAACTACGGCCTCGATCGCGCCGGCCGCTCCGAGTGAATGCCCCATCATACTTTTGGTTGAACTGACCGGCACACCATTAAACAAGGCAGCGATTGCTTTTCCTTCGGATGCATCGTTGAAGATCGTAGCTGTTCCATGTGCGTTAATGTAATTGACGTCGTTGGGCACGATCCGCGCGCTCTGCAGAGCGCGCTCCATTGCTTGTCGCGCGCCGGTGCCGAAGGGCTCCGGTTGTGTGATGTGAAAATTGTCGGTGGAAATGCCATAACCGGCGATTTCAGCCAGAATAGGGGCGCCACGTGCTCGAGCGCTTTCGAAAGTTTCCAAAGCCAGGACCGCAGCACCTTCCCCAAGCACCATGCCCGAGCGATGCCGATCAAACGGTCGGCATTTCTCTGGCGTTGACGCTTGGAGCGAATCGAACCCAACGAAGACCATTTCCGCAAGTGCATCGTAACCGCCGGCTAATACGCGCCTGTAACGACCGGAGCGCACGCATTCAAACGCATGTCCGATTGCATTTGTGCCGGACGCACACGCGTTGGCGATCACCTCGCACGGTGCGGAAATTCCTAATGCCGCTTGTGCGTCGTGAACCGGTTTTTGCGCCGAGTAATTAGCAATCCAAGTCGGCGAATGCCGCAGATCGGCTTCCTGCTTCAATGAGCGGTAATAGCGTTCGCCGTAAGACATGCCGCCGCTCGTCGTACCAGTCACCATTAAGTCCGGTTCAAATTCAGGCTGTTGGGTGAGGACTTCTTCCAGCGCTTGAATCAGCATATGCGAAGCACGATGCAAGCGGGCCGAATGCCGCGACTCGAAGCGTTTGGCGAGCAGCCGCGCATCAGCGACTTGGCCAGCGGTTTTGCAGCGGCATTGCGCGACTGAAAAGCGCATGACCGTGGTCACGCAATCCCTTGCACTGCGCAACGATTGAAGCGTTTCGATCAAACCGAATCCCAGCGGACTAATCACACCAGCAGCCGTAACTGCCACGCGCGCTGGAGAATTTGTCCGTTGTTGCTTGCCGGGTTCAGACATTTTCAAACATTAAAATTGACCCTTGATTTCTATTGCTTTCTTAAAGGAAGCATTTTACAAGTGACCGCAAAACGGGAAACGGAAGCCCGGAAGTTGGTGGATTGTCAGTTGAGTTTATTCAATGGCGATTTGAAATCCGATAAGCGGAAACAGTTACCTGGCTGCGTTTTTCTAGAATAAGCTCAATGGGAACCAAATTATACGTAGGTAATCTTCCATTCAATACCACGGAGAACGAACTGCAGGAGCTTTTTTCGCAAGCTGGCGCTGTGCAGGAAGTAACGCTTATGCAGGACAGATTCACTGGCAAATCGCGTGGGTTCGCTTTTGTGACCATGGGTTCGGAGGAGGAAGCGCAGAATGCTATTTCAAAATTTAACGGTCAAACTGTTGATGGCCGTCCGATGACTGTGAATGAGGCGCGCCCGCGAGAACCACGGCCGCCGGGCGGCGGCAGTGGGCGCTATGGCGGCGGTGGATACAGTGGCCGGCGCGAAGGTGGTCAGCGAAGAGGCTACTAAATCGACTTTGTAGCGACTCCAGCGGGAATGTGGGCAGGGCTGGATTCGAACCAGCGAAGGCGTAAAGCCAGCAGATTTACAGTCTGCCCCGTTTGGCCACTTCGGTACCTACCCTCTGGTGAGAGCGATTGATATATCCTCGGGGCCCATTGCTTGCAACTGCGGCTGAGATTTCAGGGCAATTGATCCAGGATCTCGAGCGGCTACTCTTTTGAGATGGCGCTTCTGCGCAGTATTTTTTGGTTTGGCCTGTTCATTCTCCTGACGTTTTGCTTCGTGGTGCTATTCGAGTACGGGCCGCGCAATTTTACAAAAGGCGCGCAGAAAGAATATGTCCGAATAAAATCTGTCCTCGTAAAAACAGGGAGAATTGGAAAACCGAAGGAGGAGCGTTGACCTCGTCACATCTGAATGCACTAGATGGCAAGAATTTCTATCGGCAGAGGCGCTAAAAATTGTTTTGCATTCTCAACGTGCAATACCGGCCTAACGAGATGTGCTGCCAGGAAACTGATATCTGGTGTCGGAGCCACCGCGGTTTTGGCGCGGATTTTACATCCGGCAAATTGCTCTACAATCCGCCGCATTTTCGCACTCAAATTGCGGCAGTCTGTAAACCGAATCGTGCAAACCCCGGGCGCAGTGTCTTCGACAAAAGGGCTGAGAGTGAACGCGTGGTGAAGCAATATTTCTTGCATCGATTTTTCCTGCGCGGGCGCACGAACTTTGATGACCACGCGCAATGATCGCGCCAGAGCCTGACTAGGCGTCATTCCTTTTCGAATGCCCGCTTTTTCTGCGGCCTGGTTCAGTTGAATAATGACTGGTTTACTTTCTTGTTCTTCGATCAACGCTACCGGTTTTTCGCACAGTTCCGCCTGGTGGCGTATGGCAGCCTGCAAATAGAAGTCTGGTAAATAAATTGTGGCGAACATCAGTGAGCTCCGAAGAGGTATGGACAGCGCACTGCCTCAAGTGACGATTTCAGCGCTACCTTGCCATCAGCAACTCCGCTGAGGTGTGATCGTTTCACAACGAGTCGCATCCCTGAAAGCGCGTCCGGCGTTTCCAAAGTTTCCAATTTCCAGTAATTTTCGAGCACAACTCTTAATTGTGCGCTGCCAACCATCTCGTATCGGGTGAGAACGAGGCAGGCCGTGGGAATCATCTCCACCAGCCGTTGCAATCGATACCAATTCGTCTGTGGAATATTCCGTAATTCTTCCGATGCATTCAGCAGCAGATCGACAATCACCAAAGGGAAATTACCATCGCGCAAAAGGAGATCAGCCGCTTTGATCGTTTCATATGTTTTGCTACACCGGAGCCAAAGCAGGTGTCGCAGCGAGAGATTATCCAACCCGCAGGGATCAAATGAATCGTGGCCATCGATCAGCGCCAGGAAATAATTGTCCCGACATGCGACGTAAATAAGAGCGCGAATGAGCGAAGCGGTGCCTGTGCTTATTCGTGGGCTGACCAATTCAGTGATCGCCCCCCGCGGCAATCCGCCCCCAATCGATTTATCAAAAAAAGATAACCCGGTAATTAACCGTGTCCCCGCAGCGAGCGATGGATGGGGGAAACGCTTTGCCAGCAGATTCCGCAGATCGATAATCTTAGCGCTCGCAGCCATGGGGGATAGCATGGCGCGGCTAAGTAATATGTTCAAGTGAACCTATGAATATCTTAGCGAAGCGCAGCCAAATTGAAGGATCCCATTTAAATTACTTCACAGATGGTGCCACGAGATTCCTCGACTTTCGCTCCGGAATGACGAACCCTTCAATGCCTCTTGCGACGCTCTTGTTTACGAATCAGCGACACCATCACGCCTTGAATTTTCAGCTCCCGGGCGGGAACAAGATCAGGATAGCGCGAGTTTTCCGCCTTTAGATATGGCCGGCCACGCTCGACCACGTAACGTTTCAATGATGTTTCGCCATCGATCAACGCGGCAACAATATCGCCATCATGCACCTCTTTAGTGTCTTCGAGAATAACGATATCGCCGTCCATGATGTGTGCCCCGATCATTGAGTCGCCTCGAACGCGTAGGGCAAATGTGCCGCGGTTTTTCACCACATTTGCGGAACGCATATCCAGCGACACGTGCCCTTCAATGCTTTGCTCAGTCAACGCCGACATTCCAGCGGGAATCTGCCCGTAAATTGGAATGTCGGTAATCCGCACCTTCATCGCTGGAGTAATCAATGCCCGGGCCTTCCGCGCGTGGCGGTTGAGAAACCCTTTTCGCTCCAGGGCCGCAATGTATTGCATCACCGATGTCTGGCTGGCGAATCCGAAATGGTTTTGAATCTCCCGCGTGCTCGGTGTCATACCTTTTTCGCGTTGCTCGCGCTGAATAAAATCCAGAACGCTCCTCTGCCTCTCAGTGAGCACATGGAGACGATGCTTTAGACCGCGGCAGAGTGCAAGTTCAAATGAACATTTGCGCGCGTGTCACGCTGACCGAAGCGCAGCGGGGTTGAAGCTGTCGTTTGCGTTACCTGAACGGTCGTTCCTCGGGATTCCTCGACCGCTCGGAATGACGTCCGCTACAGCCGCACCAGATCGACCAGAAATTGGCACCAAAGATAGATCATTCCGCGCCAGGAATATTTGACCTCGCCTGCAGATGTTTGCTTCAGAACTCCTTTATGAATGTTGTGCGCGATTTGGTCGCGAAGGTCTCTCTCGATGTCTGTCTCAATCTGCTCTTCATCGAGCGGTTCGACGTTCGCAGGATCAACTCTGTTTCGGCGGAGGAATTCGCGATGACTTTGATCCAGTTGCCAAAACGATCTGTCTGGTCGCTGCCGATTGATTCGGAATGCCGGAGAGAGCTTCAACCCATAGGACAGCGGATAATTCCAAGTAGTCCACACTATGCCGTTACTCGCGCGTGAGGAAATGCGCAGGTAATAGAACGAAAAGTCACGCTGTTCATTCAGGCAAATAGCGGCCTGTGCGCGATCTTCTTCTCTGTAAAATAACCGGAAGAACTGTCGGTAATCTTCCCAATCCCACCCAGCGTCGCTTACATAAGTAAATCCTTCCTCCTCGATCTCCCTTGTGATTTCACTGAGCGCTGGAAATGTGTCCGAAGAGGGCGGACTTTTTGGTCGAAGCTGTTTTTCCTTCGGAAGTCTCAGCACACGAATTCGGGTGAGAATTTCCAGCCATGGCAGAAACAGCCAGCCCATGGCAGCCGCCGAACCCCACAGCCAGTTGTCCGTAGCAAAATAAACGGCGAGAAAGGTTGCAGCCAAAATCCCAAGGGCCCCAGCCTTTTGTAGATATGAATTGTGAAAAGTGCGCAGGCCTATACTGAGCACAGCGACACCGACCGTAAGAAAAACACCGAAAAGCATTAGGACCTGTCTGGTTAGGGATTAATCTGGTGCTCGTTAAGAAATTTTTGAAGCGTTTCTGTATCGAAATTCGCCAGCACTTTATCGCCCGCTACGAAGGTCGGCACGTAGGTCTGCGCGGAAACCTGCTTCATCTCTTCGTATGCTTGACGGTCTTTGCCGACGTCAATCTCCTGGAAGCAATAGCCTTTCTCGCTAAGATAATCCTTCGCATCAATACACCAGGAACACCACTCGCGGCTGTAGAGCTTCAACTGCATCGGCGGGCGGAAATAAATCAGTCACTGCTGCACAGTCAACTGGTACCTGCCATCTGTCCCATGGGTCAGTCCTGCGGCAGGATCTAATATGATTTTGCCCAAATAACGCGGCGAGCACTCGGTTCGCCGGTGAAAATGCACTGCCCCGGCTCGGGCGAGTCCTCCAGCGGAATCACGCGGATATTAACTTTTAAATCGCTTTTAATCTGTTCTTCGACTGCGCGTGATCCATTCCAGTGCGCAAGCGCAAAACCGCCATGGATTTCCGGCTTCTCCGGATTTTTCGCGGTGAAAAAATCATAGAAATGTTTTTTCGAATTGATCACGTGCGTGTTCGCTTCGAGGAATTTTTTCGCACGTGCATACAGCGAATCCTGGATCGAAGCGAGAATCTCCGGAGAGCGCGCGACAAATTCATCCATCGGCATTGACTCTTTACTCTTTACCGGCTGATCGCGTCGGCTCACTGCGACGGAGTTTGTTTCAAGATCGCGCGGCCCGATCTCCACACGTAACGGAACGCCCTTCTTAATCCATTCCCAGTTCTTGACGCCGCCTCCAACATCACGTCGATCGACTTCAGCCTCGATTGCAACGTCATCAACATATCTTTTGGCACGTAACTGCGCTGCGAGCGTGTCGCAGGTTTCCAAAACTTTCGCGCGCGTCTCTTCTCGCGCGGTGATCGGCAGAATAACGATGTGTGTCGGCGCGATGCGCGGCGGCAAGACAACGCCGTCATCGTCACCATGGGCCATGACAACCGTGCCCACCATGCGCGTCGTCATGCCCCAGCTTGTGGTCCAGCCAAATTCCTGTTTCCCTTCCCGCGTCTGAAACTGAATCCCGCTTGCCCGAGCAAAATTCTGCCCGAGAAAATGTGATGTCCCGGCCTGAATCGCCTTACGGTCTTGCACCATCGCCTCCAGTGCCATCGTCTCCACAGCACCGGGGAATTTTTCGCTGTCCGATTTGAAACCTGCGAAAACTGGAATCGCGCAACGTTCGCGCACAAAGGTTTCGTATACGCCAAGCATCCGGTTGGTTTCTTCTCGCGCCTCGGCCTCCGTTTCGTGGACGGTGTGACCTTCCTGCCATAGGAATTCGGTTGTGCGCAGGAACAATCGCGTTCGCATTTCCCAGCGCACAATGTTGCACCACTGATTGATCAGGATCGGCAAATCACGATACGATTGGACCCATTTGGCATAACTCGCGCCGATTATCGTTTCGCTTGTGGGCCGAACGACTAGCGGCTCGGTCAATTTCGATTCCGGATCAGGCACCAATCCCCCATCCTTGTCGATCTTGAGCCGGTAATGCGTCACCACGGCGCATTCTTTGGCAAAACCTTCGACGTGCTCGGCTTCCTTCGCGAAATAACTCAGCGGAATGAACAAAGGGAAATAGGCATTGCGATGACCGGTGGCGCGAATCAGCGCATCGAGCTGACGTTGCATATTCTCCCAGATCCCGTAGCCCCATGGGCGGATCACCATGCAACCGCGGACATCCGAAGGCTCAGCCAGTTCGGCCGCGCGAATCACCTGCTGATACCACTCCGGAAAATCCTCATCGCGGCGCGGGGAGATCGCAGTCTTTGTGCTGGATGAAGTTGCCATTGTGCGGATGCGCGTTTCACAGAAACGCCGTACAATTGTAGGGAGGCTGTCTCAGCCGCCAAGAGCTGATTTTGTGAGATTAGTTGCGACGCAAGGAACCCTTCTCGCGCCAGCCGCTGAGGGTTGACAGTCGCTTGCGTTACCCATACGTTGCGTGCCCTTTTTCTGACATGAAAACCTTTTCCGCTAAAGCCAGCGACGTGCCACAAAAATGGTGGGTCATCGACGCCGATAGCCAGGTGCTTGGCCGCGTGGCGGTCAAGGCGGCCAACTTGCTGCGCGGAAAAGAGAAAAACATTTTCACGCCGCACGTGGACACCGGCGATTTTGTCATTGTCATCAACGCCGAAAAAGTACGGGTCACCGGGAAAAAAGAGGAACAGAAAACATACATGAGTTTTTCAGGTTACGTTGGCGGCCACAAATCTGAAAATCTCCGGGCGCGCCGCGCTCGTCATCCGGAGCTGCTGATTGAGCGGGCGGTGCGCGGTATGATTCCGCACAATCGACTGGGTCGGCATGTCTATCGGAAATTGAAAGTCTATCGCGGCGACTCTCATCCGCACGCAGCGCAACAGCCAGAGGCTGTGACAATTTAGAGATCTTGACGCTATGCCAGAAACTGAGGAATTCATCGCCACTGGACGCCGCAAAACATCGGTAGCACGTATTCGCATGACCGCAGGCAGCGGCAAAATCGATATCAATGGACGCAGCTTCGAGGATTATTTCCAAACTGTGCCGTTACAGAACGTCGTGCTGCAACCGCTTCAAACTGCCAAGGCGGTAAATGCTTACGATCTATCTATTCACGCCAGTGGAGGCGGTATGATGGGACAGGCCGGCGCCGCGCAGCTCGCCATCGCACGCGCTCTGCTACAGGTTGACGGCGCCCTGCGAGGGCCACTCAAAGCCGAGGGCTTGCTGCGTCGCGATCCGCGGATGAAAGAGCGAAAGAAATCTGGACAACCCGGCGCGCGGAAACGGTTCCAGTTCTCGAAACGTTAGGTCGTATCGAGAATTCACCGCCCTGTAGGCCGTCACTTCGACACATCACCGAAACTTCAACAGCCACAGGCCGATCGCTACAGTTTACATCTAGGCTTACGGTTTTTTTGGCGACGGCGCGCCCTGCGGCTGGTTTGGCGCAGGCGGAGCTTGCGGCCCTGGAACAGGGGGAGCTGCCAGCATCGGCGGGATTGCTGGCGAAGTAGCCGGTGCCGGGGTTAATGAAGTAAGCGGCTTCAGCAAACGCAACTGTTGCATGGCCTCGCCCGCCCAAAAACTCGTCCGGTATTGGGTCAGAATGGTTTCGCAGATCCGCCGGGCCTCCTCATCACGATTTTTCCCCTTGAGGATGTACACCTGCCCAAGCATTGCCAGCGGCGTAACATAACTGTTGGGATAAGCGGACGCGATCTGCTGGTACAGCTTCAGTGCTTCATCCGCTTTGCCCATCGACTCCAAATTAGCCGCCATGGCCAGCTTTGCAGTGCTGACAAGCTCATGCTGTGGATATTTTGCGACAAAGGTTTCAAGGGTCTTGTTCGCCTCCGCGAATTCCTTTTTCTTCCGCTGCGCTTCGGCTAAAAAAATGTATGCGTCTAGGGCGGCAGGCGTAGTCGAGTAATTGACAATTACCTGTTGATAATCCTGTGCGGTTTTGGCCGCAGCCAAAGCGGCGGATGCATCGGCTGCGCGACGATCGGAGTAAAATCGATAACCCGCAAACGCTATCACCGCCACCAACAGAACGACCAACGCCACGATAATTGGCTGCTTAAAACGTTCCCAAAATACGCGCGATTCGAGTGCGACATCGCGGGACGGAGGCGGAGCTG
Organism: Candidatus Udaeobacter sp.; assembly: GCA_035713885.1. Lineage (GTDB taxonomy): Bacteria > Verrucomicrobiota > Verrucomicrobiia > Chthoniobacterales > UBA10450 > Udaeobacter. The sequence continues at coordinate 1,952 of DASTMV010000176.1, read as the reverse complement.
CTGGCATAAACGGTCGTGTACTGGCTCAATGAAACCGGGTGAGCGTGGGTGTTATGCCACGCGAAGGTTGCTCGCGCAAGCGCAGTGATTCGCTGGCTAGTTCCGGCAGCCTTCGTCCTTCAGGAATCGCCTTTATACAACGTCATCAATTCGACCGCTACTTGGAATCAGGCCGCCTTTTTCCGGGACCACCATCTTCTTGCCGCTGTTCCCGCGAAGATGCTAACTGTCCACATATGAACTTATGGCAACACTATTGGAATCCTGTCCGCGTTTTTCTCGGCCTTGGCGCTCAACCAGAAACGCTCACCTTCACCCAAATCGCAATCCGCGGAGTGATCGTATTTGTTTTCACGTTGATAATGGTTCGGATGAGCGCGCGCCGATCGCTTGCTCGGCGAACAGTTTTTGACAGCATCTTCCTCGTGATCCTGGCGTCGGTGCTGGCGCGAGCGATCAACGGATCGTCGGATCTCCTGCCCACAATCGGAGGCGGCTTTGTCATGGTCGGATTTCATCGATTGCTCGCGTGGATGGCTTTCTACTCCCACTGGTTCGGAGATCTCGTCAAAGGGCCCGAGGGAATATTGATGCACGACGGCGAATTTGTACCCAAGACCATGCGCCGAAATCACATTACCCACCATGATCTGGAAGAAGATCTGCGGCTGGCGCTGCAAACTGAGCGGTTTGACACCATCCGAGGGGCAATACTGGAACGTAGTGGCGGCATCAGCTTCATCAAGAATGATGGGTAATGTCGCCTGCGACACGGAGGTTGCATGTCTCAGCCTCATCAAGAAATCATTTGACCCAACTGGACGATAGACCTATGACATCCACGGGATTTATGAAGCGAAACAAAAAGCGCTGGATCAAACCGACGTTCAAAACAGTGCCGATTTTCTTTGAGTGCACCTGCTATGCGGGTTCGGTCTGATCGAACGGGAAATTACCGCGAAAATTTCGGTTGATCCGCATCCATGTTCTTGGCAGCGCGGCCGGTGGTGGCTTGCCGCAGTGGAATTGCGCCTGCGTCAACTGCATCGCAGCGCGTGCAGGAAAAATTGAACCGCAAACGCAATCGAGCATCGCGATTAGCGCCCAGTCCGAAGCACCTCACAATTCTTGGTTGATCAACGCGTCGCCTGATCTGCTCCGGCAAATCGAACGCACGTCGCAATTACAACCACGCACCTCTTCATCGCGCAACAGCCGGATTGCAGGTGTTCTTTTGACCAACGCCGATATCGATCATGCGCTTGGAGTATTGCTTCTACGCGAACAGGACAAGCCGCTCATCGTCTACGCCGCAGACCAAACCCGAGCTGCGCTCACCTGGCTTGATAATCTCCTTGCCCGATTCTGTGGAATCGAATGGCGCGGGATAAGCGCTGATTTCCAGCCGCTGGACGACGAGCTTGGTTTTCGCGCTATTACATTGCCGCACAGCGTCGCTTTTCAAATGCGCAGCAACAAGCTGAAACGAACCGTTTTATTTGCGCCAAGCGTCGGTGACTTGACCGGGCAATTACGTGATGCAGTGCAAGATTCAGATGTCGTTTTTTTCGACGGCACATTTTGGAGTGACGATGAACTCGCTAAAGTTTGGACCGGTGCCCGCAGCGCGCGCGAGATGAATCATTTCCCAATCAGCGATGGCAGCCTTGATTTTTTGCGTCAAACAGGGTCGGGTCGGAAGATTTATACTCACATAAACAATACCAACCCGATTCTGATGCCTCAAAGTCGAGAACGAGCGCAGGTTGAGCAAATCGGAATCGAGATCGCCCACGATAGACTAGAGATCGTTTTATAGCCGTGTCATGTTGAGCGAAGCGAAACATCCTTGGACTTCTTTTCGACGCCAGTGCCGTTGGAAACTAATCCGAGATTCTTGTCCGGCGATTCCCGGATCGGAATGACATTCATGGGTTGCTTTATAAAAATCG
>DASTMV010000175.1:0-8149 GCA_035713885.1 Candidatus Udaeobacter sp. | reverse complement strand
CTGGATAAGCTCGTTAGTCTAGGTGTTCGATCCATTTCGCTCGCTGACACCGTAGGCATGGCGGATCCTGATTTGGTTCGACGTGTATTTGAGCTGATAAAAGACAAACACGCGAAATGCGACATTGGCGTGCACCTTCACAGTGCGCCAGGCGAGGCCGCAGCAAAAGTTCTCGCCGCCTACGATGCAGGCTGCCGCCGTTTCGATTCCGCGATCGGCGGTCTTGGTGGATGTCCATTCGCGCAGGACGCGCTGGTTGGGAATATTCCCACCGAGAGGGTATTCACGACGCTTGAAGCCCGCGGTATAAAATTTGGACAGTCGCTTTCGGACGTGGTGGCGCTAAATTCCGAGATCGCGTCGACTTACGCATAGGGGCTTGATCAGTCCTGTGGGGACATATGCATCGATTCTACGTTTCACCGGAGAATCGTCGGACACCGGTATTATCTCCGGCGAGTTAGGTTGCCAACGACTAAAGGGATCAGCGCGCTATTGCACCAAAAACCCCGGTGTCCCGGACGTGAACTGTTCCCATCTGTCACCGGGACCAAGCCTAAGAGCAAATTGCGCGTTATTAGACCCGTACCACGTTGCGTCCAGGGCCGTCTGGCTTTCGTCCGTCGTTGCAGTGATCCAGTATTTGACTCCTTTTTGCAAGGCCGGAGCTCCAGATAAGGTCGCAACCGCCAAGTCACACGGCGCATTCGGGACGGTGGCGATACCAGACACGAGTGGGTCGCCTGGTCCCAAACCGCACTTGTCCGTGTAAAGGCTTAACGTCACTTTGTTTTCCGTGCAAATAGGCCAGTCATACTGCGCAATCGATGCCCAAATCCGCGTCGGCACGCCCGACTTTGCGGCGACAAAGGGGACGGCCGTCCAATGCAAGTCCCCTGCTATGGTGCAGTTATCAGGCCCGCGCACGAAAAGTCCGACACTGTTTGGGTCATAATTGCAGTTGGTGCACGGGTCGATAAACAAGTTGCTTCCAAACGCTTGGTCGGATGGCTCCGGTTCGTTAGCGCTTTGCAGGGCCGCCTTCGCTTGCACCAGAAAAGCTGGTGTCCCGCCATTAGTTTGCGTCCAGCCAGTCCCGGTGTTGATGCCCCACTGAGCATCATTGGAAGGCTTCACACCCGGACTGCTCACTGTTAGTCGTAGCTACGACCCAATATTTTCGCCCTCGTATGAGCGTCGGCGCATTGGTTAGTTTCGCTATTCCGAGGTTACAAGCGGCGCGTGGTAACCTGGCTATAGCGGAAACCAGCGGTGTGCCGGGCCCTGTGGGGTAGCAGGCATCGGTATAGATGCTGAGGGTCACCTCACGAGTAGGGCAATGCCGAGGGTCAACCAGAATAAGAGGAACGAGATTTGCTTGGGAACACCGGTGGCAGTGGCAATAAACGGTACGCCGATCCATTCCGTTGTTCCGGGCAACAAACAGTTATCCGGTCCGACGACCGCGTACCCGTCCTCATTCGAGTCATAATTGCAAGTGTTGCACGGCTCGACAAACAAATTGCCACCTAACGTGACTCTTCGCGCTTCCGGCGCGTCTTGGGCCCCATTCAGGTTTCCGCCCAAAACAACTTCCGGTTCATCTGCCAGGACTGCTCCACAAGCCAAAATGCCGAGCAGCGTCATGCCAATCCTGCCACCAATAGCTGCGCGCATAGAGTTCCATTTACCCAAAGAGGTCGTGTCCATTCAAGGTAAACTCCTGGGTTGGAAACAAGGATTGACTTCTCGAAACGTTATCGCGGCGTATCCGGGGTTAAAATGGAGCATCCCAGTAGAGTCTTTTGCTGGGCGCAAATTGGTCTTATTGGTTCTACGTCTTATGCACCGATTCTACGTTTCACCTGAAAACTGGGACCCCAGGGCACCCGTGTTGCGCGGCTCCGAGGCTCATCATGCGCGGCACGTTCTGAGAATGAAGGCCGGGGAGAGACTTGTTGTTTTCAATGGGCATGGGTACGAGCTGACTGCGGAGATTGTCAACGCTGACAGCGACGAAATCCGATTACGAAAATTACACGAAGCAGAAACACCGCCGCTGCGCTGCCGGATTGTGTTGGGACAGGCGATTCCAAAGGGCAAAAATATGGATCTGATTGTGCAAAAAGCAGTCGAGATAGGCGCAGCCGAAATTGCACCAATCATTTCTGACCGAGCGGTCGTGCACCTCGACTCCGAATCCGTGCGACAGAAACAGTTGAAATGGCAGCAGATTGCCATCGAGGCGGCCAAACAGTGCGGTCAAAACTGGCTGCCGCGCGTGTGCGTGCCGAGGAAATTAGCGGATTTCTTTTGCGATATAGAAGCAGGCGTGTCGCCTGCGAAATTCCCTGAGACGCAACCGACCCGGCTGCCACTACAGAAAGAAATTGCGCAATTTGATCTTCGATTGATCGGATCGCTTCAGCCTGACGCGCGAAATTTAAAAGGAATTCTGGCAGCATATTCGAGCGAGCGCGGAGATCGCCCTCGAAGCGTATTGATACTTGTCGGGCCCGAAGGGGATTTCACCCCTGCGGAGCTTGCGCTTGCCCGTCGTCACGGGTGCGAGCCAATCACGCTCGGTCCCATTATCCTGAGAGTGGAAACGGCGGCAATTTATTGCCTGAGCATTCTCTCCTACGAACTGCTGATTTAGTGGCGCCCTCTTTCCTGCTGGGGAAACCGGCCGCAGATTGAAGCGGAGTTTAATTTAAAGGTGCTGTTTCCACGGCAGCTTCCGCTACGGCAGGAACGGCTGGTGTCATGTTATCTGTTGGTGCAGCTTCGATGGATATTATCGTGAATTCCGCGGCGCGATGTTCGGTATTCAAAGAAACAGTCTCGCCGACTTCATGCCCCAGCAGCGCCTGACCAATTGCGGTTTGGTACGAGATAATGTGCCGGTCGGGGTCGCTGTCCCATGCCCCAAGAATCGTGTAGGTCTCTAGCATATTTGTCATGACGTCCCTCAGAGTCACAACGGTCCCGATAGAGACACGCGATGTGTCCGGGTTTTCAAATGAAGTGCCGCGCGCATCATGCAGCATCTGTTCCACTTCGGCCTTGCGGCGCATCAGAACGCTTTGCATTTGCTTGGCCGCCTTGAATTCAAAATTCTCGCTGAGATCGCCGTAAGACCTGGCGATGGCGATTTCCTTGGTGTTCTCGGGAATTTTTACTTTCACAATCTCTTCGTATTCCGATCTGCGCTTTTCCAAACTGCTCCAGGAAACGATCAGCGGCGCCGTTTTTTGCTGCGGCTGCGCGCCCGCAATCGTGCTCTCCAGTTCTGGATAAACTTTGACCACCCGCGCAAGGAGAGAGCGTTTGGTCAGCTCATCGAACAGCGGCGTTAACTGCAAGCGACGCATGGCATCGCGCGCCACACCAATATCGGTTTTCTGAAAAATTTGCCCAAGCAATTGCCTGTCATCAGCCACCGCCCGTTGTAATTTGCTGCCGCGACCGGGGGAACTGTGCTGTTCGCGCTCCAACGCGGCCAGAATTGCCCACAGTAAATCGGGGTTAACCAGATCGTCCCAGTGTTCCTTGTCGCCGCACAACCAAGTGAGCATTTCGCTGGTGGCGGAATGTTCGCGAATACTTCGCTCGAGCATTGTCCGAAGGTCAGCATGATGGCCGGTTTCGTTCAAAATACGTGGGATTTGCGCGACCATCCGACCGTGGCTCGATTCCATCAGGGACAGGGCGCGCTCCGTCCAACCCGAACCAAGGGCCGATGGCAACGCTTGCAAAACGCGTTTCTCTTTGGCCGCCGGCAAATTTGGCAGGATCGATGTCAGTCGCTTTTCCTCCTCTACAATCAGCTTTGAAAGGGTGAGACCGACGTGGGTTGTGTGCAGTGAGGGAACGCGCGTGAGCAGATCGTCTCGCGCGAGAATCAGTTCGAACGTCAACTCAGGATGCATTTTCTGATTGCGCGCTGCGGCGTTCTCGATGGCTACAACGATCGGCTGAAGCTGTTTTTCAGGTTCTTTGAACTGCTCATGAAATTTAATGATCTGCTCAAGCGCCGTGACCTGCTGTTTCGGCTGCCGGGCCTTGCTAAACGCCGTAAGCATCTCATCTGCATGCGATGCGCCTTCACCGCGGAGTTGAATTGGGTCGGTCTTTTTTGCGGGGACTGAAAATGCGCCGCTTGCTTTAAGTGCTTTCCTGGTTGATTCCCACCAACGTTTCCATTCCGCTTCCGTCAGAATATCGCCAACGAGCCATTCCCCGATCTGCTGTGCACTGGCTTTGCCGTCCAAACTTTCCAAAATACTCTGCACGACTGTGACCGGATTTTCCTTAGACAGTTTTTTGATCGATCCGATATCCGTCGCCTTTCGGACCAGAAAATGTTGCGGAGCGAGCGGCGTCAGATTCTCGGCCGCGTATTGCGCTTGCATCGGGTGAGATTTCTTGCTGGCGAAATCAATAACAATTTGATTAAGCAAAAGGTTCCATTCGCGGACCCGACCGAATCCCCAACTCTTGTGCAGACAGAAGGTACCCGGCTGTAGTTTTTGCAGTTGCTCGGCGGCCTTACTGTCGAGCTTTCCAGCTTCAACGAGTTTCTCTAATTCAGCCTCCATTTGAAAACAAATTCGTCATCTCTGACGTATAGGTCGCATCGGTCGATCGCGCAATTTGCGACTTGCTCGCGAACACTTCTGAGTTGCCCCGCGCCCCCGAGCATGAAAATCTGCCCGCCGTGAGGACGAGCATCTGGTTTTGGATCTCCTTCCATATCGGCGTGTTCGTTGCCATTGGGATTGACCTTTTCACCTTTCATCGGCGCGGTCGTGAGCTAAGCATGGCGGCCGCGGCGCGGCGCAGTGCGATTTGGATTCTGGTGTCGCTCGCCTTCAATGGGGTCGTCTGGCGCGTGAAAGGGCCACATCACGGCCTCGATTTTCTTACAGGTTATCTGATCGAATATTCGCTGAGCATGGACAACATTTTTGTGTTCGTCCTCATTTTTACGCATTTCCGTGTTCCCCCGCGCGCGCAACATCGAGTATTGGTCTGGGGGATTATCGGTGCACTAATCATGCGCGGAACCATGATCCTGTTTGGAATCGCTCTCGTGCGGCGCTTTCATTTCATTCTTTATCTCTTCGGGTTCTTTCTGCTGATCACTGCTGCACGCATGTTATCCGGCAAACATCCCGCGCGCGATTTCAGGGAAACCCGGCTGATGCAAATCTGCCGCCGGATCCTTCCGATTACCGCAGAGTTTCACGATGAACATTTCAAGGTGCGAGTGGATGATCGCTGGATGTTAACCCCGCTTGCCTTGACGATGATTGTAATTGAAGTCACGGATCTGGCCTTCGCAGTAGATTCGATTCCAGCCATTTTTGCGATTACTCGTGATCCATTCATTGTTTATACTTCCAACATCTGCGCGGTTCTCGGCTTGCGATCCCTTTACTTCTTGCTGGCAGGTCTGATGAATCGTTTTATCTATCTGAGAATAGGGCTGGCATGTGTTCTCGGCTTTATGGGCATCAAAATGATTGGCGCAGATTATCTCCAGTTACCCCGGGCCGTCTCACTCGGAATCATTGCGCTGATCCTTACGGTGACGATCGTGCTTTCCATGTTGAAAACCAATAACGGCGCTGAGGCCGAACGGCGAAAATAAGTGTTGTCATTGTTTCTCAATATTTGTTTAACTCACGCATAACAATATGAAACCCCTCATTCTTTTTTGGTCGATGATTAGCCTTGCCGGAATTTGTTTTGGAGATATTCAGGATCCGCCCGGCAATGATTATGGTCCGACACGCAAACTGGGTCGCGGCATTTCGAATTTTGTCATCGCTCCGACGGAGTTTTTCGTGACGGTTAACCAAGTCAACCAAACGGAAGGGAATTCCGCGGGCGCTGGTTATGGCGTTTGGCGGGGACTGGGGCGCTCAGCAGCGCGGCACGTGGCAGGTCTTATTGAAATTCTGACCTTTCCATTTCCAATTTGGCACGATAGCTATCAACCCTTGCTGCCGTCGGATATTCCTTACATTCACGCCGGCTACGCCGAATTTCCGCCCGAGGTCGGTAACGAATCGAAATACCCGTACGTGCGCGATACGCACCAAGATTTCAATTAAATTTCTCCCTGTGCGAGGCCATAATCTGTTGATCATGTAATAATTGCTGCACAGTTACGTGCCGTGTTAACCCAGATCAGCATGGCAAGATTCGCGCATCCGGTGCGAAAATCGACCAAGTGGCGGCAACCTCAGCAAGAGCTTCGCGCTCACCAAGGCGTTGGCCTCGCCTCAGCGGTCAGGATAATCCAGACTTAGCGGAGCCCATGCAATCGCGATCTGTTTCCAGGCTGTCGCTCATCGGCGTGGTAACTGTCAGCTACTTCATAGCAGGAAAACTCGGTTTGACGCTGGCGTCATTGAATGCAAGTGCGTCGCCGGTGTGGCCGCCGGCCGGAATCGCGCTGGCTGCAGTGCTGTTGTTCGATTATCGCGTCTGGCCGGCGATTTTGATTGGCGCATTTCTGGTCAATATCACGACCGCCGGAAATTCGCTTACATCAGGTGCCATTGCCGTGGGCAATACTCTGGAGGCGGTAGCCGGTGCCTGGCTGGTGAATCGATTCGCCGATGGTAAACATGTTTTTCGTCGGCCTAAAGGCATCTTCAAATTTTCGCTCGCAGCAGCTGTCAGTGCGATAATCAGCCCGATCTTTGGTGTTACCAGTCTTGCTCTCGCTGGGTTTGCGCATTGGATAAGCTACGGGGCGATCTGGCTGACGTGGTGGCTTGGCGATATGACAGGCGATCTTGTTTTCACCCCTCTTGTCCTTCTCTGGAGCGTTGCCTCAAAGCAACGATGGAACAAAAAGCAAGCCGCCGAAGTCATCATACTCCTTGTGTTATTAGTACTCCTGAGTGCAGTTGTTTTTGGCGGATGGCTGGAGATTTCAGCCAATAACTATCCAATCACTTTTATTTGCGGACCGGTTGTGATTTGGATGGCCTTTCGCTTTCCTCAGCGCGAAACCGCAACCGGCATCTTCATCCTGTCGGTGATCGCAGTTTGGGGGACGTTACACGCTTTCGGGCCATTCGTGAGAGAGACCGAAAATCAATCGCTGCTCGGTCTGCAATCGTGGATCGCGGTATTGACGATAACGGCAATGGCGCTTTCCGCCGGTATGGCTGAGCGACGGGATATTGAGGACGAGCTTCAGCTGCAGAAGTCGGTCGTCGAAACTGCCAACCGCACCAAAGATCATTTCCTGGCGATGCTTTCACATGAGCTGCGCACGCCACTGACTCCGGTGATCTCTGCATTGGAATCGCTCGAAACAGAGCCGGCGCAAACCGAAGCTAATCGAGCATCGCTGGCGATGATCCGTCGCAATATCGAACTGGAAACACAGCTCATCGATGACTTGCTCGACTTCACCAGAATCGCCAAAGAAAAAATGGAATTACGTTTTGCGCCTGTCGATGCACATGTGGCCGTTGCCAATGTGGTGGAGATTTGCCGTGCCGAAGCAAAATCCAAGAAACTTCATGTGCATCTGGATTTGCAGGCGAACTCGTATTACGCGGCGGCGGACTCGGCGAAACTTCAACAAATCGTCTGGAACCTGCTTAAGAATGCAATCAAGTTCACACCGCAGGATGGCGAGATTGCAATCTCTTCCTCCAATCCGTCACCGGAGGTGTTAACGATCAGCATCCGTGATACCGGGATCGGCATGGAACCGGAAATCATGCAACGCATCTTCGATCCATTCGAACAAGGCAACCGCTCGTTTGAACACCGCGTCGGTGGGCTCGGTCTCGGCCTGGCCATTTCAAAATCTCTCGCCCAGGCGCACGGCGGCATATTGACTGCGGAAAGCGATGGGCACGACCGCGGATCGACGTTTACCTTTTCAATGCCAGCTCTTTTAGTTGGCGAGGCAGCAAGCTCCGCTGCTATCCTAACTTCCGAACGGTCTCAGCACGCTCTGAAAATTCTGCTCGTTGACGATCACGAAGACACCTGCTCTGCCCTTCAGAAATTATTAGCGCGCCGTGGGCACCTGGTCACCGTGACGCACAATGTGCGATCGGCCATGGAAGCTTCTGCGCACAACCAATTCGATCTGCTCATCAGCGATATC
>DASTMV010000174.1:0-3430 GCA_035713885.1 Candidatus Udaeobacter sp. | reverse complement strand
ACGGCCAGGCAGGGCCCTTCGTGGATGCCAATTTTAAGCAGTAAATCGCCTTTCAAGTCTTTGACTGCTTCGCGCATCTTAAGTGCAGCCGCCATTGCTCGATCTGGCGTCGGAAATGTCGCCATCACTGCATCACCGATTGTCTTTACGACGGCGCCCTTTTCCGCTGCAACGATTTCATTCAAGATCCGGAAGTGGGCCCGCACCAAATCGTAGGCGGCCAGATCTCCAACGCGTTCGTAAAGTTCCGTTGAGCCTTTGAGGTCGGTAAACAGAAAACTGAGACTGGTAATCTTGAGTCTCTGATCTACATCCAGCGTGTCCGTGCGATAAATGTCACGGAACGTCTGGTTGGTCAGAAGACGTTTCGCGGTTAGGAACGGGCGACGTTTGCTAACAAGCTCATGAATTCTATCGCTAACGAACCAAACAGCAGGTAGCGTGCGTACACCTAAACGGTTCTCTAAGGTAATTCGCAGGGGGCCCGGGTGCATCTGAAGGACAGGGGCCGGCGCATGATCTCTGGTCATGATGAAGGAAAGCGATTGGCTTTCAGATGCCGGCTCGCCTGTTACTTCGATATGCTGCGACATATGGAGAACCGGGTCGAACACGATCACATATCCTTCGGGCAGCTGAAGCGAGAGCTCCGCCTTCTCACCGGGGGAAAGCTCGACCGCATCAAGAGTGGTTTCCTTAACCCATTTTGCCAATTCCTTGTCGTCGGGCAGATCTACGCCTGAACTCCAGAAAATCTGCCTGTAGTATTGAACGAAAGGCAACGTCTCGGGATTGTGCGCGGCGATCCGACGCAGGCGCGGACTGATTGTGAAGGTAACCTCGACGATTTCGTCGAGCGTCGGTTCGCAATCCTCGGCGCAAAGGACACACCTGTACTCTGCCTGTTTGACGGTCTTAAGCGTGGCGCCTGAATCCAGCACGCCACCACACGCGGGACAAAGAATGTTCCAGGACATGTCGAAAATGCCGAGTCCAGCGGCGTGCAAAAAAGCTGCAATCACATCCTCCTCATTGAGCTTATGCTGGGCGGCAAATGCCAGGGCGTTAATACGGCAAAGGTCGCGGTCTGCTCCGTCCTGGATCAGCTTTTCAATGGCACTCACCGGTTTCGCCTTTGCCGATTTTCGCAAAGCATCGAAGAGAGTGTCGGTTTCGGTTGGAAATTTCATGGTTTAATTGGGTTGATCACCGCACCAATTACGGTGTGCCTAGGAAAAACGGAAAGCAAGTGGCAGATGCGCCGAGCCTTATTCGGCCGCGGTGTGAGGGCCTTGCGAGCAAACCAACGGCTGCTCCGCGAAACTATGGCGGGATATTAATGAATGCCGCGACAGTAATGCTGTCAGGACATCAATTATACTTGAGCCACTTATCTTTTCGCTTCGCTTCGGGACTCGACATTTCTGTTCCTACACGTAATCGAAGAGCGTCATGAACCCGAAGTCCATGTGCAGTTGTTGGTGACAGTGGAACAGAGTAAGACCGGGATTGTCAGCAACAAAGTCAACTTCTAACTGCTGATATCCGCCGAGCATGACCACGTCCTTCATAACACCCGCAGTTTTCGTTCCTGCGAGGTCAGTTAGCTCAAAACTGTGGCGATGGAGATGAATAGGATGAATGTCGTCACTGGCATTGCGCATCCGAAGACGATAGCGTTTACCGTGCGTTAAATGAAGTGAGGCAGGGGCCGTTTCGTTGCTCATCGGGTAGGCGACCCCGTTGATCGTCCAGCGGTTAAATCCTTCTTCAGCCGCATTGTCTTTGGCGAAAGTCATCTCGAAGGTTTCGTCTGGCTCGGGAGTAGTCGCGTTGGATTTGGCAAAACGAGCGTAGCTCCACCGAAATGGTGGTGGCGTTGCCCAGTGAGGTTCGCCTGAGCGGCCGGCGTACTCGACAACGATCCCCATACCATGATGACGGTCGTCATCAGCAAGATCGCCAAGGATCCACACTCCGGGATGATTCATTTTCACAACTGCGGAGATACGCTCCGCTGTACCCAGCCACAGAACGGGAACATCCGTGGGATTCGGGACGGGGTTTCCATCAAGCGCGATGACTTCGAAGGAATGTCCGGGCAAGGCGAGGCTCCGAATTTCCGTCGCGCTTCCATTCAAAATGTGAAACAAAACGCGCTCGCCCTGCTTAACTCGAATAGGTTCGCCATGACCAAGCATGCGACCATTGATCGTAAAGGACTTGTAACCGACCTCGTAGCCGTGTGGCATGCCTTTTGCAAGAGAAGCTTTCATGGCAGCTTCGCCGGTCTCTTTGAGAGTTTTGTCGATGGCGGAAGGTGACAAAAAATCCTGAGGCATGTCGCCGCCCCGGCTGAGAGTCGGTTCGAATTCTTTCAAAACAAGAAAGACTTCGCGATCGTAACGGCCTGGATTGTTTTCTGGCTCAATGTAAACTGGTCCGACCTGGCCGCTGTATTGGCCTGCCGAAAGATCGGCCCCGGCACGATTGTGCGTATGATAAAAGCGCAAACCGCTCGGTTTGGGCGTGAAAGTAACACGCCGCTGGCCATGAGCAGGAATGTAAGGCGTGCCTTCTTCCGCAGCGCCATCGACGTCGGGAGAAACGAACTGGCCATGCCAATGCAATTGCTCAGGCGCGTCGGTCTCATTGAAAATGTTCACTGTCACCTGACGGCCCTCTTTAAAGCGGATCAGCGGCCCAGGGAATTGACCGTTGTAGGTGATAGTGGAAAGAATTTGATTCGGGGCAATCTCAATCGGAGCCGTCTTGATGCGCACCGTGTAGTCAGCAGCGGCTTCGGCTTCAGCGGCGAAGAAATGTTGCGGAGAAAGTAAAATCGCTCCGGAGACCATTCCGGTCTTTCGAAGAAACTCGCGTCGCGATTCAACAAATCCGCCCATCAGATCCTCGAAGGCTTTAACGTAAGATAGCGCGTCATTTATCGGGCTTTCCAGACGAGTTCGTTTGTCGTAACACGACCGTCGACGAATCATTGATGTCGGTAACGATCAGAAACCGCTGGGGTAGGGAAGCGTTCGCAGCTTCGCCCGCCAGCGCCTTCAGCGGACCGATCGCCTGAACAATACCTGCACCATCTGGATTGGTTTTCAGAAGGGCAAGTGGCTCTAATTTGCCGAATGGTTCCTTATTGGATTCCGTCAGATACACCTGATACGTCGTGCGAGGTGTTAGCCCTTTAGCCGCGATCTGAAGGAGATCCAATAAACCTAACGAGTTTACTGCCACAGATGCTTGTGCTTCTGATGGTCCTGTACCAGTTGGCTCCAACTGCAAGCGCGCTGTGTTCGCGGCTGCACCAAGCGGCATTAGATTTTCTGAGCTTGAACCAGCGGGAACCGCGTTTGGCACATAAACCAAGGCCTGCGTTGTTTGTCCGATTGGGATGTTAGAGATGAGTTTGTTC
>DASTMV010000173.1:0-3725 GCA_035713885.1 Candidatus Udaeobacter sp. | reverse complement strand
TTTTACGGTCCATGCAGGAGTGCTTCTGCGTTACGTCCCGCTCACTGTGCAGCGTGCCACCGGAATTGTTTCGCGTGGCGGGTCAATAATGGCCAAGTGGTGCCTTGCGCATCATCAGGAAAGTTTTCTTTACACGCATTGGGACGAAATTTGCGAGATTATGGCTGTATACGACGTCAGCTTTTCCATCGGCGACGGTCTGCGGCCAGGCAGTATTGCCGACGCAAATGATGAGGCGCAGTTCGCAGAGCTCTACACGCAAGGCGAACTCACGAAGCGCGCGTGGTCGCATCATGTGCAGGTGATGAACGAAGGCCCAGGCCACATCCCCATGCAGATGATCAAGGAGAACATGGAAAAACAACTCGAGTGGTGCGACGAAGCGCCGTTCTACACTCTGGGCCCCCTAACTACCGACATCGCGCCCGGCTACGATCACATCACCAGTGCAATCGGTGCGGCGATGATCGGTTGGTACGGCTGCGCCATGCTTTGCTACGTCACCCCGAAGGAACATCTCGGCTTACCTAACAAGAAGGACGTCAAAGACGGCGTCATTGCCTATAAGATCGCCGCGCATGCCGCCGATTTGGCAAAGGGTCACCCCGGCGCGCAACACCGCGACAATGCAATTTCTAAAGCCAGATTTGAGTTCAGATGGCAAGATCAATTCAATCTCTCGTTTGATCCCGAAACCGCCCGAGAGTTTCACGATGAAACTCTCCCGCAAGACGGCGCAAAGACCGCCCATTTTTGCAGCATGTGTGGCCCTCATTTTTGCTCGATGAAGATCACAGAGGATGTGCGAAGGTTCGCTGCCGAACGGGGCCTAACGAATAGAGCGGCGATTGAATCGGCAATGCGAGAGAAAGCGGCAGAGTTTGTCCAGCGCGGTTCTGAGGTCTATTCGAAGACCTGATGCTGAAACCGACAATCTACGTCATCGCAGGCTCTAATGGTGCGGGTAAGACCACCTTCGCCATGGAATTCCTGCGAAACCGGGCGTCTGTCGTTCGCTTTCTCAACGCGGATGAAATCGCAAGGGGGCTTTCACCGCTCGCCCCGAGACAGATGGCCCTCAAGGGGGGAAGGATTCTGCTTAACGAAGTAAAAAGCTGTATCGCTAAATACGAGAGCTTTGCATTGGAGAGCACGTTGAGCGGCAAGACATATCTAACGCTTCTTAAACATGCTCGTCGAAGAGGTTATTACCTTCAACTCCATTACTTGTGGATAGCTACTGCAGTGGAGGCAATTGATCGTATTCGACAGCGCGTCCTGCTGGGCGGACATGATGTTCCCGATGCAGACGTCAAAAGACGATTCGCCCGCAGTCTGCAAAATTTAGCGACAATCTATCTTCCGATCGTTCAAGAATGGGTAATTTGGGATAACACTTCACATCCGACTAGGAAGATTGCGTCCTCTGACACACACATTATTTTGGAAGCGCGAAGGATGTTACTTCGAGGAATGTCGGATGAAGAAAAACACAAGTCATAACGAGCGAATCGTGAGCGGAAACGCAGTTCCTGATTTTGTGCGAGAGGGGTTGGAAGCTCATCGACGCGCATTCGCAAAAGTAAAGGCGAATGCGCTAAGGCAACTTGGTAAACCAAGGCAAGACCGAGTAATTATTTCTGCGATCAAGAATAGGCAGATCTTGCGTTTTCGCTATAACGGCAAAGAGCGAATCGTGGAACCGCAAACTTATGGGATCAGTATCGCCGGCCGTGAGGTCTTGCGGGCCCATCAAATTGGAGGAAGGAGCAGTTCCGGCCAGGTGCGAATGGCGAAATTGTTCGACTTGAATAGGATTTCGATGCTTAGGAAGACAGGAAACACATTTACGGAAGCTTTGTCGTCTCACAATCCAAATGACAGCGCAATGGTCAAAATTTACGCGACTCTTCCGAAACCAGGAAAATGACAGTGCTGGCTCGGGCCCAAATCCGCGGAAACCCACAGACTTTTGGCCTTGTGCTAATGCAAATTCAATTCGGGTTTAAGGATCGGGGTAATCGCGGTCTGTATTGGCTGACCGGTGACCTCGATGTCTTTGTCCGAAACGTAAACATTGATTTCCGACCGAACACCGAACTTGCCTTCCTGATAGATTCCCGGCTCAATTGAAAAACAAACTCCCGGAATTATGCGGCGTGAATCGCGCGTTTCGAAATCGTCGATGTTGACGCCGTTGCCGTGAGTTTCTTCGCCGATCGAATGGCCGGTGCGATGTGTGAATTGTTCGCCAAAACCGGCGCAGGTGATTACGCCGCGCGATACGTCGTCCACTTCAGCGCCGCGAATCGATTTACCAGCGCGAATGTTCTTGCGGACGAAATCGACCGCGGAATCGCGCGCTTCTCGCACAATGTTGAAAATGCGCGAGTACTCTTCGGGAACAGATTCGCCTACGTAACCGGTCCAGGTTTGGTCGGTCGCTACTGAGTCAGGCTTGTCCAGGTTCGTGGCGGCATCGATCAACACGAAATCGCCGCGATTGATCGGAGAGTTCTTCTCCTTTGTCGGCAGGTAATGCGGATTCGCGGTGTTTGCATTCACGGCCACGATCATCGGCTCCTGCTGCATTCCTTCTTCCTTGTAACGGCGGAGCATGAACTGCGCGATGTCCCATTCGCTTGTCGGCTCATCAGCGCGGATTCGGCGCCCAATCTCAGCAAAGGCCTGCTGAATGATGCGATGCATTTTATCGGAGGCTTCCACGTGCATTTGGTGTTGAGCCGGCGAGAAGACCGCTTCGAATTTTTGTACTAGTTCCGCGCTTGTGACCGGTTCCACTCCAAACGAGCGAACAAGCTCGATTGTCCCCGCATCCACCCGCGAGATGTAGGGAATGTCATTCATCGGCGAATACTGCATCGCAATGTGACGCTTAGATTCCTTCGCCGCGGCGCCGAGGACTTCCCTGAGTCGTGCGTGCAATTCCTGCCAGCCGCGAAAAACAAGTTTTCTGCCCGGAAGAGAGTCAAGTTTGAACTGCTCGATCGATTGCACAATTTTGACTGACTCACCCGATGCCGGGATGTAATAGAACCAGCGGCGTGACGCGAACATCTTTTCGTCCAGCTTTAAAATGCGGTAGGCTAGGGGATCGCTGTGCCGGAAATCGCAAAAGAGCCAGCCGTCCAGTTTAGCCTCGCGTAAAGCAGCCTGAATT
Source organism: Candidatus Udaeobacter sp. (assembly GCA_035713885.1). GTDB lineage: Bacteria > Verrucomicrobiota > Verrucomicrobiia > Chthoniobacterales > UBA10450 > Udaeobacter. Next base: position 544 of record DASTMV010000173.1, on the reverse strand, counting down.
TCAGCCACTCGTTCTGCGGGAGACTGTTGCGCGTGCATCGTTACGGCAAAGCTGAAGCAAAAAACAGTTGTTGCCAGCAAAGAAAACTTGTCCGGTTTCATTCCAGTATCGAAGTAGCACTTGGGTGCATAACTACGAAGTAAATTCTGGGCAATGGTCGCTGCGGCGCTCCGGCGAGCGCATCCCCGCGACTGTGAAATTTACTGAACTCGTTCTTGCCGAGATGGCAGACGGATGACAGACCCTTCGCGACCTCCGAGTCCTCAGCGGTTACTCTTCTTTCGGATTTCCGAAATCGTTCTCACGTGCAATGATTTGTTTCATGAACTCGCTCGAATCGATCGGTAAAGAATCGCCGGAGCACGCGCGTGAGGAGTCATTCAACGGCGTCGAGCTGAGCGAATCTGTCCTTGGACGCGATTGGAATTCACCAGAGGAAGACACCGCATGGTCAAACCTGTAGCCGGAGAAATCGTTGTCATTCCGCTTTCACGCGCGGATTCTAGCGGAGAAAAACGCCGACCAGCCCTGGTGATTGCCGATC
>DASTMV010000172.1:0-9965 GCA_035713885.1 Candidatus Udaeobacter sp. | reverse complement strand
GTGCTCGCGTTTACGGTCGGCTTTGGTGGATCGATGGTCTGGTTCGGCTCCTCCTCTGGCGTGGCGTTGTGCAATATGTATCCCGAATCGCGATCGGTCGGGCAATGGATCCGGCATGGTTGGGCCATTCCGGTCTCGTATGTGGTGAGTTTCTTTGTCATGCTCGCACTCTGGGGTTGGCACCCGAAAACGGCGCGACCGCTACGCGAACCTGCGAGTGTTGAAGCGGGGAATCGTGGGCGCTAGAACAGTACTTCGGATCCGGCATTAACGTTTTTTTAACGCCTTTCGGCCGCAGTTTAACTAACACTCTGTCGAAAATTGGCTGACCCTGAGGCCAGCTTATGAACGGATTACTCATTACAGGGATTGGCGTCTGGATTTTTTTCATCGCTAGCGCGCTTCATGTGCGTTTCCGTGAAAGGAGCACCGCTCAAAAGAGAATACGTCACTAATATGAGCGACTTAATTTTTATCGGCACTGTGATCGCATTCTTCATTATTAGCGCTGTTTACGTGCGATTCTGCGACAGACTCTAGGAGGACTTCATGGAAACAATCATCGTCTGCATCATCGCCTTGTTGTTGTTCGCCTACCTCTTCATTGCGATGATTCGGCCCGAAAAATTCTAAGGAGAAATCATGCAAGTTTCAGGTTGGATTCAATTTGCCATTTACGTCGTCGTGCTCGTGCTAATCACGAAGCCAATGGGGCTTTATCTGCTACAAGTTCTCGATGTTGACGGCAAAACCTGGCTCGACCCGTTGTTCCGGCCGCTAGAGCGCGGGACTTATCGCATCATGGGCGTTGATCCCAGTAAAGAGCATGACTGGAAACAGTACACTCTTGCCATGCTGATGTTCAGTCTGGTAGGTTGCCTCTTCACCTACGCGATCCTGCGATTGCAATATTTTCTTCCTCTCAATCCGCAAAAGCTCGCCGGCGTCAGTCCGGATTGCTCTTTCAACACCGCCACGAGTTTCACCACGAACACGAATTGGCAGAGCTACGGCGGTGAATCCACCATGTCGTACTTCTCGCAAATGGTCGGCCTGACTTTTCATAATTTTGTCTCCGCCGCAACTGGCATCGCTATCGCAGCTGCTTTAGTTCGTGCTATTGCGCGGCACACGGCACAAACGATCGGCAACTTCTGGGTCGATCTCGTTCGCATCACATATTACCTGCTGATCCCAATTTGCATTGTCTTCGCAGTGTTCCTTGTATCCCAGGGGATGATTCAAAACTTCAATCCCTACGCTAAAGCCACCTTGGTCGAGCCGATGAAAGTATCGGTCGCGAAAGTGGACAAAGACGGCAAGCCGGTGATGGACGCGGCCGGCAAGCCGGTCATGGAAGAGCAAACTGTGACCGAGCAGAATATCGTGCAAGGCCCAATGGCTTCGCAGATCGCGATGAAAATGCTCGGCACCAATGGCGGCGGTTACGTCAACGCCAATGCATCGCATCCGTATGAGAACCCGACGCCGCTCTCAAATTTCTTCCAAATGTTGTCGATCTTCTCGATCGGCAGCGGGCTCACTTACTACCTCGGCCGTATGGTTAAGAACCAAAAGCACGGCTGGACAGTGTGGGCTGCAATGCTGGCATTGTTTTTCGGCGGTGTGATGCTTTGCTGGTGGGCTGAATCATCCGGTAATCCGATTCATCAGCATCTCGGCGTTGCCATGGCTGACGGAAACATGGAAGGCAAGGAAGTCCGCTTTGGGATTTTCAATTCCGCGCTTTTCGCCACGGTCACAACGGACGCTTCCTGCGGCGCAGTGAATTCGATGCATGATTCGTTCACGCCGCTCGGCGGATTCGTTCCCCTGTTCAATATCCAGTTAGGCGAAATCATAATTGGCGGAGTGGGCGCTGGCCTCTACGGAATGCTCGTTTTCGTCGTGCTTGCGGTCTTCATCGCGGGCCTGATGGTCGGCCGTACTCCGGAGTATCTCGGCAAGAAAATCGAATCGTACGACGTAAAGATGGCGATGCTGGCGTTGCTTATTCTCGCTATCGACATCCTGGCGTTCTCGGCGTGGGCAATCGTCAGCAAATGGGGACTCGTAGCAATGAACAACAGCGGCCCGCACGGGTTGAGCGAGATTCTTTACGCCTATACCTCCGGCACAGGTAACAATGGCAGCGCCTTCGCCGGCATCAGCGCGAACACACCGTGGCTCAACACGACAATCGGTTTGGCAATGCTAATCGGGCGGTTTCTCATGATCGTGCCGATCCTCGCGATGGCTGGTTCGTTAGTCCGGAAGAAAGTCACGCCGGTAAGTGCCGGGACGTTCCCCGTTCACGGCGGGACGTTCTTTATTCTGCTGATCGGAACGGTGCTTTTGATCGGTGCACTAAATTTTCTTCCAGCTCTGACTCTCGGCCCAGTCGTCGAGCATTTCCTCATGCTAGGCGGAAAACTGTTTTAAACACGCTGAATTTATGACGCCAAAAGCTCGTTCTCTTTTTGAGTCGGATATAGTTGGCCCTGCCATCGGCGACGCTTTCAAGAAGCTCAATCCGCGCCTGATGGTGAAGAACCCGGTCATGTTCGTGACGATGGTTGGCGCTGCGCTAACTACCGTCGGAATCTTCACCGCCGAGTCGGCATTGCGCAGCTTCGTGGCGCAACTGGCGATCTGGCTGTGGTTTACCGTGCTGTTCGCGAATTTTGCCGAAGCGATGGCTGAAGGCCGCGGCAAGGCGCAGGCAGCAGCATTGCGCCGGATGCGCACGACTACAATGGCTCGCCGGCTGAGAAACGGGCGTGAAGAGAAAGTTCCGGCCCAGATACTTTACAAAGGCGACACTGTGGTTTGCGAAGCAGGCGACATCATTCCGGCAGACGGCGATGTGATCGAAGGCATCGCCAGTGTGGATGAAGCGGCGATCACAGGCGAATCGGCGCCTGTGATCCGAGAGAGCGGCGGGGACCGCAGCGCAGTCACTGGCGGCACACGCGTGTTAAGTGACCGAATTGTGATTCGAGTGACAATGGAGAAAGGCCAGGGCTTTCTCGAGCGTATGATCGCTCTGGTCGAAGGTGCGCAGCGTCAGAAAACGCCCAACGAGATTGCGCTCACTATTCTTCTCGCAGCGCTGACGTTCATTTTCTTGCTTGTCTGTGTCACGTTAAAACCTTTTGGCATTTATTCGGGTACGGTGTTTTCCGTTCCCGTCCTGATTGCGTTGTTGGTTTGCTTAATCCCGACAACAATTGGCGGATTGCTTAGTGCAATTGGCATTGCTGGAATGGACCGCGTTCTTCAGCGCAATGTGCTGGCTATGAGTGGGCGCGCGGTCGAAGCAGCCGGAGATGTCGATGTTCTGCTTCTTGATAAAACTGGCACCATCACGCTCGGAAATCGTATGGCGGTTGGGTTTCATCCTGCGCCGGGCGTCGAGCCAAATGATCTTGCTGCTTCGGCGCAATTGAGCTCGCTAGCCGATGAAACGCCAGAGGGCCGCTCGATTGTCGTGCTCGCCAAAGAGAAATTCGGATTACGCGCACGGGAGATGCACGAATTAGAGGCAACGTTTGTACCGTTCACCGCGCAAACGCGAATGAGCGGTGTCGATCTTCATGCTAATGGCGCGCAACCCACCATGCGCATTCGCAAGGGCGCGGCCGACGCGGTGCGTGGATTTGTCGAATCAGCGGGCGGAATTTTTCCGCAGCCGGTCGCAAAAACGGTTGATGAAATTTCTCATCGCGGCGGCACGCCGCTGGTTGTGGCGTCGGACATGATGACTCTCGGCACGATCGAGCTCAAAGATATTGTCAAAGGCGGAATGAAAGAGCGCTTCGCGCAGCTGCGCAAAATGGGCATTCGCACGGTGATGATTACCGGTGACAATCCGCTCACGGCCGCTGCCATCGCCGCCGAATCGGGCGTGGACGATTTCATGGCGCAAGCAACTCCTGAAGATAAACTCAAGCGCATTCGCACCGAACAAGCCGACGGGCGCCTGGTTGCCATGACTGGTGACGGAACCAATGATGCGCCCGCCCTGGCTCAGGCCGATGTGGGCGTGGCAATGAATACTGGCACGCAAGCCGCGCGCGAAGCCGGCAACATGGTCGATCTCGACAGCAATCCCACCAAGCTGCTCGACATTGTCGAGATCGGAAAACAGATGCTCATTACGCGCGGTTCGCTGACGACGTTCAGCATCGCAAACGATGTAGCCAAGTATTTTGCGATCATTCCCGCAATGCTGATGGCGACGTTCCCAGCCATTGCCCCCCTCAACATTATGCATCTGCACAGCCCGACCAGCGCGATCCTGAGCGCAGTTATCTTTAACGCGCTGGTGATTATTGCATTGATTCCACTGGCGCTGCGTGGTGTCGCTTACAAGCCAATCGGCGCACTTGCGATTTTGCAGCGCAACCTGCTCATCTACGGCCTTGGCGGTGTCATTGTGCCCTTTATCGGAATCAAACTCATCGATCTGATCATTACGGGCATCCACCTTATCTAGTTATGAAAGCATTCTTTTCTGAAATTCGTGGCGCAGTTATGTCCACACTGGTGCTAGCAGTGATTTGCTGCGGATTGTATCCGCTCATTGTCTTCGGTATTTCGCAGGCGCTCTTCCACGACAAGGCAAACGGCAGTCTAATTGTCGATCAAAACGGTACGGTGCATGGGTCGAAGTTACTGGCGCAGGGATTCACCGATGCCAAATATTTTCACCCACGCCCCTCAGCGGCAGGCAATGGCTACGACGCAGCGGGTTCCAGCGGGAGCAATCTCGGACCGACGTCCCAAAAACTGAATGACGCGATCAAGGATCGAATAGCAGCGTATCGTGCCGAGAACGGACTAAAAGAAACCGATCCCGTTCCGGCAGACGCAGTCACCGCCTCGGGCAGCGGACTAGATCCGCACATCAGTTTGCAAAATGCAGCCTTGCAAATCCCGCGCGTAGCGAAAACGCGTGGCATGGCTGAAGAGAAGCTGCGGGAGCTTGTGCGGCAAAACACCGATGGACGCGATCTCGGTGTGTTTGGTGAGCCGGGCGTCAATGTTCTCGAACTAAATCTCGCACTCGATGGGGCGCGGTGATGCGAATAACGCGAACTTACGTTTTCGTTTTTCTTCCAATTCCGTCCGAATGGATGGCGCTCGGGTCCTTTGCACCTGACTTCAGCTTCGGCCGGAATGGAAGTTCTCCAACAAATGAGGAACCTAGTGACAGGTCGCGATGGGCAGAACGTCCGCACCAGGAAAGTAAGGCGCAGTCGCTACCCAATCATCTATTCTGGACCTGGTTCGTCGATAATCCGCGACGCTCTTTTTCTTGATGCGGCTGAATGACGACTTTATGAAAAGGCTCATCGCTACTGGTGCGATCGCGGTCTGCGCAAACCTGGCATTCGCATCCGACAAAGAAGTCTCTGCGCAAGCAACTCCAAGTCCAACCCCAACACCGCCAGCGCCGTTGATGTACCTCCTGGATCAAGCTGGTATCGGTAAACCCCTCAGCGATCTGGGGCTTAACTTATACGGATACGTCCAGGCAGGTTATTTCTATGACTTTAGCGCTCCGCATCATGAAGATGGTCCGACGTTCATTGGATATAACAAGTTCAAAAATAGTTTCATTCTGGACAACATCAGTTTGAACCTGGAGCGAGCAGTCGATCCGACAAAGAAGGAGTTCAACATCGGCTTTCGTGTGGAGGGGCTTTACGGCGCCGACGCGGCATTCATTCACTCAAACGGAATGTTCGACGATCAGACCGGCCGCAACCAATGGGATCTTATTCAAGGCTGGGTGGATGTGACCTTCCCCGGCATACCAATGCGGGTTCGAGCAGGAAAATGGATAGAACTGGCGGGATTCGAGCACTACAGCGCCAATATCTACAACGCTTTCGGCGACCCGGCTCGGAACTTCTACTCCCACAGTTACTCGTTTCTCTACGCTGAACCAGGTACACAGACCGGCGTGTTATTCACTTACGTCTACAGCCCGAAATGGACGTTCGAAGCTGGATTCACGCGTGGTTGGAACCAGTCGACCCGCGACGCGAACAACACTCTGGATTTTCTCGGACGCATTATCTGGGCGCCTAGCGATAAAACTGCCGTTACTTTTGTCATGACCGAAGGTCCAGAGTTTCCAATCGGTGTCGGGCCTAATCTACCTCCGGGCGACAACAGTCACTGGTGGACGTATTTGGACTTGGTTATCACCCAGAAAATTACGGATCAATTCAGCGCCGGAGTCGGGATTGACTTCGTAAATGCTCCAGAGATTCCTGGCTTAAGCGGCGGCGCCAAACAGTTTGGTGCGATCGATGGCTACCTCAGCTATGCGGTAGATCCACATTTCACCTTGAACACTCGTTTGGAGTGGTATCGGGATGCCGCCAATGGATTCTCGTACGGTGGGCCTGTCAGCGCCAACTTCTATTCAGCAAGTTTTGGCGTCGCGATCAAGCCGTTTCCTGATAACGCATTTTTCTCGCACTTACTGTTTAGGCCGGAGATCCGCTATGACCACTCGAGCAAGGCGGTCTTCGATAACGGCGACAAAAATCAGGTAATGTTCAGCGCAGATGCTCTCTTCACGTTTTAGACTCTGAGGCCCGCGCCGCCTCTGATTTCAGCGACTGGAACAGATCACAGCGAAAGCGTAAACTCTTTGGCGTGAGCGAACCTGAACGGCCAAATCCCGATGAGATCCTCGCGCGCATGAAACGCGCGGAAGCGGAGTCTGCGCGGGGCAAGCTGAAGATTTTTTTCGGTATGTCGCCTGGCGTCGGCAAGACCTATGCCATGCTGCTCGCGGCGCGTGAAAAGCAGGCCGAGGGCTGTGAGGTCGTTGTTGGCATCGCCGAAACACATGGCCGAAAAGACACAGAGGCGTTGCTTGAAGGGATGCCAATCATGCCGCGTCTGCAGATTGAGTATCGCGGCACGACGCTGACGGAAATGGATTTGGATGCCATCCTGACATGGCATCCGGGACTCGCGGTCGTTGATGAACTAGCGCACACGAATGCTCCTGGCTCGCGACATCCCAAGCGTTATCAGGACGTGCTCGAGCTGCTAGACGCAGGCATCGATGTTTATACGACACTCAATGTTCAACATGTCGCCAGTCGCAGCGACGTGGTTCGCCAAATCAGCGGCGTACCGGTTCACGAAACCGTGCCCGATTCTGTGCTCGATCTCGCCGACGAAATCGTCCTTGTTGATCTAACTCCGGACCAACTGCGCTCTCGACTCACTGAGGGAAAGGTTTATCTCGGTGAACGCGCGGATTGGGCTGCAAAGAATTTCTTCCGCGAGAGCAACCTCACAGCGTTGAGGGAAATGGCTTTGCGCGTCGTGGCCGAGCACGTCGACCGCGACCTGCGCGAGATCATGTCGGAGGAGAAAATACCGGGTCCGTGGAAAAGCACCGACCGATTGCTGGTCGCGGTCAGCGCCAGTCCGTATTCGGAAAGGCTAATTCGTTATACGCGTCGGCTGGCCTCATCCATGGAAGCGTCCTGGATCGTCGCAAACATCGAAGGTCCTCGTCAACTCTCGGCGGAAGAACAGGCACGGCTTACTCGATATTTGGCACTGGCACGTCAGCTCGGAGCGGAAGTGATTACGACGCCGGGCAGGGATGTTGCTCAAGCTCTGCTGCGTATCGCCCGACAGAATAATGTTACCCAAATTGTGATGGGGAAACCGCTGGGGACGCCGTGGTTCAGTTTTTTGAAGCCTGATCTGTTGCGCTGGCTTATGCGGAATAGCGGCAATATCGATATTCACATGATCCCCGGCGACGAATCGGTCCAACCGCGTCACGAAGCACTCGGGGAACAAATCGCGCGCGCGCCGTGGCAGGAGTTTGGCATCGCGCTCGGCATCGCCGCTGCTGTTACGGGCTTCTCATTATTAGTCTTTAGTTATATCGGGTACTGGGCGGTCGCGCTGTTCTACCTGTTCGCCGTCGTGCTCGCCGGAATGCGTCTGCGTCGTTGGCCGACGTTTTTCCTCGCGGCGCTTAGCGCATTGCTCTGGAACTTTTTGTTCATTCCGCCGCGCTTCACATTTTACATCAGCAAATTTGAAGACTTCATGATGTTCGGCGCCTATTTCATTATCGCGGTGGTCATCGGCCACCTCGCGACCCAATTGCACGAACGCGAACAGGCCGAGCGGCGCCGGGAAGAACGTGCCACGGCGCTGTATCGCTTGACGCGTGCGCTGGCAGCCAGTCGCGATCTGGATGAAGCACTGCCGAAGGTCCTGCAGCTGATCAAGGATTTCTTTCAGGCCGATGCTGCAGTGTGGTTGCGCGATGAAAATGGGCTGGCGCAACATCCCGCCAGCACATTTGTGCCATCGAAAAAGGACGAAAGCGTCGCTGTGTGGGCTTTTCAAAAGAAACAAGCTGCCGGAACATCAACAGACACGCTTCCCGATGCGGAGTGCTTGCATGTTCCGCTGGTCACCGGCGATCAGGCTGAGGGCGTGCTAAGCGTGCGGCTGAAGACGGCGCCCACACTCGAGCAACGCGAATTACTCGATGCAATGGCCGCGCAGCTGGCTTTGTTTCTGAACAAGGAGCGCGCACGGAAAGAAAGCCAAGCCGCACAGGTCGCACGTCAGTCGCAGAAATTACAGAAAGCACTTTTCGATTCGGTGTCACATGAATTAAAGACGCCACTTGCCGCCATGACCGCCGGATTGCAACAACCGCAGCCAGATCGCGCCGAGTTACAAAAGGCGGCACGCCGTCTTACCCGGACGGTCGATAATTTGCTTGATGCCACGCGCTTGGAGTCGGGTCTTCTTCAATTGGTCCGCGAATGGTGCGATCCAGGCGAGCTCGTGCGCGAAGCGGTTGCCGGGTTCGGATTAAGCGAAAGCGAGGTACAAATCAGCATCGCGAAAAATCTGCCAGCAGTTTCGGTGGATTCAGGCCTGATTCAGCAAGCTTTGGATGCCCTGCTCTCGAACGCGATGATTTATGGCAAGAGCACTCATCCTATAGAAGTGAGCGTCGCGCGCGATAACTCTATGCTCGTCATTTCGGTGGCCGATCGGGGGACCGGCCTAGCACCGGGCGAACAAAACAAAGTGTTCCAAAAATTCTATCGCGGTCCGCGCACCCGTCCCGGCGGTATCGGCCTCGGCTTGTCCATTGCGCGCCAACTGATTGAGGCCCACGGTGGCCAAATCATCGCACAGAATCGCGAAGGAGGCGGTGCGGTGTTCTCTATCCGTCTCCCTATCGGTGAGAAAATGCGATTGCCTGAAGCGGAATTTGCTGCAACAGGCGAGTCGCCGAGAAGGACTGGAGAGACGGAAATAATCCACGATAAGACTGCGGCAACGGGTGCATCCACCGCAAAATGAAGCCAGTCGCGGTCATTATCGACGATGAAGCGCAAATTCGTCGGCTTTTGCGCGTCGTACTTGAAGGCGAGAACTATCAAGTGCACGAAGCCGAGACTGGCCAGCAAGGACTGATGGACGTAGCAACGCGACGGCCAGACGTAGTTCTTCTCGATCTCGGTCTGCCAGATCTAGATGGGTCGCAGGTATTAAAACGTTTGCGCGAATGGAGCGAAGCGCCCGTAATTGTTCTGACCGTGCGTGATGATGTGCAGGAAAAAGTGGCCGCTTTGGATGCCGGTGCAGATGATTATGTAACCAAACCATTCAGCACTCCGGAATTACTGGCGCGTCTGCGAGCAGCACAGCGCAAAACCCGTCCAGAAGAAGAAATCTCTGTTTTCAAGAACGGTGATCTGGTTGTCGATCTTACGGCACGCGTGGTAACGCGCGCAGGCCGAGAAATCAAACTTACGGCCACCGAGTACGCCTTGCTCCGCTTGTTTGTCAGGCATCCGGGTCGCGTTCTCACGCACCGGTATATCCTGCGCGAAATCTGGGGCCCGAAATCGGAGGAGCACCGGCAATACCTTCGCGTT
>DASTMV010000171.1:0-11580 GCA_035713885.1 Candidatus Udaeobacter sp. | reverse complement strand
GGTGGGCTTGAAACTGCATCCCTTACGTTTGAAGAATCTGGTTTTTGTCTTTCTGATGGCGCCGATGATCGGGTTTGCGACTAACAACTCTGCTCCGGAGAAAAAGGTCGCGGCGACTCTGTCCGCCCAAGAATTTGATGCTTCTGGTGCAGAACGGTTTGCCAACCTCGCGCTGGCGTGTGTTCACAAGGAATATCCGAACAAAATCAGTCACGTTCTGAACAGCGATTCGGATGTCGCGCCGCCACGAAAACTGACGCCTGCGTTTTGCGGCTGTTACGATTGGCACTCGTCTGTGCACGGACACTGGCTGCTCCTCCGATTATTGCGCACCTTTCCCGATGCGACATTTGCAAAGCCTGCACGCGATGCGCTGAAAAAAAGTCTCACCGCAGACAATTTGAAAACTGAAGCCGCCTATCTGTGCGGAGAAGGGCGCGCCAGTTTCGAACGCCCGTACGGTTTGGCCTGGCTGTTGCAACTCTGCGCCGAATTGCGCGAATGGGACGATCCCGACGCGCAAAAAATGTTATCGAATCTGAAGCCGCTCGAGCACGTCGCAGTTGAACGATTGTCGGCCTGGCTGCCAAAACTTTCGCACCCGGTGCGAATCGGAGAGCACGATCAAACTGCGTTCGCGCTTGGACTGATTCTCGATTACGCCCGCGGCAAGAATGATGAAGCCATTACCAAGATCGCCACTGATTCAGCGCGGAAATTCTTTCTGGCGGACAAGAATTGCCCCCTCGACTATGAACCGTCCGGTGAAGATTTTCTTTCGCCCTGCCTGGCCGAAGCGGATGTGATGCGCCGCGTCCTGCCGCAAGGCGAGTTCGCAAAATGGCTCAGCGAATTTCTCCCTCAAATTCCGAGCACCAACGCGAATGCCGATTGGTTACACGTGGTGATTTCACCCGATCCGAGCGACCCGAAACTAGCGCACCTTGACGGATTAAATCTCAGCCGAGCGTGGATGCTGGAGGGAATTCTCTCTGCCTTATCAGCCAAAGATCCGCGTCGTCCAGCGCTGGCGAGCACAGCCGAAGCACATCGCCGGGCGGGCCTCGCAGCAGTCACAGGCGAACATTACGAGGGCGGCCATTGGCTCGGCAGTTTCGCGGTCTACCTCGCTACGAAACGCGGTATTAAAAACTGAAGCGACGCCCTTTTAAAGCTCGGCCGTGAGCGTTCGTTCCGATTCGCGACGAGGCTTTCCTCCCGACGGCTGCCAGGCGCGTTGCTGCCAAAAATCTTGGAGATCGCTTCGGCTGCCTCGAAAGATGTTAAGTTCCGCCTTTCTGATATTGGCGATACTGATCGGATAAGCGGACCGTGGAAGCCCGCACTTACCGTCTCCGCAGTATTGCCAAAGCGCCCAGTAACTCCACGGCGCTGTCGCGCGAGGCTCCTTGTGATAGTTCGCAACCCACAGCCAGCAGTTCGTCAGCGTTCTTCTTTGGGCAGTCGTTAGTCGCGAACTGTTAAGAACCTGCCCAAGATGGTATTCGCCCGAATAAATACCGGGATACACACCGGTGCGTTCCCGGATTCGCTCGACAAAGGCCACTGCTTGATCGGCTCGCATCGTTCCTCCGGGATAATGACCATTTTTCTCGAAATCGAGCACGAGTAACACACCCGAACTCGGCCGAATTGCCGGATTTGTATCCGCCCAGGCACTGGAAACAACACTCAGGAAATGATCTGCCTGTCGGGCCGGATCGCTCGCATTGGCATAATGATATGCCCCCCACAACAATCCCGCTTCAAGCGCCCCCATTTGACGATCCACATACTTGGAATCTCGCGTGAACGGCGGGTACGTCGCTTCATGAATAACACCGACGATCCCCTGGCGCCTCATCGCGGAGAAATCCGGCCGCATCGCATCGTAGTGGGAGAGGTTAACCACATTGGTAGCCGAGAAGGCGCATGCCGGAATCCAGCAGAGCAAAACCGCGTTCCTCAACATCGATAACCTTATCCCCATCTGAAATCGCACCGGACATATTGAACAGGGACCGCGAATTTGCAACAAGAATGGTTCAAAATTCGCCGCCCCAAGTTGAAAAAATTCCTGAACGAATCAGCCAGAGCGCCGCTGCGGCAGTGATTACTTTTGCTTGCGTGCTACGGCAATCAACCTTTGTGCCTCCGAATCGTAAGGAGTGCCATCAAGACTGCCGAATAATTTCAGAGCGCTAAATCCGGCATTTTCCAACCGCTCGCGCAATTCCAGACCGGAATAAAGGTTGATATGGAATGTGAATCGCAGCGCTTTGTTTTTCTTGATAACGATCCATTCGCTTCGAACGCGGGTCCAATCGTCCACGATCTGGCGGATGTCCACAAGGGTCGAACCGTTGGACAACTTGTGCCATAGAGCCGGAACAAGAATCTTCGCCAGATGTTCTTTACCGTTCACATCCAGCAAGAATGCGCCACCCGGCCTCAGAGAGCGATAAACATTCGCAAGAACACGTAAATCGTCGTTGCGATTTTCAAAATATCCGAACGACGTAAACATGCTTAGAATCAAATCGAACGCGCCGGGTCGCACAAAATCTCGCATATCCTGCTGAATCCAGTCGACCTTCACCTTCGCGGCGCGCGCTTTCGAGCGTGCTTTATCGAGAAGATATTTCGTGCGATCGACGCCTGTGACGCTGAACCCGCGGGAGGCCAACGCGATTGAGCATCGGCCGGGTCCGCAGCAAAGATCGAGCGCGGATTCGCCCGGCGGGTTCGCCAGCTTCAGCGCTTTCTCCACGCTTTCATCGGCAATCGCAAACAGCTTTTCCGAAAAGACGAATGGAAATGTCTCGCGCCAAAACCTCTCATTGTCGAACCATTCCTTTTGCCTGCGTCTATTCATATTGCCTCACTACGGCTTTGTCTTCACGACCCTCCTGCGTGTTGAAATTCAGGAAAAGTTTTGTCTGATGCTCTGGAACCGATATCTCGCGGAGTTTTCCAACTGCAGCCAATTCACGAGCCACAGATTGCAATGAAAACTCAGCACCTTTAAGTGCGTTACGAAACTCGCCTGCCGCTTCTCGTGGATAGATCGCCGCTAGCGGTTCAGCGCGGTTATGGATTTTGGGCATAACTCCGCAACCCGGCTCAATCTGAGCGTAAAGGAACCTCAGGTATTTCCCAATCATCTCCGGCATATCAATCGCGAGCACCAGAAGATGAGTTGTGGTTATCCGCTCGATCGACGCAGCCAGACCGCTGAGCGGGCCACGTGATGGCGGAACGTCCGCCACGAAGATTACGTCGTGTGGACGCCACGCAGGATCAGTCCGCGCTGAAACAAGAATCTCGACTGGCTGCAAGTTCCGCAGCGTTTCGAGTTGAATCTGCCAGAGCGGTTTCTCGCGAAACAAGACAGTCGCCTTCTCTCTGCCCATCCGACGTGATTCGCCGCCGGCCAGCAACACAGCGCTGACTTTCATCCTGCCAAATCAGGAACCAGCGCCTTCGAGCGCAGTTCACCGTCGCTCAATATCCTGGCACGTAGTCCGCCTCCTCCTTTCAGAAACTCCCTGGCTCCGGAAGCGAATGCTCCATCCATCCAATAACATGGCCTGGACTCCTCCGTTCCGTAAAAAGAAACCCCTTGAACCTCAAATTCCGTGCCGATGAGATTGTTCAGGTCAACGGCGCGTGTAATCACATTGCGCCGCGCTGCAGCCGGCGAGCAATTGTGCAGCTTCAATGCGGTGCAGAGCTCATCGAAAACATCGAATGAAAAGAAGGTGATCTGTCCTTTGTAGTCGTCCTTAAAGTCAAAGTAACGATCTCCGCGGATCCCCCGCCCGGCAACACATTCGATCACTGGCACTTCGATCATCGGATGTGTGTCTGGCTCGCGACCGTGGTGTCCAACAAAATTATGCCCTGGCGAAATGTAAAGATGGCGGATTTCCACTGATGGTGATGATACCATCAATAGACGTCGCTCACATGTCACAAACCAGTATTGATTCACAAAAAATCATCCGCCGAAGGCGTGGTGGCGAAGTGGAGTATTTGCCCGACGACCTAACGATTGAAGAACCGCTCGAAATTCGGGTTCGCGGAAGAGCCATTGCCACGACGATGCGGACGCCGGGTAATGATGGGGAACTCGCAGCAGGCTTTCTGGTTTCAGAAGCAATCGTACGAAATCACGCTGAGCTAACCAAGATTTTAACGGCGGACGATAACAGAGTGATTGTTGATCTTTCGGCGGGCGTGAAATTGAAGCTGAACTCTACGAAACGCTTCGGAACCATTTCCAGTAGCTGCGGTATTTGTGGAAAGACAAGCATCGATGGCATCAGGCAAAATTTCCGAGCGATAAAGTCCAAGGAAATCAGGATTGATATTCAAACCCTGCTTGCACTGCCACAAAAACTGCGAGACGCGCAAAGCGATTTCGCGCGCACTGGTGGAATCCACGCAGCGGGAATTTTCGATGTGAACGGCGAGTTGAAAATTGCGCGCGAGGACATCGGGCGGCATAACGCCGTGGATAAAGCAATTGGCCGAGCTTTTCTCGACGGTCAGCTTCCGTTGCATCGTCAGATTCTGCTAGTGAGCGGACGCGCATCGTTCGAGATCATGCAGAAAGCGCTCGCGGCGGGGATTCCAATCATAGCTGCTGTTTCGGCTCCCTCTTCACTGGCGGTGAGTTTTGCGCGGAAAAGTAATCAAACGCTTATCAGTTTTCTGCGTCCGCCTGCGTTCAACATTTACTCGCACATCGAACGGGTGATCATGGAAAGGGGCTAGCGCTGTGACGTGAACACGGCTTCAGGATCGGCGCCGCAGGACTTTCCAGCGGAGATCCAACCGAAGCGGCTGATCAACGCACCCAATAGGAATGATGCCGCTGCAAACGGCACCAAGTGAGTTACGCGCAGGATTATCGGGAGCGGGCCGGAAAAGAACTCGCCAGCCCGGATCAACCAGCCCGAGCGGCCTTCATGCAGTGCCCGGTCGGCTGCGCCATGTTTGTCGAACTCGAGCCAAATCCAGAGCAGCGTTTCGACAAAGGCTGCCACCATTCCGATCACCCAAAGCGGACGAATTTGAAAGCCAGCCAATTCAAGAATAGCGCCGGCGCAACCGAGTCCCGCGGTGCCGAAATGAATTGGGAGCAGGACATGATGGAGATGCCATGCCGGAATCGCAGTCGCGCCGATCAACACGCCGGTATACGTGGCGAGCGCGAGCCCGAAAATTGCCGCACCGGTGGACAACAGTCCGACAATGGTAAGGATGATCGGACTGCTCGAAGCCGGGAAAACGCGATTGACATAAAGCAGCATCCCAAACCACCCAGGCAACGCAAACGCGCCGAAGAACGTCAGAACCCACGCGCCGACGGACATGGGCGATTGATATTTGAAAACACGCAGCATGTTGATGAAAAGCCGCGGCCGGCCGAGATCGGCCACCAGAAGAATGGGCGAAATAATAGCCCCCATTGCTGCAATCCAAAGCGCTACGTAAGCAATGTCAATTTGCCTTAACTCGAGCGCAGAACAGGCAATGAGCGGTGCCATTCCGGCGGCACCTCCGACGAAAAAGTAGAGCGATATTTCCCACGTCCATACCGGCGGCCTAACGACGGATTGGCCGTAGTAACCGGCATGCCGCGGGATCGGCCCGCCAGTCACATCAACACCGCGGCCACGCAGCGGTGCACCATGTTTTGCTGTTTCACGTAGAGCAGAAAGCCTCTCTTCGAAATTTTGATCAGTGTTCATCACGCGAAAAGAACAAAAGCCAGGATCACAGTCACGAGCGCCCCAATGGCAGTGGCGGCTGCGGCCACCCACGAGTTTTTGAGATAAATGGTTGGCACCTCCGGTTTCGGTGGAAGACCGTATGGTTCCGGTGGGCCTAACAAGAGAAAGAAGGCGTGGGTACCTCCGACCGATGTTTCGGTCGGATCGTAGAGTTGCGCATCAATGTAACCGTGTTCTCGCAGTTGCTGCACACGTTGTGTCGCCTGTGCGCGCAAATCATCGAGCCGGCCGAAGACGATCGATTCCGTCGGACAAACTTTTGCGCAGGCGGGGGTGAGTCCGCTTTTCTGCCGGTCATAACAGAAGGTGCATTTGAAGGCGCCGCCGTGCTTCGGCAATGGTTTCGGCCGCCGATCGATTACTCCGAAGGGACAATTCACTACGCAATATCCGCAGCCGTTACAGACGTCATCCTGCACGAGCACCGAGCCGATCTCTGTGCGCACAATTGAGCCGGTGGGACATGCTTCGAGGCAGCCGGCTTTTTCGCAATGTTTGCACACATCCGAAAGGAACACCCAGCGAAATGGATCCTCGCCATCACCATCCCTGCCTGTCGAAGTTGATCCGGTAATCTGCTGGGCCTTTGGTAAATCCTGCTCAAGAAAAAGGACGTGACGCCACGTCGAGGCGCCAAGATGGCCGGTATTGTCGTAGGAATTGCCGGTCCAAAGGTAACCATCCTCCGGCACTTCGTTCCATTCCTTGCACGCGACCTCGCATGCCTTGCACCCGATACAGACAGTCGGATCCGTGAAAAAGCCGACTTCGACATGCTCCTGCACGTAGTTCTGCCGGCGCTGGTTGGTGCTATGTGTGCCCTCGCCGATCATTGGAGTTGGTAGCGCCGAACCGGCAAGCTAACCGCAACAAGCGTTCTACAATCCCAAGACGCTTGGCAGTCAGCCATCATTCTTTTCCCTCGGTTGCGTGACCGCCGCCGCTTGTACTTTTGCCGGGTGGCGGTTCTTCCGGATGCAAATTCGTTGGCCCGGCTTCCGAAGCGTATTTCTTGAGAAAATCGGTAAAGGCGCGTCCATGCGGCAGACGTCCCGGGACGATATTACAAGTAAGCGCTTTCGCTTCCATGATCGTCACGTTCGGTTCGCCGGAGATCGTGAGAAGATCGTTTGCGGCGCCCCCGCGCACGAGGCCGGCTGTGCCGTAATGATAAGGCAATGCGATCTGGTGCACCGTTTTTCCGTTGAGATGCAATGGCCGAATGCGGCGACTAACGAGTGCACGGGCCTCGATAGCCCCGCGCAGAGTAACAATGCAAATGTGATCGGCATTCTTGATCTTGAGTTCGCTTGCGAGTTCAGGCGAAATTTCAGCGAACATTTCTGGCTGTAATTCGGAGAGATGACTGAGAAAACGGGACATGCCACCCGCGGTATGGTGTTCAGTCAGTCGATAGGTCGTCAGCACGAATGGAAATCTCGAATCGCCCGGTGGAGCGAATCGATTCTCACGACGCGGAAACCAATGCTCAGGCGGGTTCGTCTCGCGCGAATAGAGTTCGTTTTGCACGGGAGACTCGAGCGGCTCGTAATGCGTGGGAAATGGGCCATCCTTCAATCCCTTGGGGACATAAATCCAACCCAAACCGTCCTCATGCAGGATGAACGGCGCGTCCCCCGGAATTGCATCAAGACCTTCAGCGCCGACTTCGGGCTCAAAGTCGGGCGGTTTTCCTTGTACGAATCCGGCAACATCGATGCCGGTCCATTTTTCCGAATCCCACCACACTAACTTTTTCCGTTCGCTCCAGGGACGCCCATCCGGCCGTGCGCTGGCGCGGTTGTAAATGATCCGGCGATCACTGGGCCAACTGAAGCCCCAGCCGTGACCAAGATAATCTCTTGATTTTCGCGAGTTTGCCTTATTGACGCCGTCGCGTCCCAAAACACCGGAATAAATCCAGCAGCCGCACGTTGTGGATCCGTCAGCTTTCAGTTCCGCGAAACCATTTATCTGCGAGCCATGATGAGGCTTCCCATCGCGATCGAGACCAAAGACAACGCCCGCGGCGCGTTCGACGTCATCGCCACAGGCTGCCGGTTCGGTTTGCCAGCCGTTGATCTCTGCGAGCACGGCTTCCATTTTGGGATCGCCAAGCTCATCTTGCGGATACCACCAATCCAGTGCGCGCATCGGCTCGTCGATTGGATCATTCGAAACATTTGCCTTCGCAATTAATCGCAAGGCAAGTTGATGAACGAACCACGCATCGGAGCGACAATCTCCTGGCGGATCAACTGCTTTTTCTCGCCATTGCAAAAGCCGTTGGGTGTTTGTGAATGCGCCTTCCTTTTCGGCGTGACCAGCCGCCGGGAAAAAGAAAACTTCAGTCTCGACGTCTTCGGCTTTCAATTCGCCACGCTCGTTCTCGGGTCCGCCAGCCGCCGGACACCAAAAGCTCGCCGATTCAATTTCGACCATGTCGCGCACAACAAGCCATTTCAGTTTCGAGAGCGCTATTCGCTGCAGCCGCGAATTTGGTGCTCCGACGGCCGGGTTCTGTCCCATTAGAAACATGCCTTCCATTTTTCCATCGAGCATGTCGTACAGGAATTCGAAGAACGAATGGTTACCCGTGAGCTTGGGAAGCCAGGCATAACCGAAATCGTTTTCGGCGGTCGCCCGCTTGCCGTAGTATGCCTTGAGCGTGCTGACCAGATACTTCGGGTAATTCGACCAAAGGCCGGTCTTCCTTCCGTATTTCTCAAGGTATTGACCTGTCGTTTCGTCTCCTTTACGCGGCATTTTCAGGTAGCCAGGCAAAATATCGTAAAGCGTAGGAATATCGGTGGAGCCTTGGATCGATGCATGACCGCGCAACGCCAAAATACCGCCTCCGGGCCGTCCGATATTTCCAAGCAGTAATTGTAAAATCGACGCTGCGCGAATGATCTGCACACCTTTCGAGTGCTGCGTCCAGCCAACCGCATAGCAAACCGCGGCGGTGTGCTCCGGCCCGGACGCGGCGACGAGCGCATCTGCGACCTTGAAAAAAAGTTCCGGCGGGATACCGCAAATTTTCTCAACCATCTCCGGTGTGTAACGGGAAAAATGCCGCTTCAATTTCTGAAAGACGCATTGCGGATGTTGCAATGTGAGATCGCGCTCCGGGCGGCTAAGGTCACCGCCTTTATAGATCCAACTGTCGCCTTCGTAAGCGCGTTTCTCTTCGTTCCAGCCTGAGAAATAGCCATCGCCGTTGTCTTCCGGGTCCCGGAATTCGTCAGACAGAATGCAAGAAGCATTCGTGTAATGAACGACGTACTCGTGAAAGTAGAGGTTGTGCTCGATCAAATGCCTGATGAGTCCGCCGAGAAAAACAATGTCACTCCCTGCGCGGATCGGCACCCATATATCGGCCAGCGCGCTCGTGCGCGAAAAACGAGGATCAACGTGGATAATCGTAGCGCCCTGCTCCTTCGCTTTCATTGCCCAGCGAAAACCAACCGGGTGCGCCTCAGCCATGGAGGAACCTTCGATTAGAATACAATCAGCATTTGCCAGATCTTGTTGCGCAGTCGTAGCTCCGCCCCGGCCGAAGGAGGTACCCAGACCGGGCACCGTGCTGCTATGTCATATCCGAGCCTGGTTGGACACACAGACCATGCCCAGGCCCCCAGTGAAGAGCTTCTTAATGAGATAATTTTCTTCGTTATCGAGTGTAGCGCCGCCGAGATGACAAATCGCCGTGGTATGATTGACGGCTGCTCCGTCAATTTGCCTGACGAACGTTCGTTTGCGTGATTCCCAGACACGCTCCGCGACCATGTCCATCGCACGGTTGAGCGAGATTTCCGTCCATTCTTCCGAGCGGGGGGCCCGGTATTTGACCTTCATCTCCCGCCGCGAATGCGTAAGCAACTGAAACGACGCAGCCCCTTTTGGACAAAGATTTCCCTGGCTGATCGGCGATTCGGGATCACCCTCGATTGAAATGAGCTTTCCGTCCTTGTGATAAACCAGTTGACCGCATCCCACTCCGCAATACGGACAAATCGAGCGCGCCACCTCCGCATCATCGGTTCGCGCGCGCATCGCACACGTCTTCTCCGACATCGCCTCCAGACCCGTCCCGTCTTTTCGTTCGCGGATCTGCCTAACCAACGGCCATTTCGAAAGAAGCGAGAACATCCTCAGAGGCATCGCACGAATAATGCGACTTGGACGCGTGAAAGTCGAGCCTGCCTCATGTAACCCAAAAAAACCAAGCAAATCCGGAGGAGAAATTCGGGATGTTCGACCGTCATCTCACCTGAAGGTATCGCTTAACATCATTCTTGGGCATTTGCGGGATCATTACCCTTTGTGGTCCAGTTTGCGCAGTTATCTGCGGCAATGTGGAACAACATGATCGTCGGCATCGTCATTGCGGTGCTCGCGATCGTTCGCACGAGTATACCGCAGCAACCAGGCTGGAGCTGGGTTAACATGAGCCTGGGCATCTGGATGATCATCTCGCCCTTGCTACTGGGCGCCATGACTACAGCGATACTCTGGAATAACATTAGTCTAGGCATCGTTATCGCAATTGTTGCGGTCGGGAGCTCAGTTCGAGAACGTCAGCGACCGTGTAAAGGCATATGAAACGCGCGCGGGGGATCTCTCAATCACATTGCAGATGTCGTTGAGTTGCTCGCGTGTTTCAGCCGCGGTTCTTCATAAATTCGATGACCAGGCAGCGAAAACCGCAGCTAAATCCGAAGTACTAACGACGTGCATGTCGCACAATCCCAGAGGAGTGAAATGGACGAACGAACAATGACGCCAAGCAAAGGCGCCGGTTGGGTCAGCATTGTATTGGGTATATGGGTGATTATCTCGCCTTTCCTTCTGTCGTTTAACGAAATTTCTGCAGCGATGTGGAACAATGTGGCGACGGGGACCGTGGTTAGCGTCATTGGAATCATTCGCGCCAGCCCACCTCAACGGCGCGAATGGAGTTGGACGAATGTCGTTCTGGGAATATGGCTGATAATTTCTCCGTTTGGACTCGGCTTCTTCGACCAGGTTGCGCTCTGGAATAATGTTCTCGTTGGTATCACTATCGTGCTGGTTGGATGGGCCAATGCTATGGCGAACACATACGCGGGAAATAGTCGTTAGGGAAGGTAACTATCTCGGCTGAAAATCAGCAACGTTGCGCGACGTGCGCACTAACGAAACAACACTAATAAAATAATGCTGTACTAACCAGCCAACCGATGGCATGGAAAAAGTCGCCTTCCAGCTTCTCAACTCGAACGGATCAATCGCAGCCAACTGGCTTCGCAACTGTGGGCTGATCCGCTCGGGCCAATCTGTTTTCACTGCTGAACAAATACGCTTGTAATTGTGCTCGCATCGGTCTGCTACAGCTTACCTCTGGCGATAGAGCCCCTCAGGATCATATTCGAATCCAAACTCATCCCAGAAAAAAGTTTGCAATTGGGCCTGTAAATCGCCTGGCGCGTTCCGGACCATCTGAATGTACTCGACTGAAAATCGGAAACGATGCTCCGCAATGAGCCAGCGGACGCGCCTCTCGATCACGCAATGTAGAGCTTCGAGAAACCAGCTTTCGAGCACCGCCACGATGCGCAGCTTTTGCTCCCGCAACTCCGAAAGCGTTCGTTCGACTGCTTGTCCACGGCGCCTATGCTGCCAACGATCCAAAAATTCACAGTGTCTCAGGCTAAAGTTTGAGTTGCGTAATGTCGTGAATCTCCATGCCTCGCTGGGCAGACTTCCATCTCTCGCGAAGCTCCTTGTATTCCTGCAT
>DASTMV010000170.1:0-33562 GCA_035713885.1 Candidatus Udaeobacter sp. | reverse complement strand
CTGAAGAGGCCGAGAAATGTGCCCTGGCGCGAGATCACACCGATTACTCTAAAAGGTTGCCCATTGATCAGCACCGATTTCTCGACAGGCCTCTCAGAAGGAAAGAGCGCGTCGGCAACGTCGTAGCCGATCACGCAGACGTTTGTGCCGCCACGAGATTCGACGTCGTTGAAGAAGCGGCCTTCCTTGAAATCAAAGGTTGAAGTGATGAGATAGTCTGAAACGGTCCCTCTGATCAGAACATTACTGACCTCGCTTTGCCCGTATTTAACGCTGCGCAACAGACTGGAAGTTGGCACTGCGAGCACGAGATTCGAATTCGGCGTTGCGGCAATGATGCGATTAATGGGTTCGGCATACTCGGTCTTGATCTTTTTGCGGTCGCGATAATTCCACCAATCATCTACCCGCTTCCAAGGCCATTGCGAAACGTAGAGCACGTCATCACCGAAAATTGCCATACTCTTATCGAATCCGACTTGGATTCCGGCGATCGCAGTGCCCATCAGCGTTACGGCGACAATCCCGATGATGACGCCGAGCGCCGTCAGAATTGAGCGCGTCTTATTGGAACGCATTTGCGCCGCGGCAATCTTCCAGCTTTCGTTAAGCTCGTAGGCGAACCGTTTCATCGGTAAGCCGGAGCATCGACCTCGAGAGGACCTTCGATCGGTATCATCCCGAGTCCACCGAAGTCACCATCGTCACTTTCGATCAACCCGTCGCGCAGCCGCACGGTGCGACGGGCATGATGCGCGATATCCGCTTCGTGCGTTACGAGAATGATAGTGTGGCCGCGGTGATACAGGTCTTCGAAGAGCGTCATAATTTCATCGCCGGTCTTGGAATCGAGATTGCCGGTCGGTTCATCCGCCAAAATAATTGATGGATCGTTGACCAAGGCCCGGGCGATCGCGACCCGCTGGCGTTGGCCACCTGAAAGTTCGTTAGGCTTGTGCTGCAAACGATCGCCGAGTCCCACCTCCCGCAATACGGATGTGGCGCGTTCGCGTCGCGTCTCCGGGTCAATACCGGCGTAAATAAGCGGAAGTTCGACGTTCCGTAAGCTATCAGCGCGCGGGAGAAGATTGAACGTCTGGAAAACAAACCCGATCTCGCGATTGCGAATTGCCGCCAACTCGTCATCAGTCATTGCGGAAACGTCGCGGCCATTGAATTCGTATCTCCCGGAACTTGGAGTATCCAAACAGCCGAGCATGTTCATGAGCGTCGACTTGCCGCTCCCACTGGGGCCCATGATAGCTAGATACTCATTGCTGCGAATTTGCAGCGATACCCCGCGCAATGCGTGAACAACCTCTTCGCCCATCACGTAATCCTTCGTGATGTTCTCGATGTCGATGATGACCGGCTGCGCCGATCCAGTGACCAGTGACATGTGATGAGTGACGAGTTATTGGTGTGTGGCCAACTTTCCCCGGGGCGCAGTCAGAATGTAACTGCGAGTGGTATTTTCTTTCATACAAAGCGTTATAACCGGCCTGCTCGCCGCTAATCACTCGTGTTGCCCGGCGCCCATCACTTACTTGCTTCTTTGTCGTACGTGACCTTGGCGCCGTTTTTCAACTTTCGGCTGATCGCGCTATAACTGCCCGAAATCACTTCGTCGCCGGCCTTGATGCCGCTCTTGATTTCCATGTAGGAATCGTCGGCAATCCCTGTGGTCACTTTCACCATGTGCGCTTTGTTGCCATTCTTGACGAACACCACTTTAGCCAGTTTTTCGCGTTCTTCTTTCTGTGTCTGTTTCTCCAGACGCTCATTATTCAGTTCAGCCTTGTTATCCTCTTTGTCACGCGTAGCGATCTTTTGCTTCTGCGTTTCGATCTCTTCCGGACTGAGGTTGCTGTCACCTGTGCGGATTGTCACACTTTGCATCGGGACAGCAACAGCATCCTTGACCACGTTTGTCTCAATGTCGGCGGTACAGCTTAGAGCGGGGCGCAATGCCACGTCGTGATCGTCAATGCGAATCTTCACTTCGAAATTGGTGACTTCCTCCTGTGTTCCCGCGCCAGTGGTCTTTCCAGTGTTAGCGATTTGCTGAACGACACCATGGAATTTGCGGTCGGCGTACGCATCGATTTTCACGTCGGCCCTGTCACCGATCTTAACGTTAACGACATCATTCTCATTAACGTCTACGACGGCTTGCATGTGGCTGAGATCGGCTACGCGAAGGACTTCGGTTCCTGCAAACTGATTAGTTGCGACAAGGCGTTCGCCCAGCTTGCTGTTCAAAACCGTTACGGTCCCGTCCATCGGTGAATAGATGGTTGTTTTCTCGAGTTGATCGCGCGCCTGGCTGGAGGCAGCCTGTGCACGCTCGATTTCGTGCAACGAGCCTTCGTAGGTATTTTTCGCTACGTCGTAGGCTGCATCGGCCGCATTGTATTCCTGTTCTGAGATCAGTTTCTTCTCGAACAAATCTTTGGCGCGCTGAAAATCGTGCTCCGTCTTCAGCATTGTCGCTTTTTGCTGAAGGTTGGTCGCTTTCGCGGCACTGATCGCCGCTTCCTGCTGTTCGAGCAGCGCCCTGTAAGAATCTGGCTTAATTTTTACAAGCAGGTCGCCTTTCTTTACGGACATACCGTCTTCTACCGGTAGTTCAATAATTTCGCCGGCGACTTCCGGCGAAATTTTCACTTCGGTTTCCGGCTGTATCTTACCGGTCGCGGAGACGGTCTGTAGAATATTGCGGCGCACTGCTTTCTCGGTCGTCACTGGAATCGGCTTTTCGCGTTTTCCTGCAACCACGAGGCCGACGATCAAAAACAGGACTGCTCCAGCGCCGCCGAAAACAATCGTGCGCCTACGCCGGAGTTGACGCCTTTTAACGGCGCCCCGGACGAGTGGAGGACTGGTCAGTGCTTGATGCATGGCATGGTCGCTTATGCGGACTGAAGTTATCTCTCTTTCGACTTTCGCCAACCGCGCACATTCAAGGGAATCGATTCACGAGATGCAGTCCGGCCTTGTATTGGATTCAAGAGACGGTGCCCGCTGGTGCCGGCCGCGAATCTGGTTAATCGCCCACGCCGCGTGCTCGGCAATTAATGGTTCCGGGTCACTTGCCGCGCGTTGGAGCGCCGGAAGGTCGTATGAATCGCCCACGTTGCCTAACGCGGTACACACGTTGCGGAGAAAACCGCGGCGCTTGATTCGTTTTATCGGCGAATTCTTGAAGAGAGCGCGGAACCGGTCATCGTCCAGCTGTAAATATTCGCGTAGCAACATACCAGTCGTCGATCGGCGAGACCAGAATGCAGTTTCTCTCGAGTTCTGAGCGAACCGGTTCCATGGACAAGCATCCAGACAATCATCGCAGCCAAAAATCCGATCGCCAATGAGCCGCCGAAGCTCAAGCGGGATGGCGCCTTTCAGTTCGATGGTTAAATAGGAAATGCACCGGCGCGCGTCCAGTTGATGCGGAGCAGTGATCGCGCCTGTGGGACACGCGCTAATGCAACGTTCGCACGTTCCACATCGGTTAGGGACCGGATTATCCGGAGGCAGGTCGAGCGTGGTCAAAATTTCTGCGAGGAAGAACCAGGTCCCAAGCCGTTGATCGATGAGCATTGTACTTTTGCCGTGCCAACCGATGCCAGCTTGTGCGGCGTGATCGCGTTCCAAGACCGGCCCAGTGTCGACGTAATATTTCTGCTGCCCGCCAAGACTCCGCAAAAATTCGTCGATTTGATGGAGTTTGTTGGCAATTACATCATGGTAATCCTCGCCCCACGCATACCGCGCGATCCGCCCCGCTCTTCCTGTAGCCACGCCCCTGTGGGGCGTCTCTCCCTGAAAATAATTTAATGCCAGGGCAATAATCGATTGCACACGCGGCAGGATCTTCTCTGGATCGCAACGTTTCTGCTCGCCGCGTTGTAAGTAACTCATTTCGCCGTGGGCGCCACGACGCAACCATTCACGAAATTCAGCAGCATGATCAGGCGGATTGCATGTTCCGATGCGACAAGAATCAAATCCGATCTCTCGGGACAAGGAGACAAGCCGCCTCTTCACTTCTTCTCGGGAAATCTGGATCATGATGTCGTAGCCGGGTTCGATGATCCTGGCCTTCGATTGAACTTTCTAAGTTCGCTCAAAATCGCCGTAGTGGCCTCTTCAACTGTAAGGTGCGATGTGTTGACCCGGATATCCGCAATTTGTGTGTACAACGGGTTTCGCGCTGAGAAGAGTTCCGAGAACACAATTCGCGGTTCTTCCTTTTGCAGTAATGGCCGATCTGTTTTTCGCGATGCTCTTGCAAAAAGCACCTCCTCATCGCCGTCGAGCCATACTGCCAGGCCCAGTTTTCTTATCAATTCGATATTCTTCTTACGCAACACTATTCCGCCGCCTGTGACGATGATTGCCTGCTCTGAGAGAGACACACTACGAAGCGCTCTTGTTTCGGCGTCTCGGAATTCGTGTTCGCCGTGTTCGAAGAAAATTTGTGGAATCGAGGCACCAAATGTCGAAGCGGCGATCTCATCGATGTCGAGCAAAGCCAGGCCCGTTCGTCGATGCAGGCAACGTCCAACAGACGATTTGCCAGCGCCCATCATGCCGATAAGCACGATCGATCGGCTGGTTTCATTCACATTTCAATATCTCATTGACACCAAGCTTCAGCGAGTTGGCGTTTCGCAGAAACGCCCTACAATGTGGCCATGCCTGAATTGAAGCCTTTGGTCGGTATCATTATGGGAAGCAAATCGGACTGGGACACCATGCGACGCGCCGTGGAAACGCTGGACGAGCTTGGCGTGGCGAATGAGGCGCGCGTGCTATCCGCTCATCGTACGCCCGACGCAACTGCAGACTTCGCGCGAACAGCAGCGGATCGCGGACTGCGCGTCATCATCGCGGGCGCGGGCGGTGCGGCGCATCTGGCTGGAGTGATTGCGGCTCACACTTGGCTGCCGGTTCTCGGTGTCCCGATTCAATCGAAGCTACAAGGTCTCGACTCCCTGTTGTCGATAGCCCAAATGCCTGGTGGCATTCCTGTCGGAACCCTGGCAATCGGCGAAGCTGGCGCGAAAAACGCCGCCCTTCTGGCGGTGGCGATCCTTGCGGTTTCGGACGAAAAGGTCCGTAACAATCTGCAAGCATTTCGCAAGAAACAGGCCGAGAGCGTGCTCGCTGCGAAACTGCCAGTAACAAAACAGTCATCTTAAGCGAAAACGAAGAAGTCTGGCGGCGTTACTGTCGGTTTAGCTGACGGGATTCCTCGATTTCGCTCGAAATGAGGTCCTGTTTAAATGCAAACTGATCTACTCCGAACGTCGGCTGAAGCAGAGCGGAAGAAAGCCGTCACCCGCGCCGTCGAACTCCTAGGTAGGGGCCAAATCGTCGCCCTACCGACCGAAACTGTTTACGGGCTAGCTGCCGATGCGCTGGATCCGGGCGCAGTGGTCAAAATCTTTGAAGCAAAAGAGCGCCCGCGCTTCGATCCGCTTATCGTTCATCTACCAAATCGCAAGTGGCTCGAGAGAATTGCACGCCTGCCTTCGAACAATCGAAAAATGATCTGCACACTGGCTAACAAATTTTGGGCAGGGCCATTCACGATGGTTCTGTCGAAAGACGAGATCGTTCCGGATATCGTGACCGCGGGTGCTGACACGGTCGCGGTTCGAATCAGCGCGCATCCAATCTTCTCTGAGATTGTTAATGCGTTCGGGAGACCGCTTGCTGCGCCAAGCGCAAATCGCTTCGGGCGAGTCAGTCCCACCACAGCCCAGCACGTGCTGGATGAACTCGATGGCCGCATCCCGTTGATTGTTGATGCGGGTCCGACGGAGCACGGCTTGGAATCGACAATCATCGCCGTTCAAAACGGCAGAATCCAGATTTTGCGACGCGGCCCGATTACGGACGAACAGTTGTCAACCTTTGCAAACGTCGACAGCGGGACGCCGACGAAACGAATTGCCTCGCCGGGCCAATTAACGTCGCATTATGCGCCTAACACACCGTTGGAATTGATCGACATTGCCGAAAGCTATTTCCCAAAGGTACACGAGCGGATCGGGTTGCTGGCATGGCATCCCAGGGAATCATACCAACGATTCGCAGCCGTTCGCCAATTAAGCGAACAACAGGATCTTCGCGAAGCAGCCGCCAATCTCTTTCGGTATTTGCGCGAGCTCGACGCACTCGGTCTCGATTGTATTGTTGCAGAGCGCATTCCTTCCAGAGATCTCGGTGCAGCGATAATGGACAGGCTAGAGCGGGCGTCGCACAGATAAACAAAAGGAATTGCTTCTTCAAAGCAATAGGGATCCACGACACTCCTAAGCGCTGCGGCGCAGCCGTTCCCAAGACTATTACCGTTGCAGCGCTAACTCTTCATCGCGCACGCCGCGTGGCGATTCTTCAATAACAGGGCTCGGTTGTCCTTCGTGGGATTGATACTCCAGTGCCGCCGCAATGAAGCTCTTGAAGAGCGGGTGGGGCTTATTTGGCTTGCTTTGAAACTCGGGGTGGTACTGGCACCCGATAAAGTACGGATGATCGCGCAGCTCGATCAACTCGGCCAGCGTGCCATCAGGCGATGTTCCTGAAATCAGAAAGCCTTTCGCATTCATGCGGTCGCGATACTTCATGTTGAATTCATAACGATGGCGGTGCCGTTCCGTCACTTCAATGCCGCCGTAGATTTTCTCCGCGAGTGTGCCTGGAACGATCTTTGTCGGCCATGTACCTAGCCGCATGCTCGCGCCTTTATTTTGTACACCGTGCTGCTCCTCCAAAAGCGAGATCACCGGGTCCAGAGTGTTCTTCTCAAACTCGGTGCTGTTGGCGCCTCTGATTGCGCAGACATTCCTCGCGAATTCGATCGTGGCCACTTGCATGCCGAGGCAGAGGCCGAGATATGGAATCTTGTGCTCGCGTGCGTAACGCGCCGCATTGATTTTTCCTTCGGCTCCCCGAACACCAAATCCGCCCGGAACGAGTACGCCAGCTGCATCTGCCAGTTGGTCATCGACGCCTTCCGCAAGGGATTCAGCATCGACAAGTTTCAGATCGATGCCGCAGTCTTCGCTGGCGGAGGCATGTGTTAGAGACTCGTAAATGCTTTTGTACGCGTCGCGGACGTCCATGTATTTACCAACGACAGCGATTTTGACGCGTTTGCCGGGACTAACAACACGCTCAACGAATTTTCGCCAGTCCTGTAGATCGGGTTTCGGTGTCTCAAGATGCAGGAGGTCGCATACCAATTGATCTAGCCCCTCGGCGTGCAGGGTCAAAGGAACCTCGTAAATTGTGTGCTCGACGTCGCGCTCTTCGATCACCGCCTTTTCTACAACGCTGCAAAACATCGATAGTTTTCGACGCACGTCGCGGTCGAGCGGCTTTTCAGTTCGGCAAATCAATACCTGCGGCTGTAACCCAATTTCGCGCAGCTTCGCCACGCTTTGCTGCGTCGGTTTTGTTTTCAATTCCTGCGCTGCCTTGATGTAAGGAACAAGTGTGACGTGCATGTTCACGACATTTTGCGGACCGACGTCGAGAATGAATTGACGAATTGCTTCGAGAAATGGTAGACCTTCAATATCTCCAGTTGTCCCTCCAATCTCGGTGATAACGACGTCGTATTTGCTCTTGTCCGAAAGTTCTCGAATTCGGTCCTTGATGATATCGGTGACGTGCGGAATCACCTGGACGGTCTTCCCGAGATAATCGCCGCGCCGCTCCTTTAGAATTACTGTCTCGTAAACCTGGCCGCTGGTGAGGTTGTTGTGTCGCGTGAGTACGCAATTCGTGAACCGCTCGTAGTGACCAAGGTCGAGATCCGTCTCAGCCCCGTCGTTCAGGACGTAAACCTCGCCATGCTGGGACGGGTTCATCGTTCCCGGATCCACATTAAGATAAGGATCGAATTTCTGCAGAACGACGCGCAGCTTGCGGGCTTCCAGCAACGTGCCAAGGGAAGCTGCGGTAAGGCCTTTGCCTAACGAACTGACCACGCCGCCCGTGACGAAAATGTACTTCATCGTGAAACGACCTTCCGTTGCGTGCGAGTAAGCCTCTGCTCGAGTGCTTTTGCGTCGGCTGGCGTATCTATCCCAGGAGATCCCTTCGCGGTGATGAGCACATGAACTTTTACACCATTTTCCAATGCCCGCAATTGCTCCAGGGATTCTGTGCGTTCCAAAGGAGTGGGTTTCCATTCCACGAATCGCAGGAGGGCCTTGCGCCGGAAAGCGTAAATTCCCTGATGACGGAGATAACGACCAGCGCACGAGGTGGCCGCGTAAGGAATAACGCTTCTCGAAAAATAGAGAGCGCAGTTATTCCTATCCAGGACAACTTTGTTTTGGTGGGGCGATTCTGCTTCAGAAGGATGGCCGAACGGATGCGCGGCGGTGACGATGTCGATGTTACGATCCGAGCGGAGTTTATTGACGAGCCGATCTATAAGGCGCGGATCGATCAGCGGTTCATCACCTTGAATGTTGACGACGAATGCGAAGTCCTTCGAATTGCGCGCAACTTCGGCCACTCGATCGGTGCCGCTGCGGTGCCTTGGTGAAGTCAATGCAATCTCGGCACCCCAATTGAAGGCGGACTGAGCGATCCGCATATCGTCGGTCGCGATGATAACCAAGTCCAGATTTTTTGCCTGTTTGGAGTTTTCCCATACATGCTGCAAAAGAGGTTTGTCTGCAATGATATGCAATGGTTTTCCCGGAAAACGTGTAGAACTCCAGCGTGCTGGAATAATGCCGACAACTTTATTCATCAAGCGTCCTGGCCGAACCGCAGCGAAGGCGAGATCCTGTGAAAATTAGTCTTTGGATTCGCCACCGGATTGGAAGCCGAGCCTCGCCGTCTGCAGCTGATCTGTTGCGGCGTCGAATTCGGCCGGAAGAGTCATATCACGATTCGTTGATAAAATAATCTCTGCGGCTGCGGGTAGGTCGTCGACCCTCCAATCTGCCATACTTGCCGTGGTGTCGCGTTGAAGTCCGGTGCGCACTCGGATGGCCCGAACCCCTGCATTGTGAGCACACTCGACATCAATCTCGCTGTCGCCGATTAGAAACGACCGGGAAAGATCGACTCGCTGTTCTCGAGCGGCATCGACGACCATGCCGGGCGCGGGCTTGCGATGCGACGAATATTGGCCCGGAACGTGTGGGCAAAAATAAGTCGCTTCGATCAAACCATCTCCAAGCTGGCGCAAAAGCTCCGCTGCAACAGCGCGGTATTGTTCTAATGTGATCAGCCCGCGACCGATGCCGCTCTGGTTGGTAATTATAATGAGTTTGAAACCTGTCGATTTCAGACGCCGCAGCGCCTCCGATACGCCTTTAAAGATTTTCACCTTCTTCGGATCGGAACAATAGACACAATCTTCCATGAGCGTACCGTCGCGATCGATAAAGACGGCCGGCGATAACCTCTCACTCATGTTCGCTGTCATCTCTGAAACTAGCAACGAGTTCATCTCGCGTCACGGTTGCCGTACCAAGTTTACTGACCACCACGGCGCTCGCGTGGTTTGCAATCTCCGCCGCTTCAATGGGAGTCGCGCCACTGGCGAGCCCCAAGGTGAATAGCGCGATCGCAGTGTCCCCCGCACCCGAGACGTCAAAAATCTGACGCGCTTTTGCGGCAATGTAGTGCGGCGTGTCGTTCTGCTGGAAAAGCATCATGCCACGCTCACCCAGCGTGACGAGGATGTAGTTTGTTTTCCATTTCTTCAGGAGCGCTCCACCCGCACTCTGAAGTTCGACGTCTTTTATCGGGGATTCATCGGAGTCGCGCCAGGGAACACCTGCCGCCAGAAACGCTTCGGCGCGGTTTGGTTTGACAGCTGTGACGCCACGCCAATCGACACAGTGTCGCGCATTGGGGTCAGCCGTTACGATCCTATGAGCCGTGCGCGCTTGATCTGCGATTTGCGCGACCAATTCGGATGTCACAAATCCTTTGCCGTAATCTTCAAAAATAATTGCGTCGGTCTCTGGAATACGTTTTCGAACTGCCGCGACTACCTTATTAACATGTGCTGCCGGCAAATCGGCGATCTTTTCGCGATCGACACGAACTACCTGTTGGTGAAGGGCGATGATGCGGGTTTTCACGATCGTACAAAAGCTTTCATCCTCGATTGCGCTGGAGGTGTCGATGTTTTGTTCAGTCAATAACTCCCGAAGTTGACGGCCACTGCGATCTTTCCCGATCATTCCGATTACAGCAACGTGATCGATAAATTCACGCAAGTTGCGAGCGACGTTGGCTGCGCCCCCAGGATAGAAGGATTCTCCTGTAACTTCAACCACGGGCACCGGTGCTTCTGGCGAGATGCGGCCAACCTTTCCCCAGACAAATTCGTCCAGCATCAGATCGCCGATAACAGTGATCCGTTTCGAAGGCGCGCGATCAAGAATCTGCTCTAAACGGTTCAAATTCATAGAGATTTGATTTATCGACTTGTCCGTCTCACCTCTTATGCGGAGTTGCGATTTGAATCGATGAGTGAATTTGGTGCTGCCACGAGTTGTGCAAGATGCCAGTTCCGGTTAATGTTCGCACCATTAAAGCCTGAATCCGAAGCTGAAATCAACAGTCTAAACCGCCAATGCAGCCGTTTTTAAGATATTTAACGTTGAGCGTAGGTGTGCTCTGTGGGTTCGCAGTTTGCGCAGACGGTGCCCAAGCGCCTCAACACATAAACATTAAGCAACTGTCCACGACTGTGGAAGACGTGGTCGTGCCCTTGCCGAACGAGATTTTCGGCGCATTAAACAAGCTGGGTACCGTCAACTGGAGGGCACACGTCCGCAGTGACAAGGGTCCGAACCTTACCGAACGTCCGCGCATCGCTCTTTTACTCGGGACTGTCATCGCAGACGGTTTCATCGCCGTTCAAGCGGAGGACGCCGACTCTGTTAAGGATATTGGTCAGCGCGTTCTGACGCTGGCAAAGAGCATTGGCGTTGGAAATTCGATTACGCCGCATGCCAAGGCGATCATCGAAGCGGCAGACAAACGTAATTGGAATAACGTGAGGCGGGAATTGGATCGAACCCAAAACAGTGTGCAACAGGCCATGAACGAGGTGCACGATGAGAAATTGTCTCAACTCGTTAGCTTAGGCGGATGGCTTCGCGGGACAGAAGTCTTGACTTCAGTGGTGGGCG
Source organism: Candidatus Udaeobacter sp. (assembly GCA_035713885.1). Classification (GTDB taxonomy): domain Bacteria; phylum Verrucomicrobiota; class Verrucomicrobiia; order Chthoniobacterales; family UBA10450; genus Udaeobacter. The sequence goes on along the minus strand of DASTMV010000170.1, from coordinate 22,376 downwards.
ACCACTTTTCGACCGATGGGGCAGAGTTGTTGCACCAGCCCGATTTGCTTTCTTATTTTCAAAAGAGACTCCAGGCAATGCCGGAGTTTGATCTTCCAATCATCCGGCAAATTCAGGATGCTCTTGTGGAAGTGAAACCTTTGATTGATGTCGAAGACCGCGGTATTCCTCCAGAAACAGTGAAAAAGGTCAACGAGATCACCACGCGGCTGGATCAAGGAATCGTTACCAAGGATTAGGCCTTCATGAACGCCTTCGTGAAGAATTTTTTCTGCGCGAGCTTTCTGTTGTTCGTACTGACGGTATTGCGGCCGACGGTTTTCGGATCGGTGGATGATGCCCAGTCGTTTGCTCTTCAGGCGGCTGAACCCTACGTGAAACAAGGCTTCCAAGTCCGCGAGGATTATTGGGGAGGTGATCTCGGTTCCGGAGAAAAGAAAGCGGTCCGACAGCAGTTGTTCAAAGGAAATGAATACTGGTTCTGGCTGGGAACCGAAGTTGATCGGGCAAAGTTATCCGTTCACGTTTACGATTCAGACGGCAAGCTCGCGGAAGAAGCAGATAGCTGGGAGAAAGGTCATTTCGCGGCTGCACACGTTATCCCCAAAGCGACCGGAAGTTATTTTATCATTGTGAGCGTGGAACAATCGCCAGAGGAACGCACGCATTGGGCGCTGGTGTATGGTTTTCGCTAAGCGTACGCTGGTGCAATTCGCGCGGACCCTGGGAGAAATTGGCTGAAGCCGGCGCCATTGTTATGACTGAATCGCGGACTTTGCAGTTTGAGAGTCCACGCGCATTGCAGTCGCTCTACGCTAATGATATCAAGCTTCTGAAAAACCTTGAAGATTCGCTTGGCGTGAAAGTGACGACGCGCGAAGGCTGGGTGAAACTCGAAGGCGATACCAATCGCGTCGATAAAGCGCAACAGGTGTTTCAACAGCTTGAGCAAGCGCGGCAACAAGGCGTAAATATTCAAAAACACGAATTCAATTACACACTCAACGCTGTGACTGAAGAGCGCGATGAAAGTCTCAGCGAGATCGTCTCGACCAAAATCGTTACATCCACGCGAAAGCCTCCGGTGATAGCCCGAAGCGCGAACCAGCGGGCATATCTGGAGGCAATTCAGAAGTATGACGTCGTTTTCGGGATTGGACCGGCAGGCACTGGCAAGACCTATCTCGCTGTCGCGATGGCAGTGGCGGCACTAAAAAAAGAGCAAGTAGCTCGAATTATTTTAACCCGACCCGCGGTCGAAGCAGGAGAAGCCTTAGGGTTTTTGCCCGGTGACTTGGAACAAAAAATCCTTCCATACCTCCGACCCCTTTATGATGCTCTACGGGAAATGCTCGAGCCTGAAGAAATGGAACGGGCCATGGCGCGCCAAACCATCGAGGTTGCTCCGTTGGCTTATATGCGTGGCCGCACCCTTAACGATGCCTTCGTTATACTGGATGAGGCCCAAAATACTACCACGGAGCAGATGTTCATGTTGCTGACGCGCATTGGTTTGAATTCCAAATGTGTAGTGACAGGCGATGTCACACAGATTGATTTGCCAGGCAACAAACGGTCCGGTGTGCTGGAGGCACTGCAGGCATTGAAGAACGTATCTGGAATCGCCACAATAAATTTCACCGAGCGCGACGTTGTCCGGCACGAACTCGTGCGCGCTATTATCGGCGCCTATCAGGCGCACCGAACGCTCGTCCCCTAGGCGTGTAGACAAGACTGACGATGTTCGATTTTTTCAAACGTGGTCGCCTGATCAAACGCGGTCTCTCCTCACGCAAACGGCGGCGCCGCCGGTCACGCAGCGAATTAGTGCGCAATCTGGAAATTTCGCCATACGTAAAGCTCCTGATATTTGCGCTCTTTGCCGGAGGGTTGGCATTTCTTGTCTTTAGCGGGCAGCAGCCAGAGCCAACGAAGAACTATGTGATAGCACTTTTGGTGCTGGCTACTGCGATCACGCAGCTTTGGATCAACCAGCCAAAAAGCTTCGAGCAAAACCCGCGAGTTCTTCTCGTCTTCTCTGTTATTTTTGTTCAGTTAGCTGTTACCAAGTTGTTGCTCGTTGTTTGCAACAGCGGCAATTATTGGTTTCTGAAACCGGAAATGGGCGGATTAATCACGCCCTACGCTTTTGCGCCCCTGATGCTTAGCGTCTTGTTAGGGCGACAGCATGGTCTTTACGTTGCATTCTTTGTGAGCCTATGGAGCAGCATGCTGTTTGGTCCAATTGACGCCCCGCTTTTGATAACCAGTTTGATCAGCGGTTTTACCGCTGTCTCTCTGACCTTGCAGGTGCGGCGACGGAGTAAATTGATCCGTGCCGGCTTGTGCGTCGGCCTCGCCATTTGGTTCTTGTCTCTGACCTTTGGCTTGATCGGGCCGATTAACTGGTTCGATCCGATGGCCAATGACTGGGCAATGCTCGGAGTGCAAAGCGCGCTTGCCATTGGCAACGGTATTATCACCGCTACGATAGTGGGCGGGGCACTGCCGATGCTCGAGAACCTGTTCAGAATCACGACGGATATTTCCTGGCTTGAAGCATCGGACCTCAATCATCCGCTGTTACGGCGTATGACGATCGAAGCGCCGGGCACCTATCATCACAGTCTTGTCGTGGCCAATCTCGCCGAAGCTGGCGCGGAAGCGGTCGGCGCAAACGCGACGCTCTGTCGTGTCTGTTCTTATTTTCACGATGTCGGTAAACTCGTAAAACCTCAATACTTCACTGAGAATATGAGTTTCGAGCGAAATCCGCACGACGATCTCGCGCCGACAATGAGCGCTTTAATAATCATAGCGCATGTTAAGGAAGGCGTAGATCTGGCGCTGAAATACCGGCTAAACCAGCGGATGATCGACATTATTCAAGAACATCATGGCACGTCACTTGTGCTTTATTTTTACCAACGGGCGCTCCAGCAACATGAAGACGCTCTCGCGGGCGGCAAAATTATGAGATTGCGCGAGGACGATGTCCCCGAGGTGCATGAAGCGAGTTTTCGTTACACTGGGCCAAAACCACAGACTAAAGAGAGCGCCATCATTAGTCTGGCTGACGCAATTGAAAGCGCTTCGCGCAGTCTGGAGAAACCGACGCCGCAAAGAATCGAAACACTTGTAAACGAGATCATCGAACAACGCATCACCGACGGGCAATTAGACGAATGTGACCTTACCCTTGGCGAACTGAAAATTATCGCCGATCGTTTTCGATTCACGTTGCTGATGATGCTGCACAGCCGGATAGCGTATCCGAAATCAGGCCATAAGCCCGTGGCATCACGTGACGATACCCTGCGACCAGACGTAATGGTCGTGAGTCGCAAACCCGACACTGCACCGCCGGTATCAGCCGGGTAATTGCACAACCGACCGCAGCGGTGCGACTGCGATCTAAAACGGCCTACAATTCAGGCGGGCGTGCCCGTGGTTCGCGATCTTTTGAGCCGGCAGTTGTCGGAACTGTTACGAAGGGACCGCCTTCGAGCGGTGTGACCTTAGTAAAAGCGACGTCGGGCATTTCGCTAGGCAAACCTTCCAGCGGAAAATCCTTTCGTAGCGGGAAATAAGGATAGCCTTCCCACATTAAAATGCGACGCAGATCGGGATGGCCGTTGAACTTGATTCCCATCATGTCGTAAATCTCACGTTCGTGCCAATTCGCCGTGGGCCAGATATCCGAAACGGTATTTACTGCTCCGACTTCCTCGGATAGTTTTAGTTTGAATCGGAGATGGATACCGTGCCCCATCGAATAGAGATGATAAACAATTTCGAATCGAGACTCCTCGCCGAAGTTGTCGATGCTCGTGATGTCGAGCAGGTAATCGAATGATAGTCTGTCGCGGCAAAATGTTGCAATTTCTCGGAGATCGCCTGCTTCGATCGTAAAAGTTGTCTCGGCGCGAAATTCACTCTTCCACTGAACTTTTCCGACGAACGATTTCTCCAGGGAGTCGAACAGTTCTTGCGCAATCATAGCAACAGGTGACGCACAGTCATGCGGAGCGAAGCGGAGTCAAAAATCTTAATTTCGCTCGGGATGATACAGTGAGCATGCTCATGCCAGCGCTTCCTCAAGTGTTTCGGCCAGCTGCGGATTCTGATTTCGCAACGACCGTTCGCTCGAAATCTTCTCCTGCAGTTTCATCAGCCCGGCCAGCAACGCCTCGGGACGCGGCGGGCAACCGGAGATATAAACATCAACCGGCAACAGCTGATCGATCCCTTGCAAAACCGCATACGAGCGATACATGCCGCCGGTGGATGCGCACGCGCCCATGGCGATGACCCATTTTGGTTCCGGCATTTGCTCATAAATTCGTTTCACCGCCAGCGCCATTTTGTAGGTGACAGTGCCAGCAACAATCATCACGTCGCATTGCCGCGGCGAAAAACGCATCACCTCCGCACCGAACCGCGCAATATCGAATCGCGACGCAGCTGTGGCCATCAATTCAATCGCGCAACAAGCCAGCCCCATCGGCATGGGCCAAAGCGAATTCTTGCGCACCCAGTTGAGCGCCGCATCCAAGCGCGTAAAAATAACATTACCTTCGATTTTGGAGTCGTACGCTGTCGGATGAGTTTCGAGCACAGGAAAAGGTTAGAATGCCAGGATGACCTCGCAAGCTGAATCGCGGCATCACTTTTTGGTTTTTTACGAATGCGCAGGAATCATTGAAGGACTGCTACCGTGAGCGCATTCTCTACACCGCGATTGCAGCACCGAAAAGTTTCGGGGCCGGCATTACAGAAAAATGGTCTTACAATTCAGAACGCCAAGTTGACCGATGCACCCGCACTTGCCGCCCTCATGTGTGAGCTAGGTTACGAGACAACTTCCGCCGAGATGCGGCGCCGCTTGAAACCGATTTTACGCGATGGGCGCTATCGTACATTTCTCGCCGAGGTCGATGGAAAAGTTTGCGGGATGATCGGAACACTCGCTTACCACAGTTTTGCGCATAATGAACCGGGCGGGAGAATTGTGACTCTGGTTGTGAGGAGGGATTCGCGTCGGCTGGGCGTTGGGCGGAGTTTGGTTGCGGCGGTGGAAAAAGATTTTGTCGGGCGAGCGATCAAGCGCGTCGGACTGGATACCCGGCTTACGCGAGAAGATGCTCACCATTTTTACGAGTCGCTTGGTTACAAACGAAACGGATGGCGATTTGTGAAGGAACTTTCGATGAGCGATTGAGGGAACTCAATGTGGCGAACCTGCACCGTCCTGGTGATCTCAACAGTTGCAGTCGTCGCAGTCGAAAAATCGCACGCAGCAGACACTTCGAGTGATTCGGCGGAGACGGAGGAAGTGACAGTGACCGGAGAGGCGATCAAGTCGCTCGCCTCGCGGTCACCCGAACAATCCGACAAACAGAAGACCGAAATTCCGGGAGCCTTCACAGTGAAAACGGCCGACGACATGCAACTCGGTCGCGCGTCGAATTTCGAAGATTTGCTGCAACGAACCGCGGGCGTTTTTCTTCAATCGGAAAACGGGACAGAGGTTTCGAAAATTTCGATTCGAGGTTCCGGAATCACGTCTGAGGATGAGCCGCTTGGAGTGATGTTCTTACTCGATGGGCTGAACTTTAATCAGGGAGATGGCGAAACCATTCTGGAGGATTTTGATGTTGCCTCGCTTGCTTACGCGGAAGTCTTCCGAGGCGCAGATGCATTTAAATACGGCGCGCTGACGCTTGGCGGAGCGATTAACCTCGCGCCCTTTACCGGATACAGTGCGGCGCCATTTCAGATCCGGCTTGAAGGAGGAAGTTACGGCTTCTTCCACGGCGAGGTGAGCGGCGGGTCAGTGCAAGGGCCCTTTGACGAATATGGCGCCATCGGTTTCCGATCGCGCGATGGTTTTCGAGAACATAGCCGCGAAAACACGGAAACCCTCTTTGCTGATCTTGGATACAAGTTCAACGAACAAGCCGAAAATCGATTTTATCTCACCTTGGACGGAATTGATCGAAATGTGCCTGGCGGTTTGACCAAGTCAGAAATGAAAAACGACCCCACGCAGGCTAACCCATTGGCGATCGCCCAGGATTGGAACAAAGCATGGACTTACATTCGGATGGCGGACAAACTAAGCGTGCGAACGGCAGAAGTTGAATTCGATGCCGGCGTCTTCTGGTTTCATCGGAATCTTGAGAATCGTGGATTTTTTTCACCCGAATTCCGCGAAGGCATCGAGCAGTTTTATTCAGACAATTTTGGCGGAAACCTGAATTTCGTCAGCCGTTACGAAATCTTTGGCCGGCGAAATGATCTTACAATTGGCCTGAGCCCACAGTACGAAGTTGAGCCCACTCAAAACTACGAAAATATTTTCGGGAACACGGGCGCGACGACCGCGCGAGGCATAGGCAGTTCAATAAACCTTCCAGCCTATGTCGAGGACCAACTGTATCTCACACGGCGGTTCTCGATCCTCGCCGGAGCTCAGGCGATTTTCGCAGAGCGTCATTTCAAGGACGAGGTCTTCAGCGACGACGCGGGGAATCAATCAAACCGGCAAAATTTCTGGGGACTCAATCCCAAGCTTGGCGCGATATACGAAATTGATCGCCAGACACAGGCGTTTATCAATTTCAGTCGCAGTTGGCAACCACCTTCTCTAGATAATTTGGTCGACTTCAGTGAAGGCCCAAATTCCAGCGTTGTTTACACACCGCTGTGGCCGCAACACGCTTGGACCCTCGAAGTCGGAACTCGTGGAGAATATTCGCGTTTTGAATGGGAGTTGTCGCTTTATCGCTCGTGGGTTCATAATGAATTGCTCGAGATCAACGACGCGTTTGGGAACGATATCGGCACAAGAAATGTTCCGCGCACGAATCATCAAGGAATCGAGGCAAGCCTGGAGATTGAATTGCTTCGCGACATCTTCATGCCAGAGCAGTCAAATCGCTCGGGTGATCGTTTATCACTCGGTCAGAGCTATACGCTTAACGATTTTCATTTCGATCAGAACTCTGTTTACGGCGACAATCGTATCGCGGGAATCCCGATTCATGTTTACGAAGCGCAATTGCTTTACGAAAATCCGTTTGGTTTCTATGCGGGCCCAAATCTCCAGTGTAACCTTTCGCATTACCCAGTTGATGAGGCGAACTCGCTCTTCGCTGATACTTACCTGCTGCTTGGCTTCCGCGCCGGCTATCGGCGGACTAACGGATTCTCAGTCTTTATCGATTGCAGGAACCTGAGCAACCAGCGCTATGCGGCCTCCATCGACGTGATCGCGGACGCGCGCGCGGGACCGGATCCCGCGATTTTCCATCCTGGCGACGGGCGCTCAATTTACGGTGGAGTTTCCTGGACTTGGTGAATCATTCCCGTTCCGTTATCAGGAAATCCAAATCGTCTTGGTATTTGTAAATTCGCGAATTCCTGCGGCGCCGAGTTCCCGTCCGAATCCGGAACGTTTAACTCCCCCGAACGGCAGACGCGGATCGGAGGCAACCATGGCGTTGATAAAGACCATTCCGGCATCCAGCTCAGACGCGAACAGTTTCTGCTCTTTGCGATCGTTAGTCCAAGCGCTCGCCCCCAGACCGAATGTGGTGTCATTCGCAAGGTCGATCGCCTCATGGGCGGTGGCCGCACGGAAAACAGTTGCGACAGGGCCGAAGACCTCCTCGCGGTACGCGGGCGAGTCTTTTGGGACGTCGACCAGAACGGTGGGCTCATAGAAGAATCCCGAGCCGTGAACACGATTTCCACCAGTCAACAGTTTTGCGCCTGCGGCGGTCGATTTCTGAACTTGGTCGTGGACGCCTTGCAAAATGTGTTCTGTTGCAAGCGGACCCAGTTCAGTCGCCGGATCCATTGGGTCGCCAAGCCTGAGACTGCGCATCCGGTCAACGAACTGCTCAAGAAAGCGCTCGTAAACCGAATCGGCGACGATGAACCGCTTCGCAGCGATACAGGACTGGCCGGTATTGATCGTACGCGCCTTCACGGCTGTGCTCAGTGTCCGCTCGAAGTCAGCGCTCGGCATCACAATAAACGCGTCGCTACCCCCGAGTTCGAGCACGCTTTTCTTGATCTCGCGCGCGGCTGCGCTCGCGACCGCACTGCCAGCCCGCTCGCTGCCCGTTAGGGTTATCGCTCTTACGCGCGGATCGATGATGAGCTTTTGCACCTGCTCCGGCTCGATCATCAGTGTCTGGAAAATGCCCTCTTCGAATCCGGAACGGCAGAAGATATTTTCAATCGCGAGCGCACATTGCGGAACATTCGATGCGTGCTTAAGCAGCGCGACATTGCCGGCAATTAAGGCGGGTGCGGCAAATCGAAACACCTGCCAAAAAGGAAAATTCCACGGCATTACAGCGAGCACGGCCCCGAGCGGTTGGTATTCGACGTAACTTTCAGCAGCATCCGTCTGCGCCGGTTCCTGTTCCAAAAATCGTGCGCCATTCTCGGCGTAAAATCGGCAACCGCGCGCACATTTCTCGATTTCCGCGACTGAATCGCGAAACAATTTACCCATTTCGAGCGTGATGATTTCGGCAAATTTTTCTTTTTCCTGGAATAAAAGCTCCGTCGCCGCATGCAGAAGTTCGGAACGCTCAGTGAAGGTGGTCGGGCGGTACCTTCGGAATGCTTCGTCAGCGCGGCTCAGCCGCTTTTCGATTTCCGCGTCGTCAAAGGGCGAAAACTCCTTCAGTTTTTTGCCTGTAGCGGGATTGACGGAAGCGATTGCCATATCGCTATGTAACTGCTGCGAGTGAATCAGCAAAGATGGAGCGCGGTGTCCTCAACGCGTCGGCAAAAGCAATGCGGCTTTCCGCCCCACTTAATCCGCGCCGTCGATTATTGTCTGACATCGTCTTCGGAGAAGACGATCCACCTATAATCGCAGTCCTTTTGGAATCAGCAGGCGATCGAGCAGATCGAAAAACCATTGCACCAGGAGCGCGAGCACCGCAGCTGGAATGGCTCCTTCCATGATTGTGACGTGATCATTCAAGTTAAGACCGCTCAAAATCGGTTCGCCTAAACCGCCTGCACCAATCAGTGCTGCAAGTGTGGCAGTTCCTATGTTGATTACGGCGCTTGTCTTGATTCCGGAGAGAATGGAGCGCGAAGCCATCGGAAGATAGATCTCCCAAAGCCGGGCCGTACGGCTAAGTCCCAACGCGACCGCGGATTCGCGCAACGAACGCGGGATATCCTGAAGGCCGGTGGCAGTGTTACGGACAATCGGCAGCAAACCATAAAGAAACAACGCCGTGATCGCAGTGCGCACGCTAATTCCAAAAAAGGGCAGGGGAACAAGCAGGGCCAGCAGCGCGAGCGACGGAATTGTTTGCACCACGCCGACGAAGCCAATGATCGTATGGCCGATCGCGCCACCGCGACTCGCCACAATGCCAAGCGGAACGCCGACCAGCACTGAGAGCAACAGCGAAAATCCAGCCAGTTGGAGATGACGCAGCGTCCAGCGCGCAAGCCTTTGTCCAAAGGATTCGCCGGAGGACCTCGCCGACTCTGTGCGCTGGCCGAAATATAGATCTGCCGCTCTCGTGTAATTCTTCGTGCGCTCCGCTTCGGCGTTAAGGCGAATCATACGCTTCTCATCAAGCGTGCCGTCCAAATTGTGCAATGCATCAATCGCGTCAGGGCGCATTGCCGATCGGAACAAAAAAACCGCTTTGTACTTCGGAAAAAAGTGAAGGTCATCATCGAGCACAACAAGATCGTTTTGCTCTATTTTCGCGTCTGTCGAATACGCATCTTTTACATCGATCGATTCGTCAGCAAGCGCAGCATAACCGAGCGCGTGATCGATGCCGATCACATTCTTTTGGAGAAGCGTGTATCGCTCGCGCAATGGTCGCCAACCATCCTGCCGATCGAGAAATTCGTGTGTGAGACCGATTTTGAGTTCCGGATGTTTCCGCAAATCACTGATTGTCCGAATGCCGAGCCGTTGCGCTTCCCCACGCCGCATTACAAGGGCATACGTGTTGTTGAATCCCAGCGGATACGTGATGCCCACGTTAAAATTCGCCAGCGACTCACGAATCTTATCGAACGATAACGGCTCATTCTTTTTCAAGATTTCTTCCGCAATTGTCCCCGTGTATTCCGGGTAAGCGTCAATCTGCCCGTTGCGGAGCGCTTGCCATAGAATAATTGTACCGCCCATGCCTTGCCGATGTTGCGCCGGGATTCCCGATTCGTTCAGCGCACGCTTGGCGATTTCGCCGAGCACATACGATTCCGTGAACTTCTTCGAACCGACCACGACATCGGCAGCAGGTGAAGAATGAATCAGGAAAACAGGAACAGATGAAAAAATCAGGAGAAAATTTGAGAGCCGGGAAATCAGGAAAGATGAACTTTTTAGGTTCCAAGTCCTGAATTCATGGTTTCCAGATTCAATCGTTTCCTCTCCTGTCTTCCTGTTTTGATTCATGAATTCGCGATGCCCCTTTGGGCATTGATGAATTCGGAGACAAAAGCGTCAGCTGGTCTTTCGCGCAGGTCGCTGACAGTGCCCTTTTGCACGATTCGCCCAGCCTTCATTAGCGCAATTTCGTCGCCAAAATAAATGGCTTCAGCCAAATCGTGAGTGACAAACAGAACCGTTTGGCCAAGGCGCGCAAAAATTTGCTTCAGGTCTTTTTGCAAAGAGGCGCGAACCAGTGGATCGAGCGCGCCGAGCGGTTCATCGAGCAGCAGTAGTTCCGGCGAAAGCATCAATGCCCGCATGAGACTGACGCGTTGCCGCTGGCCTCCTGAAAGTTCAAGTGGGTACCGCGAAAACAAGCTCTCCGAAAATCTCGTCAACTCGCATAACTCCGAGAGTTTGCTTTGCACTTCATCGAGCCGCTTTCCAATGTGGCGCGCCATCAAAACGACGTTTGCGCGCGCAGTGAGGTGTGGAAACAATCCGCCCTCTTGGATTACGTAACCAATCCGACGACGCAAAGTGTTTATATTTTCGGAAGTGACCTTTTCTCCATCGAACTCAATTGAACCTGAATCAGGTTCTACGAGTCGAATGATTAAACGGAGTAGCGTTGATTTACCGCAGCCGCTTGGTCCAATCAGCGCAGTCGTTTTGCCACGTTCAATCGACAGATCTGTGGGATGTAATGCTGTCGCGTCGTTGTACCGCTTGCTAACGTCGGAAAGGTGAACGAGCGCAGTCATTCCAAGAATTGAGTCAGGTAGGGGCGATTCACCGGAACCATCTGGGCGCGCGATTCCGTTGCACGATTGCGGTCAATCGCCAATACCTTCGGGCAAGGCCACCAAATAAAAAAGTCCAAACAAACCTGCGTTGTCAGTCCACATCCGAACAAACTTCAATCCGGCTTTGGCGGCGAGCGCTGCGAACTCTTCCGGTGCATACTTGTACGAAAACTCAGTGATGATTTTGTCACCTTGGCGGAAATGGAATTTGTGTGCATCGACATGAACACATTGTTCGATCTCGCTAACGAGATGCATTTCGATGCGGCCGGCGTCGGGATTGTAAATCGCGCGATGCTGCCACTCCTCCAGGTCGAAGTCTGCGCCGAGTTCACGGTTCGCCCGCTCCAATAAATTCAAATTGAATTGAGCAGTTATGCCGGCACGATCGTTGTAAGCGGCTTCGAGCACTTGCCGGTCTTTCTTTAGATCAACGCCGATCAGGAGCCCGCCGCCTCCCCGGCAAAGATTCGCGATTCGGTGCAAGAACTCGAGGGCTTCAGCAGGTTCGAAATTACCAATGGTTGATCCCGGAAAGTAAACAATTTTACGGACAGCTCTGCGGCGCGGTGACGGCAACACGACGCGTTGGAGGTAATCGGCACAGACCGAAAGAATTTCGAGATCGGGGAAAATTTTTTGGAAAAGAGCGGTCGATTCGCGCAGCTGTTTTTCGGAGATATCCACGGGGACGTAAACGGCAGGTTTCTCAAGCGCCTCGATCAGAATACGTGTCTTCGTACCTGCGCCCGTCCCGAGTCCGATGAGCTCGGTATTCGGTCCCAGTTGGGATGCGATTTCAGCGCGATATTGGTCCAGAATATCAATCTCGGTACGGGTTATATAATATTCCGGCAGCTCACAAATCTTTTGGAATAATGCTGCGCCGCGTTCGTCGTAAAAGTATTTGCACGGTAGTGTGCGTGGATTCGACGAGAGTCCCGCAATTACGTCTGTAAGCAGATCAGACGAGTCTGGCTCAGAGACTTGCTGCCCGACGATTGAGTAATCTCCGCTCATGATAACGGCTGAGAGCGGCGCGCCTGCGGTCGCGCCCTAACAAGTCATTGTGGGTCGCGTGCCAATCTGATTCCGGTAAACTGCCACCGCTTTTCAGGTTGAAAGAAATTGCGGTAGGTTCGGCGAATGTGAGTGTGCGAGGTGGCGCAGGAACCGCCGCGCAGGACATATTGGTTGCACATGAACTTGCCGTTGTATTCGCCTAATGCTCCGGCTCCGGCGCGATAACCGGGGTACGGAGAATAAGCGCTGCGCGTCCATTCCCAAACGTCACCGAACATTCGGTAAAGCTGCGAGTCGCTATTCGGATTCTCCGCTGAGACAGCTGACGATCCACCTGTGGGATGAAACAATTTGCCTTCAACAAAATTTCCTTCGATCGGACATCTGTCCGCGGCACGCTCCCATTCGAATTCAGTGGGAAGCCGTGCACCCGCCCAGTTGGCATATGCATCGGCTTCGAAATAACTAATGTGCGTAACAGGTTCTGTTTCATCAACGGGGCGAAAGCCCGACAACGTAAAGTTCCACCAGGTGCCATTGCGTTTTGCCCAGTAAAGCGGTGCATCCCAGTGTTGTTCGTTCACTGCTATCCATCCAAGTGACAACCAGAATTCCGGGCGTCGGTAGCCGTTGTCTTCCATGAAGGCCATGTATTCGCCGTTGGTTACCGGGCATGACGCCAATGAAAACGCCGGCACCAAGGCTTCATGCTGTGGACCTTCATTGTCGTACGAGAAACCGCGACCGTCATGACCAATCGCAACGATGATCTGTTCGAAATCGATAAATTGGCAGGGACGCCGCGCCGCGGCGTCCGGACGGTACAGCGCGCCATCTCTACTGGGTCGGAAAACGGGATAAAGTGGGTTTTGGGCAAACACATGTTTGATATCAGTGATCAGCAATTCCTGGTGTTGCTGTTCGTGATGCACACCAAGCACGATCAGCGGCTCAATATCATCGAGCAATTTTTCGTCCGCGTTAGAGAGCAAATAGTCGATGTGGGAATCAATCGATGAGCGGTAACGTTGCGCTTCGCTGACGGTCGGGCGTGAAATCAGCCCCCGTAGATCGCGCCGGTGCATATCACCTGCGGCATTATAATAAGAATTGAAAAGATAGGCGTACTCTGGAATTTCTGCACGGTATTGTGGAACGAATTTTTTCAGTACAAATGTTTCGAAAAACCAGGTGGTGTGTGCGAGGTGCCACTTGGTGGGGCTGACGTCTGGCATTGATTGCACCACGCAATCTTCCGGTTCAAGACCGGCATACAGCCAATTGGTAAAATTCCTGATTTGATGGAAACGATTGCGCAATCGTTCCGCGCGCCTCAGTTTCGTGGAGCAAGGAGAGTGTTTCGCCGCCAGAGTGCCCGCGGCGGTCTCGGCTGCGGCCGTACTCAAGGGTTTTCTCCTTCCTGCTCGAGTTCCTCCAGACGCGCTTCGAGCATCTGATCGTGAGTCGCTTCCTCTATCCCTTCGATGACGAGATGCTCTCCGACAGTTTCTTCTTCTTCGGTCCCGGGACGCGGCATGCGGTGACCCTTGGAACTGGCGACCACACTCCATTCCTCCGTCATATCAGCATTATCGGGCGTTTCCTCGGGGGGCACATTGTTTTCTTCGCCCATCAGCTCGTGGCGCGCCTGTGCCCAATCAGCTTCTGTAAACTCGTCAGGGTTGCGCTCATCGATGATGGCGATTTCCTTGGCGCGTCTTTCCACTTCATCAGCCGACGGTGCACCAATACCTTTGCCATGCTCCTCGATTTTTCCTGGAGGAGGTTGTTGGGAGTGATGATTCATAAAAGCTCCAAAAGCGCAGTTGTATTTCCGCGGTACACTTTGGACTACGGATAGAGGCCTTGCAATACGACTACTGGAAAGAGGCTGCCGAGATATGCACAGGAACGATGTAATTCACCTTAGTGACGGTGCCGTTGTTGCTTTTCAAGAATATGGCGACCCAACTGGCACGCCGGTGATATTCTGCCACGGCTGGCCTAGCTCGTGCACGATGGCACAACTCGCAGATGAACCAGCGCACGCTCTCGGCGTTCGGATTATTTCACCCGACCGGCCGGGCATCAGTGGCTCGAGCCTGCAGGCGGATCGAAAGTTGAGCCATTGGCCGTCGTTCTTGGAGCGGTTTGCTAATGATCTCGAGATTGGCAAGTTCCGAATTCTTGCGATCTCGGGCGGCGCGCCCTATGCGTACGCAACCGCGAACGCGATACCCGAACGGGTGCCTGCGATCGCTGTGGTAGGCGGGGCAATTCCATTTGGCGAGCTGAAGGATTTCGAAGGATTACTGCCGCTTTATCGCTGGATGCTGGCAGTTTATCGCAACCGGCCCAGGTTGTTGGAACAATTGTTTTACCTTGCGCGACCGTTTCTTTCGTTCCGTGCGCCGATCCGGCTTCGTCCCCTGCTTTTAAAGATGCTGCTATTGCGATCGTGCGACGCAGCGAGCTTGCGCGACGACGCAGCTTTTGAAGCAATTTTCGAGAGCCAACGCCGTGCCTGGCGCGGCTCGGTGAAGGGAGTCTTGCTCGACGCACGGATTTATGCCGAGCCGTGGGGATTCGCAATCGAAGATGTGCAGGTGCCTGTGCGTCTCTGGCATGGAACAGAAGACCGCGCTTTCGCCGTTCAGCTGGCGAAAGAAATCGCGGACCGTCTTCCGAATTGCAAAGCGCGTTTCATCAAAGACGAGGGCCATTACTCGCTGCCGATTCGCCATATACGCGAGATCCTTGAAGACTTAATTTCGATTTAACAATGATCCCCTCAAAGGGGAATAGCTCTCGCGTGCGTTGTCCGTCAGCGTATCGAGTGAAATGCGTTACGTTGGTATTGACAACAACCACAAAAATCTTCCGAATGCGGGGGCCTTAGGTCGGCAATCGGATTCTCCGTTAGACAATTAGTTGCCGATTTGGCAGCCTAGCCCCCGCAACTCTGATCCGGGCACAGAGCTTTGCGTTGAATATCCGCCTTGCCTCAGAGCAATGCGTGAATCAAGTGGTCGAAAAAGATCCAAAGTTAATCACCTTGAATTACTTTTTCACGCGGAAATTGACGTTTGTGAAGGAGGCGCACGCATTCACGCTTTTGCCCGTCGGACCTGGAACACTGGATGAAGCGTCGAGGTGCTCACGCTGATGCAGACGAGCAAATCGCGCATTGTCCCGGTCGTACTGTTAGAGCATTCAGATGGAAGATATTGGGAGACATGGATGGAGTTTGAGCGCCTTCTGAAGCTGGGCTTCATGTCGGTCGAAGACCTGGCATTTTTCAAAATCAAGCACAGCGCGCAGGAAGCAGCCGCGGAAATCACCGAGTTCTACAATATCTTTCATTCCTCGCGCTGGGAGAGGAGCATTTCGTTATCCGGCTTAATTATTGCCTGTCCAAAAAGGCGATTGCCGATCTGAATGCGCGATTCGCGGACATTGTGCGCACAGGTGAAATCGTCCAAAACGCTGTGCTGATTGAAGAAAAAAATGAACTTGAAATTCGCGATTTACCTCGTCTGATTTTCACACCGTGTCGCACGCGACTTGGGCGGTTTCGTCAATTAATTGATGCGATCAATTCTTTTCAAACGACTTGATGTCGCGCGAAGAACGCGAATTAGGTCCGCGCAGACGGTTCTTACAAAGAATAGCAAAATCGGCGTGCAATTTTGCGTGCATCATTTTGTCGAATGAAAAGTGTTCGCTCGCATAACGGAGAGCGTTCGCTGCACAATGCGCAGCCAAGTCCGGATCGGAAATGAATTCCAAGATTGCGGCGGCGAGTGCTTGAGTGTCGGCTGGTTCGATCAGCAGACCGTTTTGGCGATGCTGCACGATTTCAGGAATGTCGCCCACTTTTGTAGCGATAACCGGTCGTCCGCTGGCGAAAGCTTCTCGCAAAACAATTGGAGAGGCCTCGGTGCGCAGCGACGCAATGACGATCATGTCGCATGCGGCGTAAACGTCCGGTGTGTCCCAGCGATAGCCGGCCATAAGGATCTTGTTAGCCAAGCCGAGACCATCGATCGCATTCCTCACATTGATTCCGCGTTTCAAAATGCCGGTGCCCTGGCCGACGATGACAAAGCGTGCATCAGAATGCTTTTGCAATACCAGAGGTGCTGCTTTGACCAGCTCCAGTTGGCCCTTGTCCGGTCGAATCATCCCAACATTGCCAATCAGTATCGTGTCGTTACCAACTCCTATTTCACCACGGAATTTTCTCCGGTCACGCGGAGGCTTGAATTTTTGCAAATCGACAGCTGAACCAATGACCTGAATCTTTGCCGGATTTACTCCGTGTTTTACAAACTGGCGTTTAATGACCGATGCATCAGCGACGATTTGGGAACAGCCGAACTTAAACACGAATGCACGACTTCTGTTGCCTATTGGATCGGTAATGCAACGCGCGCGGCTTAATGGAATTCCAGAGAAATACAGCGGCAGGCAAATCCAGTGGTCCTTCGAGCTGTAGGCTTTCACAAGATCGATTTGATTTTGGCGACAGAATCTCCAGAGGCGCCACGAACACAGCGGGTCAAAGCGGCTCCGCAGCGGCATTGTGATCAGTCGGGTGCCGAGTTCAGCGGCCTTCGAATGAACCTGACTCTCCGGGTTGCAGATCAGCCATGCTCGATGCCCGTGTGAATTGAGCCAGTTGATTTCTAGGCAAGTGCGATACTCCTGGCCGCCCCAACTGCGGCTGCTCTCTACGTAGAGAATATTCACGTCGACACGGCGTGGCGCCGGTGGCGTTTCCTATGCAGCGGCAGCGCGTTTTTCGAGAATGTAATCGTGAATCGTGTTCACACTTCGCAGCGCTTTTCCGGCTACATCGGAGTTTGGCACACCAACACCGAATGTTTTTTCCATGCTCACGACCAATTCGAGGGCGTCAATAGAATCAAGGCCAAGTCCATCCGGACCGAAAAGCGGCAAGTCATCGGCGATCTGATCAGGAGTAACCTGAAGCATAAGATTTTTCACCAGCATCTCCTTGATTTGGGCGCGCAAATCCTGCTTAGACATAAACGAGCCGCGATTTTGCCGTAAATTGCGTGTTCGGTCAAACGTGCAGAAAGCTTTGAATTGTCTTGTCTAGCGTTCTTCAAAGGCGATGTAAGGCAAGCACGTGATAGGAAGTGCTTCGTGCGAAAGGTCTGAGATACTGCCTCTATTCCTAACTTTTGGGAATGCCCACGCTGCTTGGCGTAGGTTGTCTGATGAATTAAACCTAGCTACCCTTCTCGCCAGGGGTCGCCGCTTCGTTCGGTTGCGGCGGCACCAAGGCGCCTGGAGCCCGCTCTCCGCCTCGCGCGACAGTCGATTGCGCCGCTTTCACTTCTGTCTGGGCGATTTCGGGTTCCGATTTACCGGCTTTGTGCAGTTCGTCATTGAATTCGTCCTTGGCTTTCTGAAACTCCTTTACGGCCTGACCCATTCCACGTGCGAGTTCCGGCAATTTTTTCGCTCCAAACAAAACAAGGATGATCAGCAGAATGACGATCAAGTCCGGCCCTGCCAAGTTCATGAAGCTGCCGATCAGGCTCATATCAACCTTTATGATCAGACTCTTTCTCCGACTTGCAAGGAATTTCAGCGAAGCAAGGACAAGACTGCCGAGGTTCGGATAAGATTGACAGGGAGAGAGTCATGGGAAAGCATTTGCCCGTATGCGTCCCATCTGGAAAGGCAGCATCAGCTTTGGGCTGGTTTACATTCCGGTCGCTGTTTACCCGGCGACACGCGAGGAGAAGCTTAGTTTCCGACAGCTTCGTTCCAGCGATCTTAGTCCCATCAGATATAAAAAGGTGGCTGAAGCAGACTCAAAGGAAGTTCCAAGCGACCAGATCGTAAAGGGTTTCGAGTACGAGCGAGGCCGTTATGTTGTTTTAAAGGACGAGGACTTCGAGAAAGTGCGCATTGAATCGACGCATTCGATTGATATCACGGACTTCGTCGACTTGGAACAGGTAGATCCCAAGTTCTTCTACAAGCCATACTTTCTCGAGCCGCAAAAAGGAGGAGAAAAAGCCTATTCAGTTTTGCACAAGGCGTTGAGCGGGACCGGCAAGATTGGTATTGCCAAGGTTGTAATCAGCAACCGCGAACACCTTGCTGCCGTCAAACCGGACGGTTTGTTTCTGATTTTGGAGCTGATGCATTTTGCCAGTGAAATTTTGAGCACCGACGTGCTACAGAACGGCTCGAATACGGCCGTAACCGACAAGGAGTTAAAAATGGCGCAGGCGCTTATCGATAGCATGAGTGAGCCGTGGAAGCCCGAGAAATATCGAGATGAATACCGAACTGCGCTTATGGAGATCATAGAACAAAAGGCGCAGCACAAGGAAATTACAGCAAAGGGTTCTGCTGCTCCGGCGCCGACGAACGTCGTTGATTTGGTGAAAGTGTTACAGGATAGCCTGAACCGAACAGAGGGCCTGAAACAGAAGCGAGGTTCTCCACGGGACGGCGCTCGCCGGTCCACCAGCGCGCTGGTCAAACAGAGACGACGCGCAGGCGCTCTGGGTTAAGGCTTTTTAAGGACGGCTTCGACAGCCATCATTTCGTTAGAGTTGCTGGGTTGCAAATCCCAGGACCACTGCTAAATTCGACGCTTCTTATGGCCAAGAAAGCCTGGATTAATCGCAATGAACGTAAGCGTGCGACTGCAAAAAAGTACGCCGTTTTGCGCGCCGAACTCAAGGCCAAGAAAGATTATACCGGTTTGGCTCAATTGCCGCGTGACGCGAGTCCCACGCGTGTGGTGAACCGCTGTCAGGTCAGTGGACGCCGGCGCGCTTTCATTCGGCGCTTCAAAATGTCGCGTCTCGCGTTTCGTGAGCTGGCTTCACGGGGCTTGATCCCTGGCGTGACCAAATCCAGTTGGTAAATTCGCGTCGATATCTCTTTCGGACGCCAGGATATGCGTCCGAGTAATCAATATGCCCCTGCTGTTTCTGTTGGTAGCAATTTCGATCGACCAAAGAGTCGCGCCTAACTGGGACCCACCAATGTTGATCCTGGGCAAACTCGCAGCTATCGCGACTCTTGTCGCGCTGAACGCGTTCTTCGTCGCCTGCGAGTTTTCAATTGTAAAAGTACGAACGACGCAGCTCGACACGCTTTTGGAAGAAGGTGACCTGCGCGCCCGTTTCGTAAAGCGTGTTCGCGCGCATCTCGATGCATATCTCTCAGCGACCCAATTGGGCGTGACACTGGCCAGCCTAGCACTTGGCTGGATCGGCGAGCAATCGCTGGTGTCGATCCTGCAACCCGCGCTGGCCGCTGTACACGTCTACTCTTATCCCGTAGCAACTTCGATCGCCCTTACTCTTGCTTTCGCAGGTATTACTTTTTTGCACATCGTGTTTGGCGAGCTCGCGCCCAAGTATATCGCAATATCTGATCCGTTGCCGGTCGCCCTCCGATTAATGCGACCGCTTGGTGGTTTTTATCTTTTGTTTAAACCGGCGATATGGCTTCTGAATAAGTCTTCTAACTTTCTTTTGCACAAGGTGTTTCGGCTTCAACCCGTTCGGGGAAGCGAGCTTGCACATAGCGAGGAGGAACTGCGATTAATTCTCGAGCAAAGCGAAAAATCTGAGGATGTGACTCCTTTGGGCCGTGAACTTGTGTTTAACGTTCTCGATCTGCGCGACCGCGTCGTGCGCGATATCATGACACCCCGCGGTGAAATAGTTTACCTCAATTTGGAAGACGATTTCGAGACAAACGTAAAAAAGGCAATCGAATCACAGCACACACGTTTCCCATTGTGCCGCGAGAATGTCGATAACACTATCGGCCTGATTCATATTAAGGAACTCCTTCCGATAGTGCGCGATCCGCATCCCGATTTAATGAAGATAAGACGGGATTTGTTACCAGTTCCCGAGATGATGCCGCTGGAAAATCTGCTCCGACTATTTCTAAACAGACACGCGCATCTGGCAATCGTTGTGGATGAATTCGGAGGAACCGTGGGCATCGTAACGCTCGAAAATGTTTTGGAGGAATTGGTTGGTGACATCCAGGATGAGTTCGATTTCGAAAAGGAAGAATTTCGCAAAATCAGCGCCAACGAATTCAGCGTCGATGGAGCCCTGGGCCTTTATGAACTTAACGACCTCGCAAAGCTTGATTTGGAGAGTCCGGACGTAAGCACAATAGGGGGATACGTAACGCATCTGCTCGGGCATCTGCCGAAGACCGGCGAGCAACTCAAAATCGACGACTACACGGTTACCGTTTCCCAGGCCGATAACCGTCGCGTCAAGCAATTGCACTTTAAACAACCGAGTGACGCATCGCCGATAAGACCGGCGCCTCAGAGTACCTAGTCCTTCTCAGATTGGACTGAATTCGCTGGGCATGGAACTCATTACAGAGTCAGAAATCACCTGTCCGTACTGTGGCGAGGCGTTTGCAGTCCAGATTGACACTTCGCAACCTGAACAAACAACAATCGAGGATTGCTCAATCTGTTGTCATCCAATCATGCTCTCAATTCGTTGTCGGTTTGGAGTTGTGCTCGAACTTAACAGCAGCAGCGATTAGCAAAACGACAGGTGAGGCAGCTGTAATCAACCGCCTTTTTCACGCAAAGCGTCCTTGAATGCACTCAGGGTCTGGGTGCTAACATGGTGTTCGATTCCCTCGGCATCCATTTCGGCAACGCGTTCTGAAACACCGAGTGACCGAAGAAAAGCGACGACGGTTTCGTGGCGGGTCTTGCAAGCTGTAGCAAGATCGCGCCCCTTATTTGTGAGAAAAATGGCGCGATACGGTTTAGATTTCACATAGCCGGCTTTTTGCAGACGGGCGATCGTCCGATTGACCGTCACATGGGTGACGCCCAGCCGCTCTGAAAGATCGACCACGTGTGCTTCGCCAGTCTCCGCAATCAGTGACGCGATGGCTTCGGCATAGTCTTCCGCAATCTCACGCGCATGTTCGTAACGAGTATGCGAGAAATTTTCTGCATAACGGCGCAAGTTTTTACGACGTCGCGGTTTCTTCACAATCCGACCATAGTCGAAGAGAGGATCAGGCAAACGCGAAATATGGTTTGATCGCGCCATAGATAAATGTAGTCTAGGCTACATCATGCATCTGGGCACGGACTTGGCAGTGCAGCCTACGTTGGGTCGAGCTATCGCTCGGAGATGGTACGTGGTTATGCCTGTGCTTCTTCTCAGGCCAGCGTGCTGGCGGAAAGATAGGGACGGGTTTCTTGAACAAGTCATGCTGATTCTAGTTTCGGCATTACGGATGTGGCTTACGAGCAGCGAGGAACTCAGCGGTATCAATGTACGGTTCTAACGGATGAATCAAACCAATCAGATAGAGCCTCCGGCAAGTGCCTGGCGGCGCACGGCGTCACAGGTTTCGTTGCCGGAAGTTCATCGCAGCATCGTTGTGCCGACAACGGCTTCCTTTTGGCGAAAATTATTTGCCTTCTCAGGCCCGGGTTTTCTCGTCGCCGTCGGTTACATGGACCCAGGGAACTGGGCCACCGATCTCGCCGGAGGCGCCAAATTCGGTTACTCACTTCTCGCGGTCGTCATGATTTCCAATTTGATGGCGATCTTGCTTCAGCACTTGTGCATCAAACTGGGCGTCGCCACGGGACGGGATCTGGCGCAGGCCTGTCGAGACCATTACTCTACTGTGACCGTTTGGTTCCTCTGGATTCTTTGCGAGATCGCTATTGCGGCATGTGATCTTGCCGAAGTGGTCGGTTCAGCAATCGGCTTACAGCTTTTGTTCGGCATTCCCCTAGTATGGGGCTGCACCATCACTGCCCTCGACGTCGTCGCCGTGCTGTATCTGCAGCATAAAGGTTTCCGATACATTGAGGCGCTCGTAATCACACTGATCGCGACGATCGGCAGTTGTTTTGCAATCGAATTGTTTTTCTCGAAACCAAGCGTTATGGGGGTGCTAATCGGTTTTGTTCCCGGGTCTCGGATTGTGACGAACCAGGAAATGCTTTATGTCGCCATCGGCATTCTGGGTGCCACAGTAATGCCGCACAATCTCTATCTCCATTCGTCCATCGTACAGACGCGCAAGTTTGA